>JAJZQV010000013.1 GCA_021803025.1 Actinomycetes bacterium | reverse complement strand
GAGATCCTCCACCATGTCGACCAACGTCACTCTCCCGGCTCTCGGCGAATCGGTCTCGGAGGGTACGGTCTCCCGGTGGCTCAAGAAGGTGGGCGACAGCGTCGCCGCCGACGAGCCCTTGCTCGAGGTCTCCACCGACAAGGTCGACACCGAGATCCCCTCCCCCACTGCGGGCGTGCTGCTCGAGATCAAGGTCGAGGTCGACGAGACCGCGCCGGTAGGCGCCGTCCTCGCGGTCATCAGCGAGCCCGGCGAGGCGAGCGCCGGCACTCCCGCTCCGGCCCAGCCGGCCCCGGCCGCAGCACCCGAAACCCAGTCGCAGGCGCCCGCTGAGGTCGCCCAGCCCGCGCCGGGACCCGAGGCCCCTGCCGCGGAGGCCGCTCCTGCGGCACCTGCCGCTCCGGCGGCCGGCTCCGCACCCTCCGCGGGTACCGAGGTCACCCTTCCGGCGCTCGGCGAAAGCGTCTCCGAGGGCACCGTGTCCCGTTGGCTGAAGAACGTGGGCGACCGGGTCGAGACCGACGAGGCGCTCGTCGAGGTGTCCACCGACAAGGTCGACACGGAAGTCCCCTCCCCCGTGTCCGGCACGGTCCTCGAGATCCGTGTGGGCGTCGACGAGACCGTCCCTGTCGGCTCCGTCCTGGCAGTCGTCGGTGACACCGCCGCCGCGTCGGCAGCCCCCGCGCCGACACCCGCCCCCAGCCCTGCTCCCGAGCCCGCGGTCACGCCGGCTCCTGCTCCGGCAGCCCCCGCACCGGCTCCGGCTGCGCCTGCCGAGGCGCCTGCCGCTCCCCAGGCGGCGAACGAGGTCGCACCGCGACGGGCGAGCGACGCCGAGACCGGCGACTCGTACGTGACACCCCTGGTCCGCAAGCTCGCCGCACAGCACGGCGTGGACCTCTCCACCCTGACGGGCACGGGCGTCGGCGGCCGCATCCGCAAGCAGGACGTCATCGACGCCGCCGACGCGCAGAGGGCCGCGGCACAGGCCGCCTCCCAGGCTCCGGCACCCCAGGCTGCCGCCGCCCCGGCGCCGGCGGCTGCTGCTGCGGCGTCGGGCCAGCGCGGGACGACGGAGAAGATCTCGAGGCTCCGCGCGACGATCGCCCGCCGCATGGTCGAGTCCCTGCACGTGTCCGCGCAGCTCACCGCCACCGTCGAGGTCGACCTCACCTCGGTGTCCAGGCTCCGCGCCCGCGTCAAGGACGACTTCAAGGCGCGCGAGGGCGCGTCGCTGTCGTACCTCCCCTTCATCACGAAGGCCGCCATCGAGGCGCTCAAGCAGTTCCCGAAGGTCAACGCGACGATCGACACCGAGGCGGGGACGATCACCTACCCGAACGCCGAGCACGTGGGCATCGCGGTCGACACGCCCAAGGGCCTGCTCGTACCTGTCATCAAGGACGCGGGCGACCTCAACGTGGCCGGCCTGGCGAAGAAGATCGTCGACCTCGCGGCCAGGACCCGTACGAGCCAGGTGACTCCGGACGAGCTCACGGGCGGCACGTTCACCATCACGAACTACGGTTCCGCGGGCACGCTGTTCGACACGCCGATCGTCAACCAGCCGCAGGTCGCCATCCTCGGCACCGGTGCGCTGGTGAAGCGGCCGGTCGTCATCGACGACCCCGACCTGGGGGAGATCATCGCGGTCCGCGACATGATGTACCTGTCGCTATCGTACGACCACAGGCTCGTGGACGGCGCGGACGCCGCGCGCTTCCTCAGCGCGGTGAAGGCTCGTCTGGAGGCCGGTGACTTCGCTGCCGAGCTCGGGGCCTGAGCTCTCGCCGGTCCTACCGGCGGGAGGCAGCGACCTCGAGTTCGTACGACTGGGCTTCGACGAGAAGCCTCCCCAGCTCATCGACTACCAGTGGGCGTGGGACGAGCAGCGGCGCATCCACGCCGAGGTGGCGGACGGGCGGCGTCCGGGCACGGTCCTGTTGCTGGAGCATGCCGGCGTCTACACGGCCGGCCGTCGTACCGAGCCCGCCGAACGGCCCCAGGACGGCACACCCGTCGTCGACGTGGACCGGGGCGGCAAGATCACCTGGCACGGACCCGGTCAGCTGGTCGGCTACCCGATCGTCACGTTGCCGAGCGGCATCTACGTCGTCGACTACGTGCGGCGCCTCGAGGAGGCCCTCATCCGCACGGTGTCCGAGTACGGGTTGCCGGCCATCCGGGTGCAGGGCCGTTCCGGCGTCTGGCTCCCGGCAACGGACGGCCGTCCCGAACGCAAGGTCGTGGCCATCGGGATCCGCGTGAGCCGGAAGACGACCCAGCACGGCTTCGCGCTCAACGTCTCGCCCGACCTGGGCGCATTCGACCGCATCATCCCGTGCGGCATCTCCGACGCCGGTGTCACGTCCCTCGCGGTGGAGCTGGGCGAGCCGCCGGACATGGCTGAGGTGGCCGACGTGGCCGAACGGCACCTGCGCGACGTGCTCGCGTTCTCACGCTCCGCCGGGAGCATGTGAGACCGCTCGCGGCGGTCACGTTCCTCTCTCCTGTTCATGACCCCTCGTCGGCTCGCGCCGGCGCTGAGAACCGCCTTGCCCTTTATGACGGAAGTCTCACGTTCGTTGCCCGTTCGTCGCACCCCGGGTGATAGTTCACATGGCCCTTCCGAGGGGAAGGAGCCGGGGGAACATCGCTGGGCTATCTGCCCCGTGACTGTCGAGAAGGGACCCACATGAACGCCATTTCCGCATACCTGACCACGCTCACCTTCGTCGCGCAGCAGCGCCTCGGCAAGGCATCCAAGGGCGCCACCGCTGTCGAGTACGGCCTGCTCGTCGCGCTCATCGCGGCCGTCATCATCGCTGTCGTGGCCCTCCTGGGTGGCAACCTTTCGAGCCTGTTCGCCACGGTCGCTGCCGCGGTGTAGTGGCCGACTGGCCACGATGCACGCCGATGCCGGCTGGTCGCCCCTGCAGCGGCCGGCCGGCGTCGGGCTTTTCCAGCCCGTAGTTCCCGCCTTCGCAGACCCTCCCCAGGGGCCGTGTGGGCAGCCGGTTCGCACTACGTCGTTCACCCGTGAGAAGGACACCCGAACATGAACCGTCGCATCGTGGCTGCATTTGTGGCGGCCGCACTCGCCCTCGTGGCATTCGTGAGCATCTTCGTGTACGTGCGCAACGCGGACACGCGTGCGCTCAACGGAGTGCAGGCCAAGAAGGTCTACGTCGTCGTCAACCCCGTCTCGAAGGGCACTCTCGCAGAGAGCCTGGGGTCGAGCGTCCAGCTGGCCGAGGTGCCCGCCAAGACGGTGCCCGCCCAGGCGGTGTACGACCTCAACCAGATCAAGAGCAAGGCCGCCTCCGTCGACCTCGTGGCCGGTGAGGTACTGCTGTCCAGCCGCTTCGTCGACCCCGCGGTCGCGTCGCAGGACACCGTGGCTGTGCCGAAGGGCATGGAGCAGATGAGCCTGCTGCTCAAGCCCGAGCAGATCCGCGGCGGCGTCGTCCAGTCCGGCGACACCATCGGTGTCGTCCTCACCATCAAGATCAAGGACACGGCACCCGTCAACGTCCCGGGAATCGGCACCGCCACGATGGACGGCGACTTCCTCACCAAGCAGATCCTGTCCAAGGTCCTCGTCACGCGGGTCCAGGGCGGGACCGCCCCGGCGGCCGCGACGAGCGGCGGCACGACACCGTTGTCCACCGCCTCACTCATCGTGACAGTGGCACTCCACACGTCCGACATCGAGAAGCTCGCGTGGGCCCAGTCCGCCGGCACACTGGTCCTGGCCGTGGAGAACACCTCGACCGACGACTCCACCTCGCAGTACACGAACGGCAAGGTCGTCCTGCGATGAGCCGCGTCGTTCTCGTCAGCCAGTCCGCCGGGCTCACCGAGCGGATCGGGTACGCCACGGGGGGCGCGTTCCTCCTGCTGTCGCCGAACCCCCTCCCCACGAGTGCCGCAGAGCTGTTCGCGGGCCTCCGGGGGGCGCCGACTCCCGACATCATCGTCCTCGACGCGGACAGCGACGCACAGGGCGCGCTTGAGCTCGCCCACAACCTCGACCAGTCCTACCCATGTGCCGTCATCCTCGCCGCGACGAACGTCGAGCCGCTGGCCCTGGCGGCGATGCGCGCCGGCGTGAAGGACCTGGTCCCCGTCGACGGGGACGTCTCCGAGATCCGCAAGGCTCTGGAGCGCGCCGCCCACTTCATGGCGCTGCGGACTGCCCCCGCGGCTGCCGCTGGCCCGGTCCCGGTCGTCGACAAGCCGGCCGGACGGGTCGTCGCCATCGCCTCCCCCAAGGGCGGCGTCGGCAAGACGACCGTCGCGACCAACGTCGCCGTGGGCCTCGCGAAGCGCTACCCCCAGCAGGTCGTTCTCGTGGACCTTGACATCCACTTCGGCGACTGTGCGAGCGCGCTGAACCTCGAGCCGGAGTTCTCCCTCCCGGACACGATCCAGGGGGCGATGACCCGCGACATGCTCACGCTCAAGTCCCTGCTCACGCGTCACGAGACGGGCCTGTACGTCGTGCCCGGGTCGGAGTCGCCGGTGGCGGCCGACACGGTCACCCCGAAGGACATCGGCAACCTGCTGACCATGCTGGCGAAGGAGTTCCAGTACGTCGTCGTCGACACCGCACCTGGGCTGTCGGAGCACACGCTCGCCGTGCTCGACAAGGCCAAGGAGATGGTCCTCGTGACGACGCTGGACGTGCCAGGTGTCCGGGGTCTCCGCAAGGAGATCGAGACCCTCGACGACCTCGACATGCTTCCCGAGGCCCGCCACGTCGTCCTCAACTTCTTCGAGACGAGCCGCGGGCTCACGATCAAGGATGTGCAAGCCACCATCGGCGAGGAGGTCGACATCGTCCTCAACCAGTCGCGCCTGCTTCCGCAGTCGACGAACCAAGGTATCCCCCTGCTCCAGGTGAACGGCCGCGACCCGATCACCAAGCAGCTGAGCCTGCTCGTCGACCGCATCACGGGCCGCACCTCGGAGACCCTCAGCGGGTTCACCGGACGGCGCGGAGTGAAGATCGAGAGGTCGGCATGAAGCTGTCAGAACGTCTCGGCGCCCGCCGGGCAGACGTGGGCGATACCCCAGACGCCTTCTCTCCCGCGGCCTACCCGGATGACGGGTCGGCCCCCGCGTCACTGGCCACCCGTGCCGTCGAAGCGGGCGCGTTCCCCCCGCTGCCTGCGGGGCCGGGGGGGCCTGCCCCCGCGTCGGGTCTGAACCAGCGCGGGCGCCCGGTCGCGCCACAGGCTCTCGACCCCGTGGGCAAGCTCAAGGAGCAGGCCACCATCCTGCTGTTCGAGCGGATGGGCTCACGCCTCAACGAAGGCACGCTGGACGAGGAGGTCATCAGCGGTCTCGTCCGCGAGGAGCTCAACGGGATCATCGAGGAGTCGGCGACGCCGCTCACCTCCGAGGAGCGCCGGCGCATCATCCGCGAGGTCGAGGACGACGTCCTCGGTCTCGGTCCCCTCGAGGCGCTGCTCGCCGACATCACCATCACCGAGATCATGGTGAACGGCCACGACACGGTCTACGTCGAGCAGAAGGGCAAGCTCACCCGCAGCCCGGTGCGGTTCGACGACGAGGCGCACCTGCGTCGGGTCATCGACCGCATCGTCAGCAAGGTCGGTCGTCGCATCGACGAGGCATCGCCCCTGGTGGACGCACGTCTCATGGACGGGTCCCGCGTCAACGCCATCATCCCGCCCCTCGCCATCAACGGCTCCACGCTCACCATCCGCAAGTTCAGCAAGGACGCGCTGGGGGTCAACGACCTCATCGGCTTCGGGACGATGACGCCCGACATGGCCGACCTGCTGCGCGCGTGCGTCCAGGCTCGCCTCAACATCCTGGTGTCCGGCGGAACGGGGACCGGCAAGACGACGCTGCTCAACGTGCTCTCGAGCTTCATCCCGAGCAACGAGCGGATCATCACCATCGAGGACGCCGTCGAGCTCCAGCTCCAGCAGGACCACCTGGTCCGTCTGGAGTCGAGGCCCGCCAACGTGGAAGGGCGAGGCGAGGTCACGATCCGCGACCTCGTGAAGAACTCGCTGCGCATGCGCCCCGACCGCATCGTCGTCGGCGAGTGTCGAGGCGCCGAGGCCCTCGACATGCTGCAGGCCATGAACACGGGCCACGACGGCTCGCTGTCGACCATCCACGCCAACGCCCCGCGTGACGCCATCGCCCGACTCGAGACGCTGGTCCTCATGGCCGGCATGGACCTGCCGCTGCGCGCCATCCGCGAGCAGATCACGTCGGCGGTCGACCTCATCGTCCAGATCCAGAGGCTGCGCGACGGGACCCGCCGCGTCGTGGCGGTCACCGAGGTCCACGGCATGGAAGGTCAGACGGTGACCCTCCAGGACATCTTCCTGTTCGACTACTCGGCAGGGATCGACGCCAACGGGAAGTTCCTCGGTCGTCCCGTCGCCACGGGCGTCAGGCCCAGGTTCGCGGAGCGCTTCGAAGAGCTGGGCATCTACCTGTCGCCTCGCGTGTTCGGGGGGAACCAGGACTGGTTGCGATGAGCTTCTTCGCATCGGCCAACATGTTGACGTTGGCGTCCCTGTCCCTGCTCGCGGCCACCACGATCTTCGCGCTGCTCATCATCCGTCCCGGGTTCCGTCGCCTGTCCCGGGACCGGCGGCGGCAGCTCCAGGGGCAGAAGCGCCCCCAGAAGACGTCGACGCTCTCGACGGCGACCGACCTCGCCACGGACCAGATCAACAAGCTCCTCGCGAAGCGCGGCCGAGGACTCGGCGCCCGTCTCGAGCTCGCCGGGGTCAAGACGAAGCCGTCGGACGTCGTCCTGCTCGTCGTCGCCGCGTCTCTGGCAACCGGCGCGGGCACGATGCTCCTCGCCGGTCCCGTGGTGGGCCTTCTCGTCACCGTGATCGTCCCCGTCCTCGGCTGGCTGGTCCTCGGCTTCCTGGTCGGACGCCGCAAGCGCGCGTTCGCCGACCAGCTCGACTCGACCCTCCAGATGATGGCTGCGAGCCTGCGGGCCGGCTACTCCCTCCTTCAGGCCATCCAGGCGATGAGCTCCGAGGCGGACAGCCCGACCAAGGACGAGTTCAGCCGCGTGCTCAACGAGACCCGCATCGGGCGGCCGCTCAACGAGTCGCTCATCGAGGTGTCCTCCCGCATGGGCAGCGAGGACTTCAACTGGGTGTCCCAGGCGATCGCGATCAACCGCGAGGTGGGCGGCAACCTCGCCGACGTGCTCGACGGCGTCGCCCACACGATCCGGGAACGGAACCAGCTCCACCGCCAGGTCGCAGCGCTCTCCTCCGAGGGGAAGCTGTCGGCGATCATCCTCATGGCCCTGCCGTTCGGCGTCGTGGCGTTCCTCACGATCGCCAACCCGGGCTACCTCAACAGGCTGTTCACCACGACGATCGGCTGGATGATCGTCGGCGTCTCGGTCGTCATGCTCACCATCGGCGGGATCTGGCTCCGCGCCACCGTCAAGATCAAGTTCTGAGGAGGTTGCCGAGATGCTCACGACACTCATGGCAGGCGCCGTGCTCGCCGCCGCCACGGGCTACCTCGTCTTCGCCGTCTTCGCCGGGCCGAGCCCCGCCAAGGTCCGCGCACTGGAGAACCTCCGGCGCGGGTCCCGCCCAGGGGCGGCGCAGGCGGGCGGGGGGCCTCCCGCCACCTCATCCGGGAAGAGCCGGAAGGCATCGTCCCTGTCGAGCGCTCTGGTGACCAAGGGCTCGCGCGCACGCCTTGACCGGATGCTCGCCCGAGCGGGGCGGCCCGCCGACTGGCCCCTCGAGCGCGTCATCACGGTGAAGGTCGCCCTCACCGTCGCCTCCCCGCTTCTCGCGGTGATGTTCATCCTCAAGGCGTCTCAGCCGCTCATCGCGGTCCTGGGCGTGCTCTTCGCGGTGATCCTCTACTTCGTCCCCGAGCTCCGTCTCTACAGCATCGGCATGGAACGGCGCGAGAGGATCACGCTGGAGCTGGCCGACACGCTCGACCAGATGAGCATCGCGGTCCAGGCCGGGCTGGGCTTCGACGCGGCGATGGTCCGCGTCGCGAAGAACGGAACCGGCGTCCTGGCCGCCGAGCTCATCCGGACCCTGCAGGACATCCAGGTCGGCCAGACCCGCCGCCAGGCGTACGAGGACCTCGTCGAACGCACCCAGGTGCCGGACCTCAAGCAGTTCATCCGCTCCATCATCCAGGCCGAGGCGTACGGCCTCGCGCTGTCCAGCGTGCTCAACACGCAGGCTGCGGAGATGCGGATGAAGCGGCGTCAGCGCGCCGAGGCCAGAGCTATGCAAATCCCCGTCAAGGTGATCTTCCCACTCATGCTCTGCATCCTCCCGGTGCTGTTCATGGTGGTCATGGGACCCGGCGTCATCGGCATCATCGCAGCGTTCAGCAAGTAGCCGACGGCGTCGTCATGAGTGCCGCCGCCGCTATCACGGGTGCCTTGATCGGCATTGCGGCGGCGGCACTCACCCGTTTCTCTCGATCCAGCCTCGCCGGACCCCTGTTTCCACGCGTCGTCAGCGCCCCCGTCCTGGCGCTGCTGGGCGTCCTCTTCGGCGGGCTCGCCGGCTGGCGGCTCGACGCCTGGCCGGACGCCCTCGCGTTCGCGGTCGCCGCTCTCGTCAGCGCGCTGCTCGTCGCCACAGACCTCGCGGCCCACGAGATCCCCCATCGGATCATGTGGCCCGGCATGCTCGCCCTCGTGATCGCCCTCGCGGTGGCGGCCGCCGTCGAACACGCCTGGGCGCGCTTCGGCGCCGCCCTGCTCATCGGCGCAGCCCTGGCGGTGCTCTACGTCGTCATCGCGTGGTTCGGCAAGGGCCAGTTCGGTCTGGGGGACGTGAGCCTGCAGCTGTTCCTCGGGACTTTCCTCGGCTGGCTCGGCCTCCCGTACGCCCTTGTCGGGGCGGTCGGCGCCTTCCTCGTCCACGTCCCGGTGACGCTCGGCGTGCTCCTCGCCCGGCGGGCGGGCCGCAGGGCGGAGCTGCCCTTCGGTCCCTCGCTCATCGCCGCCTCGTGGCTCTCCGCCTTCCTCGCGCCGGCCGTGCTCGGGCTCCTTCTGCGCCGCTGAACGCGCGATGCCAATCGTCCCGGGCGCGGGTAGCCTGTGCGGGTGACAGTTCGCCCTGACGGCCGTCGGCTCCTCCGCCTCGAGGTCAAGAACGCGGAGACGCCGATCGAGCGCAAGCCCTCCTGGATCCGTACCCGAGCGGTCATGGGGCCCAACTACAACGACCTCCAGTCGATCATGCGCCGCGAAGGGCTGCACACGGTCTGCCAGGAAGCGGGCTGCCCCAACATCTTCGAGTGTTGGGAGGACCGGGAGGCGACGTTCCTCATCGGCGGAGACGCGTGCACCCGCCGCTGCGACTTCTGCCAGATCGAGTCGGCGAAGCCGACCTCGTACGACACCGAGGAGCCTCAGCGCGTCGCCGAGAGCGTGAAGTCGATGGGCCTGCGGTACGCGACTGTGACAGGCGTCTGCCGCGACGACCTGCCCGACGAGGGGGCCTGGCTGTACGCGGAGACCATCCGGGCCATCCACCGGGAGAATCCCGGCGTCGGCGTCGAGATGCTCGCCCCCGACTTCTCCGGCAAGCCCGAGCTCGTCGACCAGGTGCTCGAGACCCGGCCGCAGGTGTTCGCCCACAACGTCGAGACCGTGCCGCGGGTCTTCCGCAGGATCCGCCCGGGGTTCTCGTACGAGCGCTCGCTCGGTGTCCTCACCCGGTCGCGGGACGCCGGCCTCGTGACCAAGTCGAACGTCATCCTCGGGATGGGCGAGACGCGCGAGGAGGTGTCGCAGACGCTTCGTGACCTGCGCTCCGCCGGCACCCACCTGGTGACGATCACCCAGTACCTGCGGCCGAACGCGCACCTCCACCCGGTGGACCGGTGGGTGGAGCCGAGCGAGTTCGACGAGCTCGCCGCCGAGGCGACCGAGATCGGCTTCGAGGGCGTCTTGTCGGGGCCGCTCGTGCGCTCGTCGTACCGCGCTGGAAGACTGTACAAGCAGGCCAGCGAGGCGCTGGCGGCCACGAGGACGACGACGACCCGGGAGAATGTGAGCACCCATGGCGAGTGAGCGGGCCAAGCAGCTGGCCGAGGAGCAGAAGGCCGCGAAGAAGGCCGAGAGGCTGCGCCGGAAGCACTCCACCGACCCGAAGGACTGGGGACAGCTCCGCCAGATCCGGGAGGTCTACAAGGTCACCACCCAGCACGACCCCAAGGCGAACCTCTTCATGGGAGGCGCACTGGCGGCGTGCATCGTCGTCTTCACGGTCATCGGGGTCTTCATCAAGCCGTGGTGGCTGTACCTCATCTTCGGCATTCTCTTCGGCGTCCTCGCGGCCATGTCGGTCCTTACGTGGCGTGCGAAGAGCGCGACGTACAAGCGGTACGAGGGCCAGAAGGGCTCCGCCGAGGTCGCGATGTCGATGCTGAGCAAGGACTGGGTCAAGTCCCCGGTCATCACGGCAAACCGTCAGCTCGACATCGTCCACCGCGTCGTGGGCCCCGGCGGCATCGTGCTCATCGGCGAGGGGGACCCGGGCCGGGTCCGGGCCATGCTCGCGACCGAGGCGAAGAAGCACGAGCAGGTGAGGTACGGGGTGAAGGTCACGACGCTCGTCATGGGCGACCGCGAGAACCAGGTCCCCCTCGACAAGCTCGCCGACCACATCAAGAAGCTGCCCAAGGTCCTCAAGCCGACCGAGGTCACCGACATCTCGAACCGGCTCCGTGCGCTGGACTCGATGCGGCCCAAGATCCCGCTGCCGAAGGGCCCCATCCCGACGTCGGCCAAGGGCGCGCGCCAGGCCGTACGCGGTCGCTGAGTCAGCCGGCCCGCTCGGACAGGTCCAGCCAGGCGTCCTCGAGCTCGGCGACCTCGTCCTCGAGGCCCGCCAGCTCCTCGTGCAGGCGACCCAGGCCGACGTAGTCGGACGGGTCGTGCTCGGCCATCCTCGTGTGGAGCGCCGTGATCCGCTCCCCCAGCCGCTCCAGCTTGCGTTCGGTCGCCTGCAGCGCCTTCGCGGCGGCGCGCTGCTCCGCAGAGGAGCTCGGGGCCGAGGGGCGAGCCGCCTCGATAGGAGAACCCTGCTCCAGGGCGCGTAGGCGCAGGTACTCGTCGACGCCGCCGGGCAGGTGCCGCAGGCCCCCGTCGAGGACGGCGTACTGGGTGTCCGTGACCCGTTCCACGAGGTACCGGTCGTGGGAGACGACGAGGAGCGTGCCCGGCCATGAGTCGAGCAGGTCCTCCATTGCCGTGAGCATGTCCGTGTCCACGTCGTTCGTGGGCTCGTCGAGGATGAGCACGTTCGGCTCGTCGAGCAGGACGAGCAGCAGCTGAAGACGTCGACGCTGGCCGCCGGACAGCTCACAGACGCGCGCCGACAGGTGCTCGCGTGCGAAGCCCAGCCGTTCGAGGAGCTGAGCGGGAGTGAGGTCCCGGCCGTCGACGGTGAAGGTGGTACGGGTGCGGGCGAGCACCTCTCGTACCCGGTCGTCCGCGATCGCGTCGAGGTCGGCGAACCGCTGGTCGAGCATGCCGACCTTCACGGTCTTGCCCCTCTTCACCCGGCCGCGTGTCGGCGCCACGCTGCCGCTGACAAGGCCCAGCAGCGTCGACTTGCCGGCACCGTTCGCGCCCAGCACGGCCAGCCGGTCACCGGGACCGATGCGCCACGTGACGTCCGTGAGGACGGCGTTGTCGCCGTACGACACGGACACGTCCTCGATGTCCACGACATCCTTCCCAAGGCGCGCCGTGGCGAGCTTCGCCAGCTCCACGCGGTCCCGGGGCGGTGGCACGTCGGCGATGAGCACGTTGGCGGCCTCGATGCGGAACCTGGGCTTGCTCGTGCGGGCGGGCGCCCCGCGCCGCAGCCAGGCGAGCTCCTTGCGCATGAGGTTCAGGCGCTTGGCTTCGACCGACGCAGCCTGCCGGTCGCGCTCCACACGCTGCAGCACGTACGCGGCGTAGCCCCCGTCGAACGGCTCGACCATCCTGTCGTGGACCTCCCAGGTGGCCGTGGCGACCTCGTCGAGGAACCAGCGGTCGTGGGTGACGACGAGAAGGCCGCCCTGCGTGGGCTGCCAGCGCTGCGTGAGGTGGGTCGCGAGCCACTGCACGCCCTCGACGTCGAGGTGGTTCGTCGGCTCGTCGAGGATGACGAGGTCCCAGTCGCCGACGAGGAGCGAGGCGAGCGCGACCCGCCGGCGCTGGCCGCCGGACAGGGTACCGATCCGTACGTCCCAGCCCAGGTCCGCCACGAGCCCGGCGATGATGCCCCGGATGCGGGGGTCGCCCGCCCACTGGTGCTCGGGACGTGTCCCGACGATGGCGTGGCCGACCGTCTCCGCGTCGTCGAGGTCGTCGCTCTGCTCGAGCGCGGCCACGCGCAGCCCGCCGCGCCGGGTGACCTTGCCCTCGTCCGGGACGATGCGGCCCGAGAGCACGCCGAGCAGCGTGGACTTCCCGTCGCCGTTGCGCCCGACGATGCCGATCCGGTCTCCGTCGGAGACGCCGAGGGTGACCCCGTCGAGGACGACGCGGGTCGGGTACTCGACGTGTACGGACTCGGCGCCCAGCAGATGTGCCACCCCGACAGCCTAGAGACTCCAGGGCGGTGGTCCCCGCGCCGCCGGCGCCACTGGGCCGTACCCGTCCGTCGCCGGTAGCCGCCGTTCAGCGTCGGAGCTCGATGCCGATCTGCTCCGCGTCGAGCTGAGTGAGCACGGCGTCGAGCATCGCCGACGGGTACGACCCAGTCCGGCGGAGCACGAGCAGCTCGTCCCGCTCGGCGTTGATGAGGTCGAGACGGAGCGTGTGGTACTGCTCGAGTCGTACGCGCTCCACCGCGCTCGCGTACGGGTCGTCCTCCGAGTACGTACGGCGCAGGAGCCGCTCCCTGACGCCCTCCGCGATCTTGTCCGGGTAGGCCTCCAGGCGTGCCAGCGCCGCCCGGTTGAGCTCGCTCTGGAGCGCCCTCCACTGCTCCTCGTCGCCCGTGCTGTCCCGCCCGGTCAGACCGAGCCGGCCGGCCAGCCACGACAGCGAGGAGCCCTGCGCGATGAGCATGCCGACCGCGACCAGGGTCGCGACGAGCACGAGGAAGGACCGGTGCGGCGTGTCTTCGGGCAGCGTCTGCGCGGCGGCGACCGTGACCGCGCCCCGCATGCCCGCCCACACGAGGACGATGCCGTCGCGCCAGCTGAACTGCTCCCCCGCGAGGTAGTCGAGGTCGGCGATGCGCCCGTCGAGGGCCTGCCGCCAGCGGGTCAGCCGAGTCTGTCGCTTCTCGTGGGAGCTGACCGGCGGGGTGCGTCGCAGGAGACGTCTGGCCCTGCGTTCCGGTCGGCCCCCCTCCGGAAGGACGCCCTGGTCGAGCTTGTCGGACATCTCGGCGAGCTTCTCCCGTACCGCCGGCTGGCGTCGGTTGCGTCGAGCGAGCACCCACACCGACCAGGCGACGAACACCGCGCGGATCGCCACGACGACCGTCGCCGCGACCAGGCCGACGGCGAGCGCGCTGAGGATGCTGCCGCCGTGGGCGGTGAGGTCTTTGGCGAGAGCCCGCAGCTCGAGTCCGATGAGCAGGAACACGCTGCTCTCGAGGAGCAGCTCGATCGTGCGCCACACCGTGCGGTCGCTCATGCGGTCGCCGGCCCCCATCCGGTGCGGTGCGCCGTCGCCCGTCACGACGCCGGCCGTCACGGCCGCGACCAGTCCCGAGGCACCGAGGTGCTCAGCCGGAAGGTAGGCGATGAACGGGACGACCAGCGACAGCGCGACGCCGGCGATGGCGTCGGAGATCTTCGCCCGTACCAGCAGGTTCAGCCTGCCCACCGCGAAGCCGATGGCGATGGCTGCCAGGACAGCCCAGATGAACTGGCCCACCACCTGCCACAGGGTGATCCCCGCCCCCACAGCCGCGATGGCCGAGCGAAGCAGCACCAGGGCGGAGGCGTCGTTGAGCATGCTCTCGCCCTCGAGGACGGTGACCAGTCGCGGGGACACGCCGGCCCGCCGGACGATGCTCGTCGCGACGGCGTCCGTCGGGCTGATCACCGCGCCCAGCGCGATGCCGACGCCGAGCGGCAGGCCAGGTACGAGCACCGTGGCGACGACTCCGACGACCACGGCTGACACGACCACGAGGACCACCGAGAAGAAGGAGATGATCCGGAAGTCCCGTCGCGCCTCCATCACGGGTGTGCTCACGGCCGCGGAGTACAGCAGCGGCGGCAGGACGCCGGAGAGAATCCACTCCGGCGGGACCGTGACGGGTCCGATCCAGGGCGTGAGGCTCGCGGCGAAACCGAGGACGACGAGCAGCAGCGGTGCGGCGATGCCCACCCGGGGCGCCAGCACCGTCGACGCGACGACGAGGACCACCGCGCCGATCGCGAGGAGTGCCAGGCTCATCCTCGTCGCCTCCGGCCGACGGCGGTCTCGTCGTCGTGGAGCCCGTCGGCCCACTCGGCATGACGTTCGGCCGAGCGCCGGACCACCGTCTTCGCGTCGGCCGGGACCACTGCTCCGAAGTTGTTGTACAGCCCGTCGACGGGGAAGTGCTCGATCCGGGCGGCGACCCGCCTCACAACGGCTCCTGACAGGGGGAGCCGGTTCGGGTGGCTCCGCAGGAAGCCAACCGTGGCCCGGTCGGGGTTGGCCCTCTTGACCACGTGGCACAGATCCAGATCACGCTCGGATCGTAAGGGGCGGTCCCGGGAGGCGAAAGGGCGCCCGCGAGGGAGGCGTCCGGGCCGGACGTGCGCGTTTCAATGCCCGACCTTGTGGTTTTCGCTTGACGTATACCCGATTGTGTTGTTTTGTAGTGCCCACAAAGGCCGTTGCTGGCTCTCGTGACACCGCAGTCTGAGAAAGGCACCCCTGACCTCGCTGAGCACCTCGTCCGATTCCGCCGCCTGTGCCCGAACTCGACTGAGCACCCCGGATGTGACTGAGCACCGTCCGTGCGGGGTGCTCAGTCACATCCGGGGTGCTCAGTCGTGCTCACGTACGAGGTGGAGATGGCGGCCCCGCGGCGAGAGCCAGGAGCGCGACGAGAGGTTGGCCGCGTCCTTCTCAGTCGTCGAGCGGCGTCGCCGGGTCCGGGTCCCGCTCGACCGTGACCGTGACGGCTGCGACACCCTCCGGTGTCGGCATCTGGCTGCCTGATCGGCTCACGGCCGCCGCGCCGAAGGCGATGGCGGTGCAGAGCGCCTCCTCGGCGTCCTTGCCGGCAGCCACGGCGTGGAGGTAGCCCGCGAGGAACGCGTCGCCCGCACCCACGGTCGACAAGGGGTTGTCCACACGCGCCACCGCCCGTACCGCCCGCTCGGCGTCCACGAGCAGGGCGCCGTCACGACCGAGGCTGACCAGGACACGCCCGATACCCGTCGCTACCAGGCCATGCGCGGCCTCGACCACGTCCCCCACGGTCGGCAGGGCGCGGCCCACGGCTTCGGCGAGCTCGACCCGGTTCGGCTTGACGAGGTCCGGGAGGGCGGCCAGCGCGCGGGTCATGGGTTCGCCCGAGGAGTCCACGGCGACCTTGACGCCCTGCGCGTGGCAGCGCTCGACGAGGTCGGCGTAGAAGTCGTCGTCGATCCCGGGCGGCAGCGAGCCGCAGCACACGACCCAGCCCGCACGCGCGCTCGCGGTCGCCGTCGCCGTACGGAGCGCGTCGACCTCCTCGGGGCTGAAGCAGGGTCCTTGCTCGTTGAGCTTGGTCGTGGTCCCGTCGGGCTCCACGACCGCGACGTTGGCGCGGGTCGAGCCGGCGATCGGCACCGGGACGACGTCGATCTCCTGCGCGGCAAGGAGGTCCAGCATGACGCCGCCGTACACGCCGCCGATGGGGAGCACGGCGACCGTGGCGGTGCCGTTCTGGGCGAGGGCCCTGCTGACGTTGAGCCCCTTGCCGCCCGGGTCCTCCCGGGAGTCGGTGGCGCGCATCACGGCGCCCCGTCGGAGTACGGGGACGGCGATCGTACGGTCGAGACTGGGGTTCGGGGTGAGTGTGACGATCATGCGCGGATCACCTCCGGGCCGGCTGCGGCCAGCTCGTCGGCGAGGTCCTGCTCGAGCCCGGAGTCGGTGACGACGACGTCGACGGCGTCCAGCGTGGCGAACTGGCAGAGCTGGCTCAACCCGAACTTGGTGTGGTCGACCAAGCAGACGACGCGAGCGGCTGCCTTCACCATCGCCGCCTTCACCTCGGCCTCGGACTGGTCGGGCGTCGTCAGCCCGTTGTCCGGGGTGATGCCGTTGGCTCCCATGAAGGCGACGTCGACCCGCAGGTGCGCGAGCGCGCTGCGCGTCCACGCCCCCACTGCGGCTCCCGTGACGTCTCGGATGCGGCCGCCCAGCAGCAGGAGCTCGATGCGCGGCAGCTCGGCGAGGAAGGACGCCGCCTGGAGGGAGTTGGTGACGACCGTCAGGGCAAGGTCGGCGGGCAGTGCCCGTACCAGCTCCATCGTCGTCGTGCCCGCGTCGACGAGGATCGCCCCGCCGTCGGGGAGAAGGTCTCGTGCTGCCCTGCCGATCCGTGCCTTCTCGGCCGTACGCTGCTCGCGTCTCGCCGTGACGGACGGTTCGTAGCCCAGCCGCTCCATGTGTACGGCTCCTCCGTGCACCCTGCGCAGAAGACCCCGGCGCTCGAGCGCCGCGAGGTCACGGCGGATGGTCTCGGAGGTGACGTCGAGCTCCTCCGCGAGGGCGGACACCTCGACACGGGACCGGTTCCGAGCCTGATCGAGGATCCGCAGGTGACGCTCGTGCGGGAGCAGACGCCCCTCATCGGCAGCAGTGACGACCATGGGTCCAAGATACGCACGAATCAACACGAACGCAGCAAAAACCACATAGTGAGCTGTGGGTTTCGCCGTTCAGGCCGTTCGTCCCTCGGCCCGGTTGACGACCACCGTACCCAGCACGAGGTCGTCCAGCCCGCGCCTCTCGGCACCGATCACGACGGCGGGGATGACGAGCCCGACCATGACCGCCCGCGCGAGGGACCGCCACGGGCCGATCGGGCCACCGCCCACGCGTACCACCGCCACCCGGGCCAGGAGCTGGCCGAACGATGCCGACGTGAGCCATGTCAGGACGGCCTTCTCCACCACGTACACGGCCAGCACGACGAACCCCCGCCAGCCGCCTCCGTGCAGCGCACCGGTGCCGACGAGGAGCGTCGCCACGACGATGCTGGCCGCCCAGTCGACGATGAGGGCGGCGACCCGTGCGCGCCACGAGGCCAGCGAGCCCCTGCCGGACGCAGGCAGACCGAGCGACGAGCCCGGGTAATCCGTCACCGCCTCGTCCGCCACGCGCCCGAGCATATCGAGGTCCCGGTCGCGTCCTTTCTGAGATCGGCTACGCGACGTCCTGCGCGGCGTTACATTGCCGAAACAATCCCGACATGGCTCGGCAACGGCCCGTCACTAGGTTCTGTCCAGGCGCACAGTGCGCCCTGAGTTCACTGGAGGTTCCATGTTCCAAGGCGCCGACGACACGTTGGCCTACGTCAAGGACAACGACATCGAGACCGTCGACATCCGGTTCTGCGACCTGCCGGGCGTCATGCAGCACTTCACGATCCCGGCCACGGCGCTGACCCAGGCGGTGTTCGACGACGGCCTGGCGTTCGACGGGTCGTCGATCCGTGGGTTCCAGAAGATCCACGAGTCGGACATGGCATTGCTGCCGGACCCGAGCTCCGCGTTCGTGGACCCGTTCCGCAGGTCGAAGACCCTGGCCATGAACTTCTTCGTGCACGACCCGATCACGAAGGAGGCCTACAGCCGCGACCCCCGCAACATCGCTCGCAAGGCTGAGGCCTACCTGGCGTCGTCCGGTGTCGGCGACACCGCGTACTTCGCGCCCGAGGCCGAGTTCTACATCTTCGACTCCGTGCGGTACGAGACGAAGCAGAACGCCAGCTACTACTACATCGACTCCGAGGCCGGCGCCTGGAACACCGGTGCGGAGAACGACCCCGACGGTCGCCCGAACCGTGGCTACAAGGTCAAGTACAAGGGTGGCTACTTCCCCGTCGCCCCGGTCGACCACTTCACCGACCTCCGCGACGACATGGTCCGCAACCTGACGAACGTCGGCCTCGAGATCGAGCGCGCCCACCACGAGGTCGGCACAGCCGGCCAGGCGGAGATCAACTACAGGTTCAACACGATGCTGGCGGCGGCCGACGACGTGCAGAAGTTCAAGTACGTCATCAAGAACACCGCGTGGGCCGCGGGCAAGACCGTGACCTTCATGCCGAAGCCGATCTTCGGCGACAACGGGTCGGGCATGCACGTCCACCAGTCGCTGTGGAAGGACGGCGACCCGCTCTTCGCGGACGAGGCCGGCTACGCGGGCCTGTCGGACATCGCGCGCTACTACATCGGCGGCCTGCTGCACCACGCCCCGAGCCTCCTGGCGTTCACCAACCCGACGACGAACTCGTACCACCGTCTCGTCCCGGGCTTCGAGGCGCCGGTCAACCTCGTCTACTCGGGCCGCAACCGGTCCGCCTGTATCCGCATCCCGGTCACCGGCTCGAACCCGAAGGCGAAGCGCCTCGAGTTCCGCTGCCCCGACCCGAGCGCGAACCCGTACCTCGCCTTCGCCGCCTGCCTTCTGGCCGGCCTCGACGGCATCGTCAACAAGATCGAGCCCATGGCCCCGGTCGACAAGGACCTGTACGAGCTGCCGCCCGAGGAGCACGCCTCGATCCCCACGGTTCCCGCATCGCTGGACGCCGTGCTCGACAAGCTCGAGGAGGACCACGACTACCTGCTCGCGGGCGACGTGTTCACCCCCGACCTCATCGAGACCTGGATCGACATGAAGCGCGCCGACATCGACGCGATCCGCATGCGGCCGCACCCTCACGAGTTCGAGATGTACTTCGACCAGTAAGCCCTGAAGAGGTACGAACGAAGGCACGAACGAAGGGGGACCGGAGCCATCCGGTCCCCCTTCGGCGTGCCTGGATTCCTCCCGGATGGTGCCGTTGTCCTCCCAGGGGCGCACAATGGACCCAGCCACGGTTCTCCATCCGGTGGGTCCATGCCCTCCCATCCGGTTCACGCGGCGCCCTGCGGGGCGTTGCCGCTGTGACGGGTAATGAGAGAGACATGGGTGCAGTGATCCGGATGCCGGATCCCCAGATCGTGGAGGACGCTATGAAGTTCGGACTGTTGAGCACCTACCCCCCGACCCAGTGCGGCCTGGCGACATTCACGTCCGCCCTCGGTGACGCTCTCGACAGCCTGTTGGGATGCTCCGTCTTCGTAGTGCGGTCGGTGGAGGCGCCGACAGCGATGTCGGACGAGAAGGTTGTACGGCACCTCGTCGCCGGCGACCGGCTGAGCCAGCGCCGCGCTGCGGACGCCCTCAACGAGGCGGACGTGGTGATCGTGCAGCACGAGTACGGGATCTACGGCGGCCTCGACGGCGACGAGGTGCTCACGGTCCTCAGGCAGGTGGACACACCCGTCATCGTGGTCCTGCACACCGTGCTCGCCCGACCCTCGGCTCGCCAGCGGGAGGTGCTCGAGAGCGTCTGCTCGTCGGCGGACGCCGTGGTGGTCATGAGCCATGCCGCACGGACCCGGCTGGCGCACGCCTACCGGGTGGATGCGTCGAAGGTGTCCGTGATCCCTCATGGAGTCTCCCCCGCCATCGCGCGGCACAATGGGCTGCCGAGAAGGCACCGCATCCTCACGTGGGGCCTGCTGGGGCCCGGCAAAGGCATCGAATGGGGCGTCCAGGCGCTGGCGCGCCTCAAGGACCTCGATCCCGACCCTGAGTACCTCGTGGCCGGGGAGACACACCCGAAGGTCGTCGAGTCGCAGGGCGAGTCGTACCGGGAGGGGCTGGCCGGGTTGGCGTCCGACCTGGGCGTCGGGCACCTTCTCACGTTCGACGCGGCCTACCGTCCCACCTCGGCCATGCCGTCGCTGATCGGAAGCGCGTCGGTGGTTCTCCTGCCCTACGACAACGACGAGCAGGTGACGTCGGGTGTGCTCATCGAGGCGGTGGCAGCGGGCCGCCCTGTGGTCGCCACCCGGTTCCCCCACGCCGTCGAGCTGCTCGCGGGAGGCGCCGGGATCACTGTGCCCCACCGCGACCCGGAGGCCATGGCCGACGCCATCCGGAGGATCCTCACGGAGCCGCACAGGGCGGCCTCCATGTCGGGCGCGGGACGCGTCCAGGCAGAACAGCTGGTCTGGCCGGCTGTGGCGAGGGCGTACGCCTCGCTCGGACAGCGACTGCGTGACCGGTCACCCGCCAGGGCGAGAGCCCTGGAAGCCACCGGCGTCCCCTCCCTCCTGTGATGACGGCAGTACCCCCGCCGCGTTTCGAGCACCTGCGACGCCTGACAGACGAGCGCGGGATGTTCGAGCACTGCAACGGGGACGAGCCGCGCCGAGAGCTGGGGTACTGCACGGATGACGTGGCGCGCGGGCTCGTACTCGCCAGCGGGGTCGGTGACGAGATCTCCGACCTCGGCGAGGTGTACCTGCGGTTCGTCCTGTCGGCAGTCGACGAGGACGGCCGGTCGCACAACCGTATGGGCCTCGACGGAGAGTGGACGGATGAGCCTTCCCTCGGGGACTGGTGGGGACGGGCGCTCTGGGCCCTCGGTGCGTCCGTGTCGGCGGGTATGGGCGGACGAGAGGCGGAGTCCGCGCTCGGACGCATGCTGACGAGGAGATCCCCAGACCGCCGCGCCACGGCGTACGCGCTCCTGGGCGCCGCTCCTCTGTACGAGACGATGCCCGAAGCCCGGGCCCTCGTCGCCGACGCAGCGAACACGCTCGCGACCCGGAGCGACGCCGCCGTTCCCTGGCGGTGGCTCGAGCCCCGCCTCACCTATGACAACGCCGCGGTCCCCCACGCGCTGCTCCTGGGAGGGAACGCACTCGGGCGTCCCGAGCTCGTCGAGCTCGGACTGGACCAGCTCGACTTCCTCGCCGGGGTGCAGCAGCCGGACGGACACCTCTCCCTCGTCCCCGTGGGAGGTTGGGGACCTGGCGACACGCCTCCAGGTTTCGACCAGCAGCCCGTCGAAGTCGCCTCCCTCGCGGCGGCAGCCGCCACCGCGTTCGACATCACGGGCGACCCGCGGTGGCGAGACCTCGTGGGCGCGTCGGCAGCCTGGTTCCTCGGCGACAACGACAAAGGCGTTGCCATGATGGACCTTGACACTGGCGCGGGATACGACGGACTGACCGGCCACGGACGTAACCTGAACCGCGGAGCCGAGTCCACGCTCGCCTCCGTCACCACCGTGTTCCAGGCACACCGGTCAGGAGTGAGGGAATGCCCGCCACCATCCGTCTTCACTCCGACCAGCACCTCTGGCCCGATCCCTCCCGGGTGATCGGCCGACTCTTCCTCCCCAGCACGGAACCGCCGCACACGCGCCGCGCTCGCGACCTCCTCGAGCGTCTTCGCGGCCTCGACGAAGAGACGGTGAAGGAGCTGCTGCCAGGCGTCCTGCAGGGGTTCGGTCCCCACCACTCCGATCTTCGAGGACTCCTGCTGGCGAACGCCGCGGTGCTGCTGGACCCGAAGGAAGAGATGAGCGAAGCCCGTACCCTCCTCATCGGAGCCGCCTTCACGGCGGAGTACGCGGTCGAGGGAGCGGCCCTCACCAACCCCGGGGTGGTCCCTCATCCGGACCAGAGCGGTCTCGCCGAGGGCCAGCTCCGTGTCGCAGTGGCCCTGAGGGGCATCGGCGAGGGCCACATCTCGGCTCTCCAGTTCTCGGCGGCCGTCGTCGACGACCAGGGCTGGCGGTTCGAGGAGCGGCTCGCACCGCCTCTCGTCGGTTCGGTGACCCTCGCCGCCGTGCCACGCTCCCTCTTCGACGCGCTCGTACGGGCAGGACGCGAGCCGGACGAGCTCACCCTGGCCGTCCTGCAGGGCGTGCCCGAGAGCGTTCATCGCACCGACGTGGAGCAGATCCTCGTCGACCTCCCCCCCGACGTGCTGCTGCACCCCGAGGCCCATCTGCGCGTGCAGACGCTGCGCCGGTGGGCGGGAGCCTGCTACACGGTCTCCTTCGACGAGTCGACCACGCTCGACCAGCGAGTCCTCATGCCGATCGCCCAGGACGAGCGGAGCGGCCTCGAGGACGCGAGGTTCACGCTCTACACGGACGACGACGGCACCATCCAGTACCGCGCGTGCTACACCGCCTTCGACGGCACGAACATCAGCAACCGGCTCCTGACGAGCGCGGACCTCCTCACCTTCACGTCGTTCCCGCTCACCGGTCCGGGTGCTCGGAACAAGGGGATGGCGCTCTTCCCCCGCAAGGTGGGCGGCAACCATGTGGCGCTGAGCCGCGCGGACGGCATGACGATCGGCGTCACCTTCTCCGACGACGGGTACCGCTGGGGTGACTCGATCCCGATCGAGGCGCCCCGCGACGCCTGGCAGATCCTCCAGGTGGGCAACGCGAGCCCGCCCATCGAGACCGAGGCGGGCTGGCTGGTGGTGACGCACGGCGTAGGGCTCATGCGCACGTACAGCCTGGGCGCGATCCTGCTCGACCTGGACGACCCCACACGGGTCATCGGTCGCCTGGACCAGCCGCTGCTGCCCCCTGTCACGCACGGCGGGTACGTGCCGAACGTCGTCTTCTCCTGCGGCGCGATCTCGCATCGGGGACGGCTCTTCATCCCGTACGGCATCGGCGACTCCTCGGTCTCAGTCGCCTCGGTGGCGCTCGACGACCTTCTCTTCGACCTTCGGGCGCCGAGACGCTGAAGTCCGGCTCCTGGGATTGACCGGCGACGGCCGCGCGAACCCCACGAACAGGGGGCGGACTAACCACGAGCTCGTTCCGCTCCCAGGAGCCCGACGCCGAACGCGACCAGGCCCGCTGCGATGGGGTCGCCCTGGGTGCGGCGACGAGCCGAGTCCGGGACGTCGGACACGGCGTCTCCCACGGCCTCGAGCTTGTTGCTCGCGGAGTCCCGGGCCTCCTCGGCGGACCCCAGGACGCGGTCGAGGAGGCAGGACCCCGACGCCTTGACCTTCTGCACCTGCCGTTCGGCGACGTGTGACGGGCTGGCCTGGTAGTAGCCCGCCTCAGCCGGACAGGTGTGGCTCAGCGGAGTAGCAGCTCCTGAGGTCGCCACGGGCGACCGCCGGGACCGCCGGCAGGGACGAGCCCGCGTCGCGGTGGTCGCTCGGCGCCGTTCAGTACAGCAGCGCGCGGATGTCGCCCTCGATCTCGGCAGGGGTCACCGCCGGCTCGTACCTGTGGACCACCTCACCGTCCCGGTTCAGGAGGAACTTCGTGAAGTTCCACTGGATGTCCCCCGGGCCCTCCTGCTCGCTGCGGAGCCAGGCGAACAGCGGATGAGCGTGGGGCCCGTTGACGTCGATCTTGTGAAACATCGGGAACGTCACGCCGTAGTTGGCCCGGCAGAACTGGGCGGTCTCCTCGTCGGTGCCGAGCTCCTGGTTCTTGAACTGGCCGCACGGGAAGCCGAGCACGACGAAACCGTCCCCGGCCATGCTCTCGTAGAGTGTCTCGAGCCCGTCGAACTGCGGCGTGAACCCGCACGTGGACGCAGTGTTGACGACCAGCACCACCTTTCCCAGGTAGTCCCCCAGCGCCTGCTCGGCGCCCGTGATCGTCGTGGCCCTGAAGTCCTGCAGTGTCGCCATGGCTCCCCTTCTCGTCCCCGAGGACAAGGAGCCCGCGGCGTCCGCTATTCCCCTGCACCCTCCGGGACCGGCCTCACAAGCCCGACGACGTCGGCGATGGAGTCCATGACGAGTGTCGGCCGGTACGGGAACGTGTCGATCTGCTCCCGCTTCGTGGAGCCGGTGAGGACGAGCACCGTCCGGAGCCCGGCCTCGAGTCCCGCGATGACGTCGGTGTCCATGCGGTCGCCGACCATCACCGTGCTGTGGGCGTGCGCGTCGATGGCCCGCAGGGCCGACCTCATCATGAAGGGGTTCGGCTTGCCCACGAAGTACGGTCGTCGGTGGGTGGCTGCCTGGATGAGCGCCGCGACGGCGCCCGTGGCAGGCAGCGTGCCCCAGGCGCTGGGGCCGCTGGAGTCGGGGTTGGTGGCGATGAACCGGGACCCGGCCTCGATGAGCCTGACCGCGCGGGTGATCGCCTCGAAGCCGTACGTCCTCGTCTCCCCGAGGACGACGTAGTCGGGGCTCCGCTCCGACAGCGTGAGGCCGGCCTCGTGCATCGCGGTCGTCAGCCCGGCCTCGCCGATGACGAAGCACGACGCGCCCGGACTCTGTTCCGCGATGAACTCCGCGGTCGCCTGGCCGGACGTCCAGATGGAGGTCTCCGGCACGTCGATGCCGGACGCGAGGAGGCGTGCCCGGAGGTCGCGTGGTGTGTAGATCGAGTTGTTCGTCAGCACCATGAACGGAAGCCTCGCGGCCTTCAGCGCCTCGATGAACTCGGAGCCGCCCGGAAGCGGGTCCTCCTCGTGGACGAGGACCCCGTCCATGTCGGTGAGCCAGCTGGCGACGGGCGGGTCGGACAGAGCCATGGGCTCAGTCAACCAGAACGGCGCCTCCGGCGGGGGTCGGTACTGCCACAGGAGGCCGGTACTGCCACAGCGGAAGGCCCTCGTCATCACATCCGGAACCGGCACGTCGATCGAATGGCTCCGGTCGGGTCCACACGCCCAGCCAGGGGAGCCCTGGCTCGCGATCCCTGGCTGGGCTGAGGACAACACCTGTCCGTATCGGGGTCGTGTCCGGACCGCGTACTAGGGTCTTCTGACGTGGCCGGGGTCGGCCGGGAGGGTTGTTCGCCGTGTCTGTCGTCATCTTCACGGGTCTGTCGCGCTACGCGGATCCCTGGCACCCGGTGGCGGACACGTCGGCTGAGATCGCACGCGTGGTGCGTGCGCTGGGCATGGAGCCCGACATGCGGACCGACGAGACACCCGACGCGCTGGCCGACCTGACCGGGGTCGACCTCCTCATCGTGAACTCCGGACGCGGCAACCCGGACGCTCCTCCGAGGTACGACCCTGCCTGGCAGCAGAGCTTCGACGCCGTCCTGGCTCACGCCGAGGCCGGGTCCGCGGTCCTGGCCGTCCACAGCGCCGCCGCCGCGTTCCCCGAGTGGCCGGGGTGGGCGGACATCATCGGGACCGGCTGGACACCCGGCGTGTCAGGACATCCGGAGGCCAGCCTCGCAGTCTTCGAGGCGGACCCCTCGGCGGCGCACCATCCCGTCTTCGACGGGCTGACCCCTCTCGAGGGCGTCACGGACCGTCCGGTGGTGGTCGCGTACGACGAGCGGTACTGGCGGATGCCCGTCCGCACAGGGAACACGCCCCTGCTCGGGCACGTGACCCTGGGAGACTGGCACGTGGTGGGCTGGTCGCGCGAGGGGACCCGCGTGTACGACGGGCTGGGCCATGACCGGCGCTCCTACGCATCCGCCCACCGCCGCCGCTACCTGGCGAACGAGATCCGCTGGCTGCTGCGGGACCGCGCGGCACTCACCATCGACGAAGGAGAACTGTGACCACCGCGGCAGTCGTCGGCATCGGCGACATCTCGGCCAACCACCTGCACGCCATCGGGGAGCACCCGGCGGTCGACCTCGTCGCCGTGTGCGACATCGACCCGGAACGTGCCGAGGCCGCCGCGGCGCAGTGGGGTGTGCCGGGCTTCACCGACGTCGACACGATGCTGCGGAAGGCGCGGCCCGACGTCGTGCACATCACGCTCCCCCACTACCTCCACGCGCCGGTCGCCGAGGCGGCCTTGAGGGCAGGCGCCCACGTGCTCACGGAGAAGCCGGTCGCCGAGTCGTACGCGGCAGGAGCGGAGCTCGCCCGGGTCGCGCGCGAGTCCGGCCGTACGCTGGGCGTCTGCTTCCAGAACAGGTACAACGACTCGAGCCAGGCCATGCGGCTGCTCGTCGACGACCGCACGTACGGCTCGGTCGTCTCGGCGCGCGCATCCGTGTGGTGGCACCGCGACGCGGCGTACTACGCGTCCTCGCCCTGGCGCGCGACGTGGCGTGAAGCCGGCGGCGGCGTGCTCATCAACCAGACGATCCACACGATCGACCTGCTGTGCTGGCTCCTCGGCGCGCCGGAGGAGATCTCCGGGGTCGCGGCCAACCTCACCCACCGCGACATCACCGAGGTCGAGGACACCGCGACGGTGGCGATGCGCCACCCGGGCGGCGTGACCAGCGTGTACTTCGCGACCAACTGTCACGCCGAGAACGCCCCCGTGGAGTTCGAGCTCGTCTTCGAGTCGGCCACGGTACGGCTCCAGGACGGCCAGCTGTTGGCCGCGACGCCCGACGGCGAGGTCCAGGTCATCGCCAGTGACCTGGCGGCCGAGGGGGAACGGTCCTACTGGGGCGCGAGCCACGCCCGTCTCATCAACGACTTCTACGCGCACCTCAGCGCGGAACAGCCGTTCTGGATCGACGCCGACGCCGCCCTCGTGAGCCTCGGAGTCCTGCGCGACACGTACGTCGCGTCAGGACTGGTGCCGGCCGATGCCCGCTGAGGCGGTGAGCCCGAGACCCAAGGCCTCGAGCAACGCGCTCATCACGGCCATGATCGCGGCCCTCGCGATGATCGGCCCGTTCAGCATCGACGCCGTGTTCCCTGCGTACGACCTCATCGGACGCGAGATCCACGCCTCGACCGGGGAGATGCAGCAGGTCACGAGCGTCTACATGCTCTCGTTCGCGGTGATGAGCCTCTTCCACGGGCCCATCTCCGACGCCATCGGCCGCAAGAAGGTCATGGCCGCCGGGATGCTCGCCTACGCCCTCGCGTCGCTCGTCTGCATGGTGGCGCCGAACCTCACCGTCCTGCTCCTGGGGCGCGTTCTGCAGGGGGCCTTCGCCGGCGCGGGGCAGATCGTGAGCCGCACGATCATCCGCGACCTGTACGTAGGCCCCGCGGCGCAGAAGATGATGGCCCAGGTGGCCATGATCTTCGCCATCGCCCCCGCCATCGCGCCGATCATCGGGGGCTGGGTGATCGCCTTCGCGAGCTGGCGCACGATCTTCGGTGGACTCTTCGTGGTGGGCATGCTGCTGGCACTCATGGTGGCGTTCGGTGTGCCCGAGACCCATCCCCTGGAGAAGCGGCGCGCGCTCAACGTCGGCGACGTGCTCCAGGGCGTGAGGCTCGTCCTTTCCGACCGTCCGTACCTGCGGCTCGCCTTCGCGGGCATGTTCGGGTTCGGTGCCCAGTTCATCTACATCGTCGGCGCGCCGATCATCATGCTCCAGCTCCTCGGCAAGGGCGAGCAGGACTTCTGGATGATGTTCGTCCCGTTCGTGTGCGGCATGATCCTCGGCTCGTTCGTCAACGCCCGCCTCGCGCATCGCATCCCCCCGCAACGCCTCGTGAGCATCGCCATGGTCGCGCTCGTCAGCGCAGCGCTCGTCGGCGTCGTCGTCGCGGTGCTGGCGGGGAACCGTCTCCCCTGGGTCATGATCTGCCCCCCTGTCATCGCCTTCTCGATGGCAGCGTCGTTCCCGATCCTCCAGCTGGCGATGCTCGACCGGTTCCCGACACGGCGCGGGGCCGCGGCCAGCGGCCAGTCGTTCATCCAGCTGCTGTTCAACGCGGTGCTCAGCGGCGTGATCGTGACGCTCGTCGCGACGTCCATGGCGTCGGTGGCGATCACCTCCGCGGTGTCCGGCGTGATCGGCGCCTCGTTCTGGCTGTGGCACCTTCGTCGGCCCCCACGTCCCCGGGCTGACCAGGCATGAGGCTCTCTCAGCTCGACTCTCCGGCCCTTCTCGTCGACGTGGCGAGGCTCGACCGCAACCTCCGGCGGGCGTCCGAGGACCTCGCCGGCGCAGGCGTCGCCCTGCGTCCGCACTGGAAGACGAGCAAGTGCCTCGAGGTCGCTCGACGCCAGCGGGCCCTCGGGGCCGTCGGGTTCACGTGCTCGACGCCCGCCGAGGTCCGTGCGCTCGGTGAGGCGGGCCACAGCGGGCTCCTGTGGGCACACCTGCCGGTCGGAGCGGCGAAGGTGGCGTTCGCCGTGGAGGCCGTGCATCGGTACGGCACGACGCTCATGGTGGACTCCGTCGACGTGGCGGCTCCGCTCGACGCCGCGCTGCGTGATGCGGGACTGGTCGCCGGGGTCCTCCTCGAGGTGGACACGGGCCTCGGCCGCACGGGGGTGGACGCCGAGCGCGCCGCCACCGTTGCAGCACAGCTCCGGACACTCCGTTCACTGCGCCTGCAGGGCGTCATGACGCACGAGGGCCACCTGTACGGGTTCGGCTCCGACCGCTCGGGCCTCGACTCCGCCGCGGCGATGTCGGCGACGGTGCTCGTCGGGGTGGCTGACGCTCTGCGGGCCGACGGGCACGAGATCGGCGTCGTCTCGGTGGGCTCGACACCAGGGCTGGCCGCAGGGCCGTACGTGCACGGGGTCACGGAGGCGCGGCCCGGCACGTACGTCTTCGAGGACGGCAACCAGGTACGGCTGGGCTCGTGCGGGCTCGACGACTGCGCCCTCACGGTGCTGGCGCGCGTCGTGTCGACGCAGCGCGCGGGGACCGCGATCATCGACGCGGGGTCCAAGGCGATGAGCTCGGACGCCGTGACACCGGAGAGAGGGTACGGGCTGGTGCTGGGCCTCGACGGGCGGCCGCTTCCCGGGGTGGCGTTCCCGCGCGCCAACGAGGAGCACGGCTTCCTGGTCGGCACCAGCACCCTGCGGGTCGGCGACCTCGTCTCCATCCTCCCCCACCACGCCTGCGCCACGGTGAACATGTGGAGCGAGCTCGTCGCGATGGAGAGCGACGGCACGTACGAGCGGTGGCCCGTCGTCGCGCGCCACTGACCCTGTTCGAGCGGGCGTACGTGCAGACCACAGTCCGCGCCAACGGGTGACCGATCGTCGGGCACCTCTGACGCTAGGCTCTGTCCGCATCTCTCACTCACGAAGGGTCCGCCCATGAGCTACGCCGTCGACTTCGAGCACGTCTCGACCGTCGGGCTGGAGTCGTCGCCCGTGGCGGAGGCGCTGGCTGGGCTGAGGGCGAACGAGGCGCGGTACTACACGAACAAGTACGGCCACGTCTTCACCGTCGAGAAGGCGGAGGACGACCCGGAGACCCTCGCGTACATCAGCAGGGTCCTGTCCGAGGAGCGCGGCATCGTCATCGCGTCCCCTGCCCTGGAGGTGACGCAGTTCGAGGTCGAGGGGCTGCGGATGTCGTACGTGTTCTACGAGTCCGGGCTGGCGATCAACGTCATGTACGGACTCGCCGAGGGCGGCAAGCGCGCGGTCGGGTTCAAGCTCTCGGACGGTATGGAGGTGCCGGAGGAGCTGTCGTCATTCACGTTCGCCCGCCAGAAGTCGAAGCTCGCCGGTACGATCCGGGGCTCCTTCTTCGTGATCAAGGGCACGTACTGAGGGGAACGACCGTCCACGCCTCGTCGGTTCAGAAAACCCCTGGCACGAAACGCTTCGTTGCCGTGATGTAGCTCGCGTAGTCCTCGTTGTGGCGTGACATGAGACGCTCCTCCTGAATTGCCCGGTACACCTGGATCCCGGCTGTCACGGCCAGGATCACGACCTTCTGCGTTGAGGGGCCTACCACGACGAACCCGGTCAGGGTGACGATCTCCCCCACGTACAGCGGATGACGGATGAACCTGTAAGGGCCCGTGCGAACGAGCGCCCGGACCTGTGGCGCCACGCCGAAGCTACGGCGGAGGGTGCCCAGCGAGTACATCAGGAAGGCCATGCCGGCTGCCTGGAGCGATACCCCGACCAGTGCGAGTCCCCGCGTCACCTCAGAGCTCGGGGCGAACCCGAGCAGGAAGGGGCCGAAGGTCCCGGCATAGGCAGCGATCCTCGGCAGAGCCGAGCGGCTCTTAGCCGTCGCATCGCTGCGGACGAGCAGCAAGGCCACCACCAGAAGGTTGAACGCCACGAGCAGGAGGCTGTGGGTGAGCACGAGCGCGCCGAGGAGGTCGTCCAGCGGCGTGTTGACCCGCGTGAAGAGGGCCAACGTCGAGGTGACAAGGAGGATCGTGAAGATGGGGACCAGGACGATCCGCTCGAGGTCCATCGACCTCGTCGACTCGGTCAGCTGCACGGGCAGGCACCTTTCGGGAGCCTCGTTGACGAGGCAGTCGGGAAGATAGCAGCCGAACGATCAGGTCAGCCCGACGGTGGCGGGATCCTCACTTTCGAGCCCGTCCGAGAGTCTCCCGACCTCGCGGTCGGTACCCTCCTTCGACACGCACGGACAAAGCGTCAGAGCGGGAGCCGCCTGAAGATGGGTCGGGGGATGTGGCGCAGGACGAGCATGACGAGCTCGAACACCGGTGGCGTCCAGACGATCTCCCGACCGGCTTTGGCCGCCTTGACGACGAGCTGGGCGACCTCCTCCTTGTCGACCGTGAGAGGCGCCTCCTTGAGATGGGCGCTCATCCGAGTGCGGACCATCCCGGGGCGTACGACGAGGACCTTGACCCCGTACGGCTCGAGGGCCTGGCCCAGGTTGAGGTAGAAGCCGTCGAGGCCGGCCTTCGTCGACCCGTACACGAAGTTCGAGCGGCGCACACGCTGCCCGGCCGCGGACGACATGGCGATGATCTGGCCGTGGCCCTGGGCCTTCATCTTCTGGCCCAGCAGCACGCCGATGCTCACAGCCCCGGTGTAGTTGACGCCGACATAGTCGACGACGGTCGCCTGGTTCTGCCACAGCGCCTCCGCGTCGCCGAGAATGCCCCAGGCCACGATCGCCACGTCGACGTCGCCCCACGACCACGCCTCCTCGATGACGGCCGGGTGCGTGGGGAAGTCGAGCGCGTCGAAGTCGATCCCCGTGACGGCGGTTGCGCCCGCAGCCATGAGCTCGGCGGCCGCCTGGTCGCGCTCCTGGCGGCCGGGCAGCCCCGCGAGGATGACCCTGGCCGGAGCCGACGACAGGTACTCATGGACGATGGCGAGACCGATCTCGCTCGTACCGCCCAGCAGCAGGATGGTCTGCGGGTTACCCGTGGCGTTGATCACAGCAGCTCCAGTCGTCGTGCCAGGTCTGACGCGAAGACGCCGTCGGGGTCGACCCGGCGGCGAACAGCGATCCACTCCTCCAGACGCGGGTACATGGTGTGGAAGGTCGCGGCGGTCGTCCGCGAGTCCTTCGCCACGTACAGGCGGCCTCCGAACTCGAGCACCTGCTTGTCGATGCGCGCGAGGAACGGGGCGAGGCCCTCGCGGATCGGGAAGTCGACACAGACGTTCCAGCCCGCCATGGGGTACGAGAGCGGCGCCCTGTTGCCCTCGCCGAACAGCTTGAACACGTTGAGGAACGAGTAGTGCCCCGACCGCTGGATGTCGCGCACGATCGACACGAACGCGTCGCGGGCCTGGGTCGGGACGACGAACTGGTACTGGAGGAACCCGTCCGTCCCGTACGCCCGGTTCCACTCCCCGATGAGGTCGAGCGGGTGGTAGAAGGCGGTGAGGCTCTGGACCTTGTCGTGGTACGTGCCGCTCTTCGCGTACCAGAGGCTGCCGAGCGCGGAGAACGTCAGCTTGTTCGCGAGCCCGTTCGGGAACACGTCCGGCAGCGTGACGAGGGGCTCCGCCTCGAAGCGCAGGGGGTCGCGCTGGAGCTTCGGCGGCAGCTGGTCCAGCCTCGCGATGGCGCCCCGTGAGATCGCGGCGCGACCGAGGGCCGGCGGCGGGGAGATCGCGTCGAACCAGGCCGAGCTGTACGGGTAGCGGGCCTCGGACCCGTCGGTGTGGGCCTCCAGCGTCTCCTCGAGCGAGTGCGTGACAAGGCCGTCCGCGATGAAGTAGGCGGTCTCCACCCTGTCGAGGCCGAGCGTGGCCCGCAGGATGATCCCGGTCAGTCCGGCGCCGCCGACGGTCGCCCAGAAGATCGAGCCGTCGGGGTCGTCAGTCGTACCCTCCGGCGCGAGGTCGAGCACGCGCCCGTCGGCGATGAGCAGCTGCATCGATCGCACGTGGTTGCCGAAGCTGCCGGCACTGTGGTGGTTCTTGCCGTGGACGTCGCAGGCGATGGCTCCTCCCACGGTGACCTGCCGCGTGCCGGGGAGCACCGGGATCCACAAGCCGTGCGGCAGGACGACACGCAGCAGCGAGTCGAGGGAGACGCCCGCGTCGACGTCCACGGTGGCCGCGGCGGCGTCCACGCCGTGGATGCGGGCGAGGGTCGTCATGTCGATGACCATCCCGCCGGCGTTCTGGGCGATGTCGCCGTAGCTGCGTCCCAGGCCCCTGGCGACCACTCCTCTCGTGAGCGGCCCCGATGTGGCCGCGGCCACCTTCGCCACCGCGTCGATGACGACGTCGGGAGCAGCGGGGCGGAGGACATGGGCGAGTGTGGGGGCGGTCCGCCCCCAACCGGAGAGGTTCTCAACAGTCGTGGCAGTCATCGCCCTCCACTCTACGGGTGCGACGCCGTCCTGTGCTGCCCGGACCCCTAGGCTCAGTGGTCGTGACCTCATCCCCCCGACCCCTCCGCGGGAGCCTCCTGCTGCTGGTCGCCGCGCTCATCTGGGGGTCGGCGTTCGTCGCACAGCGCTTCGGAGCGGAGCACATGGCGTTCGCGTCGTTCACGGCGGTCCGCCACGCCCTGGGCGCGCTCGTCCTGCTGGTCGTCGTCGCCGTCTTCGACCGCGGAGGACGCCGGACCCGTACCGAACGGACCGCCCTGTGGCGGGCCGCGCTCCTGCCTGGACTGGGCGTCGGCGTCGCCCTGAGCGGGGGGTCACTGCTGCAGCAGGCCGGCCTGGAGACGACCACGGCGGGGAACGCCGGGTTCATCACCGGCATGTACATGGTCTTCATCCCCATCGTGTCCTGGGCGGTGTTCCGACAGCGCGCCGGGCGCTGGACGTGGCTGGGCGCGGTGCTCGGGCTCACGGGTCTGTACCTGTTGAGCGTCCGGGCCAACTTCTCGGTGAACACCGGCGACCTGCTCGTCCTCGGCTGTGCCGTCTTCTGGACGGGGCACATCCTCGCCCTCGAGCGTCTCGGCTCGCTCGACCCCTTCCGGCTGTGCGTCGTGCAGTTCGCGACGTGCGCCGTCATCAGCCTTGTGGTCGCCGTGGTCCTGGAGCCCACGCCGCTGAGCGGAGTGACGCAGACGCTGGGCCCTCTCGCGTACGCGGCGTTCCTCTCCACCGGCGTCGGGTTCACGCTGCAGGTGGTCGGCCAGCGGGACGCGCCGGCCAGTCACGCCGCGCTCATCATGGCCCTCGAGGCGGTGTTCGCCGCGCTCGGCGGCGCGCTCGTCCTGGGCGAGCGCATGGACCTCCGCGGGTTCATCGGCGCCGCGCTCATGCTCGTGGCCGTCGTCGTGGCACAGCTAGGCGCCGTGCTCACCGCCCGGCCGGCGCCCGAGCCGCTCCCCCACGTGCCTGAGCCGTGACGAGCCGCTAGCGTCCTCGTCATGGAAGTCCTCATGCTCGGTACGGGCTCGTCGGACGGCTGGCCCAACGCCTGGTGCCCCAAGCCGTGCTGCACCTCGCTGGTCGAGGCCGGCATCGTACGGACGCAGACGTCGGCGCTCATCGACCGCGTCCTGCTCGTCGACCCGGGCGCCGAGGCTCCTCGGCAGGCGACACGCCAGAACATCTCGCTCGCCGGCGTGCGGTACGTGCTGGTCAGCCACGTCCACCCCGACCATCTCGACCCCTCCTTCCTCATGCACCGCTCCTGGGTCACCACGGAACCGCTCACGGTCGTCGGCCCGAAGCCCGTCATCGACGCCTGCCGGGCGTGGATCACGGGCGGCAACGTCACGTTCGTCACCGTGACGGCCGGGCAGGACGTGGTGCTCGGTCCGTACCGGGTACGCGCCCTGCCGGCGAACCACGAGGCGCACGGCGAGGCATGCCTGTACGCCATCGCCGGGCCCGACGCCACCATCCTGTGGGGAACCGACACCGGACCCTGGGCACAGGGCGTCCGTCCGATGTTCGCGGGCACGCGCCTGGACCTCGTCCTGCTCGAGGAGACGTTCGGCGACTCGCCCGAGCCCACGGGCGGGCACCACAACCTCGCTTCGTTCGCCACGGCCGTCGCCCAGCTCCGCGAGTGGGGCTGTGCCACCGGCACGACGGATGTCGTCGCCGTCCACCTCAGCCACCACAACCCGCCGCCGGAGCACCTGTACCTGCGCCTCCGCGACCTGGGGGCGCGCGCGGTCCCCGACGGCACTCCGATCATCGCGGGCGGCGCCCCCAGCGCTCTGAGCCTCTGACTGCCCGTCCTGGGCTCTCTCGCCGGGGTCCGGCGGCCGCAGCTCCGTCGAGAGGCCGGTTCGTGTCACGACACGCCGCACCGACCGCGCGTGTCGTGGCCAGTCGAGGTGAGGTGGGGGCGGCGGCTCCGAGCCGAGAGGCCGGACGGGCGCACAGTCTCACTCGTCGGTGAGGCCGTAGAAGACCCTGTCCACGACGACGCGCGCGCGGCGGGCCGTACGTCCCCACTCCTCGAGCAGGTGCGAGGCCCCACCCCTGCCGTACCCCAGCGCCTGTGCGACCTGGGCGTTCTCCCGCGCGTCGGTCGGGATGGTGTCCGAGGCCTTGCCCCGGACCAGCATGGCCGTGTTGCGGATCCGGCCCGCCATCTCCCAGGCCGCTTCCAGGGCTGCCGCGTCGTTCTCCTCCAGCAGCCCGGCTCCGAAGGCGGCCCGGAGCGCCTCCATCGTGCGCGGCGTCCGCATCGACGGCACCTCGTGGCCGTGCTGGAGCTGCAGCAGCTGCACGGTCCACTCGACGTCGGACAGCCCTCCGGGCCCCAGCTTCACGTGACGTTTCGGGTCGACCCCACGCGGCATGCGCTCCTTCTCGACCCTCGCCTTGAGCCGCCGGATCTCGTGGACCTGCTGCGTCGACAGGCCGCCGACCGGGTAGCGGACGGGGTCGACGATCTCGACGAACCTGCGCCCGAGGTCGGGGTCACCTGTCCCCGCGTCGGCCCGGAGCATGGCCTGCGCCTCCCACGTCGCCGACCAGGTGCCGTAGTAGCGCCGGTACGCCGACAGCGTCCGTACCAGCGGCCCCTCCTTGCCCTCGGGCCGCAGGTCCACATCGAACCTCAGCGCAGCGTCCTCACCGCCCAGCCGCAGCAGGGCGCGGAGGCGGGTCACGATGGCGATCGCCCGCTTCGTCACGTCCGGGTCGTCCGTGTCGTCGATGACGAAGATGCCGTCCGCGTCGGACGCGTACGACATCTCGCTCGCACCCCAGCTGCCGCACGCGACGACGGCGATTCGCGGCGGGTCCGCCACCTCGCGGCGGGCGATCTCGAGGACCGTGCCGACCGTGGCGTCGACGATGTCGGTGAGTCCCCGGCCCACCGCCTCTCGGGACACGTGACCGAGAAGGTCGGCCATGGCGAGCCGCAGCAGCTCGCGCCGGCGGATGGCCTGAACGGCCTCGACAGCATGCTCGGCCACGGGGTAGCGACCGGCAGCGGCTGCCATCGCGTCCCGGATCTCAGGGAGGCTCCTCGGCACGATGAGGTCGTCGCTGCTCAGCAGCTCGACCTGCTGGGGTACCCGGCGCAGCAGCGTCACGGCGAGGCGGGACGTGGACAGGATGAGGGCCATCCGCTCCGCCATGGCGCCCTCGTCGCGTAGCGCGCGCAGGTACCAGGGCGTCTCCCCGAGCGCCTCCGACACCTGCCGGAACGCGAGGAGACCGGCGTCGGGGTTGGGGCCTGCGGCGAACCAGCCGAGCATGGCGGGCAGCAGCTGCCGCTGGATCTCGGCGGGCCGGGACATGCCCGCGCTCAGCGCACGGATGTGCCGGAGCGCCGCCTCCGCGTCGGCGTAGCCGAGGGCCGAGAGCCGGGTCTTGGCCGCGTCCGTCGTGAGGCGCACGGCCTCCGACGGGATCCGCGCGACGGCCTCCAGGAGCGGTGAGTAGAACACGCGCAGGTGCAGCCTCGACACCGTCCGGACGCTGGCCCGCCAGTCCTCGAGCACCTCGTGCGGCTCGGTGCGGCCGACGGCACGGGCCAGCCGGCGCAGGCCGGCGTCGTCGTCTGGTACGAGGTGGGTCCGGCGCATCTTGTGCAGCTGCACCCTGTGCTCGAGGAGCCTCTGGAACCTGTACGCCTCGGCGAGACGCGCCCCGTCCGAGCGGCCCACGTACCCGTAGTCGACGAGCGCTGCGAGCGCCGGGAGCGTGGCGCGGAGACGGAGCCTCTCGTCCGCACGTCCGTGCACGAGCTGGAGCAGCTGCACGGTGAACTCCGTGTCGCGCAGGCCGCCCGCGCCCAGCTTGATCTCCCGGTCGGCCTCTTTCGCCGGGATGAGCGAGATGACGCGGGCGCGCATCGCCTGGGTCTCCGGCACGAAGCCGTCGCGCTCCCCCACCGCCCAGACGAGGGGGCCGACGAGGTCGCAGAACTCCTGCCCGAGGGCGAGGTCGCCGGCCATGGGACGGGCCTTGAGCATGGCCTGGAACTCCCAGTTCCTCGCCCACTTGTCGTAGTAGGCCCGCATGCTGGCCAGCGTCCGTACGAGCGGACCGGCCTTGCCCTCCGGTCGCAGGGCGGCGTCCACCGACCACAGCGACCCGGCGGCCGTGTTGTCCGCGCATGCACGGGTCGCGGCGGCCGCGAGTCTCGTCCCGACCTCGACCGCCTCGCCGGGGGTGCAGAGCGGTTCGCCCGACGCGTCGATGACCGGCTCCGCCACGTACAGGACGTCCACGTCGGAGATGTAGTTGAGCTCCTGGGCGCCGGTCTTGCCGAGGGCGACGACCGCGAACCGGACCCGGTCGTGGCCCGTCACCTGGCTGCGTGCGATCGCCACGGCGGCCTCGAGGGCGGCATCGGCAAGGTCAGCGAGCTCGCCTGCGATGTCGTCGAGGAGGGCGAGCGGGTCCTCGGCAGTGAGGTCACGTGCGGCCACCCGCGTGACCTCCCGGCGGTACGCGTACCGCAGCTCGTCGGCGGCCCTCGCCGCCCGGGCCCGAGGAAGCGGCTCTCCAGGCTCGGCCCCCACAGCGGTGAGCAGCGCGTGCCGGAGCTCGTCGGCGGTCCTGCGCCGAGGAGCCGCGGCGAGCGCGTCGAGGTCCTGGGGACGTCGTACGAGGTCGCGGCCGAGGGCGGTCGACGCCCCGAGAACCGCCAGGACCCGTCGGCCGTAACCGGGGTCGGCCGCCAGGGCACGGGTGCGTGCCGGGTCGCCTGACACCAGCTCGACGAGGGTCGTGAACGCGAGGTCCGGCTCGAGGGTCCGAGACGCCTCCTCGACGAGGAACGCGACGTCGCTCTCGTCGTGGTCGCCGAGGGACGCGAGCTGGCGGACCGCCCGGGCGGTCTCGACGAAACCCCTCCGGGCGAGGTCGCCTTCACCGGTCACCAGCCTCACATGGGCAGGATAGGGCGTCGCTCCCCGCGCGGTCCCGAGACCAGTAACGCGCTCGTTACACGGACGCGGCAGTATGTGACCATGGACAAGCAGACCGAGTTCGTCTTGCGCTCGATGGAAGAGCGAGACGTGCGTTTCGTGCGGCTGTGGTTCACCGACGTCCTCGGGTATCTCAAGTCCGTCGCCATCTCTCCCGCCGAGGTCGAAGGTGCCTTCGCGGAGGGTGTCGGGTTCGACGGCTCGTCCATCGAGGGGTTCGCGCGTCGCTACGAGGCGGACATGGTGGCCCATCCGGACCCGTCGACCTTCCAGATCCTCCCGTGGCGCGACCATGCCCAGCCGACGGCCCGGATGTTCTGCGACATCAGCCTGCCCGACGGCTCACCCTCGTACGCGGACCCGCGGTACGTGCTCAAGCGCGCCCTGCACAAGGCCGGCGACAAGGGCTTCACGTTCTACACCCACCCCGAGGTCGAGTTCTTCCTCTTCCAGCCGCAGACCGACTACTCGAAGCCTCCGACGCCCCTGGACTCCGGCGGCTACTTCGACCACACGACGCTCGGCGAGGGCAGCGACTTCCGGCGCCGGACGATCACGATGCTCGAGGAGATGGGCATCTCCGTCGAGTTCAGCCACCACGAGGGCGGGCCAGGGCAGCACGAGATCGACCTGCGCTACGCCGACGCCCTGTCGATGGCCGACAACATCATGACGATGCGGGTCGTCGTGAAGGAGGTGGCCGCGGCGCAGGGCATCCACGCCTCGTTCATGCCGAAGCCGCTCGCGGACGCGCCCGGGTCGGCCATGCACACGCACGTGTCGCTCTTCGAGGGCGACCACAACGCGTTCTTCGACGCGTCCGCGGAGTACCACCTGTCCGACGTCGCCCGGCAGTTCGTCGCCGGCGTCCTCGAGCACGCGGCGGAGATCACCGCCGTCACGAACCAGTGGGTCAACTCCTACGCACGGTTCGCGTACGGCGCGGAGGCCCCCTCGTACATCTGCTGGGGTCGCAACAACCGCTCGGCGATGGTGCGCGTCCCGTCGCTCAAGCCCACCAAGGGCGCCTCGGCCCGGGTCGAGGTCCGCACGCTCGACTCCGCCTGCAACCCCTACCTCGCCTACGCGCTGATCCTCGCTGCCGGGCTTGACGGCATCGAGAAGGGCATCGAGCTGCCGCCGGGCGCCGAGGACGACGTGTGGGAGCTCAGCGAGAGCGAGCGCCGCGCCATGGGCATCAAGCCGTTGCCGAAGAACCTCGACGAAGCGGTACGGACGATGGAGCGCTCAGAGCTCGTCGCGGAGACGCTCGGCGAGCACGTCTTCGACTACTTCCTTCGGAACAAGCGCGAGGAGTTCGAGTCGTTCCGTCGCCAGGTCACGCCCTGGGAGCTGCAGCACCTGCTCCCGTCGATGTAGGTCCTCAGCCCAGGCGCCCTCAGCCGAAGGGGAACACGTCGTCGAGGTCGGCGTGGACCCCGCTCATCCGGACCCCCTCCGCCAGGGCGTCCGCCCACGTGAGGTCGCCCGTCGCGAGGCGGAGGAACGTCAGGGCATCGGTCTCGACGACGCTCGGCGGTGTGCCGCGCGTGTGCCTCGGCCCTTGCCCGTGCCCGACCTGAACGGCCGCGTACGGGGGGATGCGGACCTCGACCGTACGGCCCGGCCAGGCCATGGCGAGGCGCTGTGCGAGGAGCCTGGTCGCGAGAGGCAGGATGTCCGACGGCATGGCCACCGACTCGCGCTCCCCCGCGACCACGAGCCGCGCCAGGCCCAGGTCCGACGGCTGGGCCGTCACGTGGACGCCGGCGGCGGTGAGCGTCGCCTGTGCTCGCACGAGCGCCTCGTCGAGCTGGCGGCGGCGGCGCTGGGCGACAGTCATCCCGGGTCCCCGTCAGTCGCCGAGCGGGTTCCAGCGGCTCTCCGGCTCCCCGTTCTCGTCGAGGTCGTTGAAGCGCGGGTCGTGGTCGTACTCCTCGTTCCGCTCGGCGACCTTCTCCAGCGCGTGGGCGGCGTCCTCCTGTGTCGCGTACGGGCCGAGGCGTTCCTCGCTCCTGCAGCCCTCGTAGGGCTCGACCGCGTGGTGCCTCAGGCACCAGTACCACTCGCCGCTCGCCATGATGCCCTCCTCGCGGTGGGTAGGATTCGCCTTCGTGACTCGCGTCGAACCCTACCCGCTGTCGCCCACCCGCACGGTTCCCACGTCGATCAGCCGTCCCGAGTACGTGGGCAGGCCGGCGCCGCGGCGCTACACGGGTTCGCACGTGCAGAGCGCCGAGACCATCGAGAAGATGCGTGTGGCGGGCAGGATCGCGGCGCAGGCGATGCACGAGGCCGCAGCCCACATCGCACCGGGGGTGACGACCGACGAGCTCGACCGGGTAGCCCACGAGTTCATGTGCGACCACGGCGCGTACCCGTCGGCGCTCGGCTACCGCGGCTTCCCCAAGTCGATCTGCACCTCGGTGAACGAGGTCGTCTGCCACGGGATCCCCGACACGCGACCGCTGGAGGACGGCGACCTCGTCAAGATCGACGTCACCGCGTTCAAGGACGGGGTCCACGGCGACAACTGCGCGACGTTCGCCTGCGGGGAGCTGGACGAGCGCTCCCGGCTCCTCATGGAGCGGACGAAGACGGCGCTCGACCGCGCCATCAAGGCTGTCGCTCCGGGCCGCGAGGTGAACGTCATCGGCCGGGTCATCGAGTCGTACGCGTCGAGGTTCGGCTACGGCATCGTCCGCGACTACACGGGGCACGGGGTGCACACCTCGTTCCACTCGGGGCTGACGATCCTCCACTTCGACGAGCCGCGCCTCGACACGCTCATGGTTCCGGGGATGACCTTCACCATCGAGCCGATGCTCACGCTCGGCGGCTACGGCAGCCACGTGTGGGACGACGACTGGACCGTGGTCACGAACGACTCGTCCCGGGTCGCCCAGTTCGAGCACACGCTCGTCGTCACGGAGACAGGCGCCGAGGTCCTGACGCTCCCCTGAGCCGTCCGGCCCCCTAGACTGTCCCGCGGACGAGTCGGCCGGGTGACCGCGGCCCGCAAGGGTCGAGGAAAGTCCGGACTCCACAGAGCAGGGCGGTGGGTAACACCCACCCGGAGTGATCCGCGGGACAGTGCCACAGAGAACAGACCGCCCGGCCGCGAGGCCGGGTCAGGGTGAAACGGTGGTGTAAGAGACCACCAGCGCCCCAGGTGACTGGGACGGCTCGGTAAACCCCGCCCGGAGCAAGACCAAGAGGGCCTTCGGGCCTGTGACGACGATCGAGGGCTGCTCGCCCGAGCCGTCAGGTAGGTCGCACGCGCCTCGGCGCGAAGGCCGCTGGTGACAGCGGTCGCAGATGGATGGCCACCCGCCCCTTCGGGGGCGACAGAATCCGGCTTACAGGCCGACTCGTCCCCCACAACCCCGTGAGCTCCCGCAGGAGCAGGAGCCCGGCCCTCCCTGGACGGGCGCGGCTGCCCGGTGGTGATGCCCTTCTCCGCACCCGGTCGGAGGTCATGCTAGCCCGGGCGAGGCGGAAGGCGCGGGACTCTAGGCTGCGTGCAGGTCGGCGCGGTCGAGCAGCTCGATCCGTACGCCGTCAGGGTCGAAGACGCTCGCGCTGCTGCTGCACCCGGTCATGGCCGTCATCGGCGTTCCCGCGTGGGGTCGAATCCCGAGCTCGGCCAGTCCAGCCACCAGGGCGTCGAGGTCGGTCACCCGCAGGGCGACGTGAGCGAAGATCGGGCCGATGCTCCCGGTCGGTCGGTGCAGCAGCTCCAGCACGTCGTAGTCCCAGTGCAGGTAGTCGATGGTGAGCCCTGTCGCAGCGACCGTCTCGGTGGTCAACGTCGCCATCCCGAGCTGGTCGCCGTAGAAGGCCCGCGCCGCGCGCAGGTCGTCGGCGATGACCGAGTAGTGGTCGAAGGCGGCGACGTGGGGATGCTCGATGGGCTCCGACCGCATGGCGAGGTCGCGCTGAAGCAGCTCCACTCGGGCACCGTTGGGGTCGCTGACGAACGCCAGCCGACCGACTCCGGTGCCGGCGACCCGAGGAGCTACGAGCTCGGTGGCGCCGTGGGTCACGAGGCGACGGTAGTCGGCGTCGAGGTCGTCGGTCATGAAGGCGATGTGCGTGATCCCGAAGCTCTCATCGGGGCTTGGGTTCCGGGGGTGCAGCAACTCGATCATGCCTCCGGCGATCTGGAGGTACACGACATCGGTCTGGGACGCGGGAATGATGCTCTGGAAGACGATCACCGCGCCGAAGGCGCGCTGATAGAACGCGAGGGATGCGTCGAGGTCGCGGACGACGATCCCGACGTGGTTGAGCTCCTTGATCATTCAGCTGACCCTTCCCATGCTGAGGACGCTGGGTACGTCCGTCCTGTACTACGAGGTACGGGTGGTGAGCTGCGCCATGTACCGGGCGAAGGCCGGGATCGCCACCTCAGGGGGTTCGATCTCGGGATGCCAGGCCTTCTCCCACTCGAAGTCCACATAGCCGGCATACCCGCCGTCAACGAGTGTCGAGACGATCTCCGGGAGCGGCGCTATGCCTTCGCCCGGCAGGGCGAAGTCGAACTCTTCCGGACCCGCCACGCGCGAGTCCTTGACGTGAACGTGACGGATGCGGTCACCGAGCAGATCCCAGGTCTCCTGTGGGGACTCGCCGAAGCGGAACGTATGAAGGCTGTCCCACAGGATCCCGACCTTCTCGCTCACGCCTTCAGCCCACAGGTCCTCGATGGCTGCCGAGGTGCAGAAGTCATCGTGGGTCTCCACGAGCGTGGTGACGCCCTGGGCCGCAGTCAGCTCTGCCACGGCGTTGAGTCCCCGAGCCACGCCGGCAAGGTGACGGCGACGGTCCTCCTTGCTGAGGACCCCGCCGGGCAGGGCACCCCCGAATACCCGGATGAAGGGCGCCCCCAAGCGTGCGGCGATCCTGCAGTTCTGCTCGGCAAGCTCCATCTGTGCCCGTTGCTCCTCGGCGGACAGGGAGGTGAACCGAACACTGGTGTCGATGCACACGACGTCGACTCCAGCCTGGTCGAACCGCCTCCGGGTGTCGTCGATCTGGTCGACCGAGAGCTCCTCGAGCTGGCTGAGATCCACCTGTCCGCGGAGAAAGCGGATCTCCACTCCCTTGAAACTGTTCTCCACCGCTATGTCGATGACCTCGTCGACCGTGTAGTCCGGGCATCCCAGTGTGCTGAATCCAAGCGAGAACATTGTCCCTCCCCTTCGTCGTGGAAATGGCCCGATGGGCCTCGAGCCGAGTAGCTACCGGATGCTGGAGGCGATGCCGGTGGTGTCCGCATGGGCCCCTCAGGCAAGGCTCCTCAGATGCTCGAGTGCGGGCGCGAGCTCCGTCGTGATGTCGGACCAGGTGCACTCGATCGAGACGCTGCCCGTGTAGCCGCCCGCGGCGAGCGCCTGGAGGAACTGCGAGAGTGGCCAGTCCCCCTGGCCGGGAGGTATCCGACCCGTGTCGGCGATGTGCGCGTGACCGATCCGTGCGCCGAGTGCCCTCACGGTCGAGAGCGGCTCTCCCTCGAGCATGATGTGGTACAGGTCAGCCACGATGGGCACGCCGTCGATGCCGTGCGAGTCCACGAACTGGGCGCACTCCGCGATGGTGTGAAGCAGGTTGGTCTCACCCGCGTTGAGCGGTTCGAGGAGTACGACGAGGCCATGGCGGGCCGCCACGTCCCTGGTCTCGCGCAGGACGGCCGCGAAACGGGCCTCGGCGGCCGAGCGGTCCACGCCGGAGGGGATGGTGCGGGCCGCCCCGCTGCCGAAGACCACCTTCGCGCCCGCTGACCCCGCGGAAGCGATGACAGGAAATACCGCCTCGAGGTAGTCCGTCACCGCGTGCGCCGGGAAGGCCGGGTCGGAGAGCTTCACGTGGCCCGGAAACAGAACCGCGAAGGACGGACAGCTGTCGGGAGCGTCATAACCGGGATGACGTTCCCACCCGCCCACGCCGTCTTCCTGCACGAGGTTTCCCACGATGGTCGGCTCGACGTAGTCGGCCCCCGCCAGCACGACCGCCGCGGACTGGGCACTGGGCACGATGACTCCGTACTGGTACGTGTGGGACTCCTTTGGTCGGGTGAGCTCGTTGAGGCTCGCGGGATGAGACCGAGTCTCCGAAGCCGCTGCAGAGAGCACGGAGGTTCTCACGGCCGTACTCGGGTGGCGACCGGAGGGCCGTCCGGGTCCGGGTCCAGCTGACGACGCCAGGCGGCCACGCCGAACCACTCCCCCATGAACCACGCAGGCAGGCTGAGCCCCACGGCAACCGTCAGCGGTGGCAGAAGGACGACCGGGCACAGTGCCACCAAGAACAGTGGTGTGAGCAGGCTGCGGACTGGTCGCCGCCTCACCACCAGGGCAGTCAGGCCCAGCACGTCGTGGCGACTGGCGGTGAGCGGTTGGGCGGACGCAGCCGCGACGTACGCGGCGACGAAGATGCACACGGCCCAGACCAGCGGCACGAGGAAGCCGACGACCGCCACCCGCATCCCGACCTCGACCTGCGTGACCGCGTAGGTGTTCAACGCCCCGAGCGCCAGCACGACCACCAGCAGCAGGCTCACGGGAACATCCCGACGCCAGGTCGCGCGGAGCTGTCGCAGCGGCGTCACGAACGGCTCGTCCTCGTAGCGGTCGAGGTCGTTCACCACGCGCATCACGCCGGCCAGTCCCGGCACCACGCCGAGGATCGTGGCGACCGCCGCGACGGCTGCCCAGTTCGAGGCGAAGAAGGCGGCGGGCTTCCGCAGCTGGTGCAGAAGCCGGGACGTCCTACTTGATGCCGGAGTTGACAAAGCCATTGACGAAATATCTCTGGAAGATGACGAACAGCACGATCATCGGCACCGCCGAGAGCGTCGTTCCCGCCATGAGCAGGTCCCACTGGGTGTTCGACTCCTGCCGGAACACCGACAGGCCCACCTGAATGACGCGAAGGTCCTCGCTGGTGGTGACCAGGAGGGGCCACAGGAAGTTGTTCCAGCCTCCCTCGAACGCGAGCAACGCCACGGTGAGCAGGCCCGGCTTGATCTGGGGGGTGATGATCTGCACCCAGATCCTCGGCTCCGACAGCCCGTCGAGCCGTGCCGCCTCGATGAGCTCCGTCGGCGTCACCACGTAGAACTGACGAAGCAGGAAGATCGAGAACGCCGAGACCATCCCGGGCACGAGGAGCGCCCACCATGAGTCAATCCAGCCCTGACCGCCCTGGCCGAAGATGTCGTTCCCGCCGAACAGGGGCATGAACCGCGCCAGAAGGAAGTCCGGGATCACGATCGCATAGAACGGGATCATCATCGTGGCCAGGAGCCAGGCGAAGATCCACGGCGCCGCCCTGAAACGCAGCTTGGCCAGCGCGTACCCCGCCGAGGCGCCGAAGACCATCGTCGTGACCACATTGCTCGCACCGATGATGAAGCTGTTACGGGCGTAGATGTGGAACGGCGCCGCTTCGAGCGCTCGCAGGAAGTTCTCGAAGTGCCACGTGCGGGGAATGAACGGCGGGTTGACCTGGCCGAGCTCCTCAGGGGATCGGACCGCGGTGAAAACCATCCACGCGAACGGGGTCACCATCGCCACCGAGACTGCAGCCAGCAGTACCCACAGCACAGCGCGGCTGATCAGCCGCTGCCGCTTCAGGGAGGGGCTGCGGACAGGGCTCGGCCGTACCTCCCGCACCGTGTCGGTCGAGAGGTCCACAGGAACCGGAAACTCGAGATTCTCAGTCGCCATCGGTGCTCCCCACAAGCCTTCGTGAGATGTATGTCACGATCACCAGAACGAGAAGCAGCACCACGGACATGGCGGTGGCGTAGCCCATGCGGTACTGCTGGAAGGCCGCGACGTAGATCTGGTAGGTGATCACGGTGGTGGCGTTGGCCGGCCCGCCGTTCGTCAAGACGTAGATCAGGTCGAAGGTCTGGAAGTTGGCGATGACCGAGGTCGCCAGCACGAAGAACGTCGCGGGCCGCAGCATCGGTACGGTGATGTTCCAGAACTTCTGGATCGTGTTCGCCCCGTCCACGTCGGCGGCCTCGTACAGCTGGGGGGAGACCCCCTGGAGCGCGGCGAGGTAGATGAGCATCTTGAGGCCGATGCTCTGCCAGATGCCGACCACCATGACCGCAGGTAGTGCCAGAGAGGTGCTCGTCAGCCAGTTGCTCGGCGAGATCCCGACGACCCCGAGGATGCGGTTCGCCAGGCCGTTGGGTCCCGGTGCGTAGATCCAGAGCCAGATCATCGCGATCGCCACTGTCGCTGTGACATGGGGCATGAAGATCATGGTGCGGAACCACGACTGGGCCCGCAGTCCCTGGTTGAGGGCCACGGCCAGGACCAGGGCGATGAAGATCGAGATCGGGACCACGACGACGACCATGATGAGGTTGTGCGCCAGCGCGGACCAGAACACGGAGTCCCCGGCCAGCTCGGCGTAGTTGGCGATGCCGCTGAACTCGGGCGGGTTGACGACGTCGTAGTCGGTGAAGCTCAGCATGATGGCCACGACGACCGGTCCACCGATCCACACCAGGGTGTGCACGAGAGCCGGCAGGCTCAGCAGCCACCCCCACATCTTCTCCGCGCGCAAGGACGAGCGCCTGCGCCGTGGCGGGGCCGTCGTGCTCAGCACCTCAGCTGTGGCCGCGCTCATCGACGTGCTCCGCTGTCCGCGCTGCATCTGCCGTCGGAGGCGGGCTCGGCGAACCAGTAGTGCCTCTGGTGATTCACAATGTCTCCCTGTGGTCAACCGCGTCGTTGCGGTGGAGGATCGGGTCAGAATCGAGTGACGTCATTCACACGTCTGTACGGGCAACGGCTGTGCAGCGACGTGGGTCGAGCGCAGCAGGTGCCTGACACCGCGCCGGACAGCCCGTACGGCGCGGTGTCAGGCTTCTGGCTCACTTGATGCGGCCGATCGCCTCCTCGGCCATCTTCTGCAGCTCGTCGATCGCCTGCTTGACCGTCTTCGTACCCAGGACCGCGCCTTCGACGATGGGGTCCATCTTGCCGCGGATCTCCATCCAGGCCGCTGTGCCACCATCGGTGACGGAGGAGTCCAGGTGCTGCTGGCAGAAGTCGATGATCTTGTTGCCACCCAGGTCGGTCCCCTTGGCGATGTTGGAGTTCGCCGGCACCTTGCCTGTGCTCTTGCTCTCGGCCACCAGGGCGTCGTTGGACAGCAGGTACTGCATCACGGCGAGGGCGGCATCGGGAGACTTGCTGCGCGTCGACAGGCCGACGAGAGTTCCACCCTGGTACAGGATCTTCTTGCTCCCATCGGCCGTGGGGCACAGGATCATGCCGAGGTTCTCGTCCTTCACGAGCTCCGGGCTCTGCTTGCTGAACGTCGGCCACACTCCCGAGCTCTGCCAGCCGAGGAGGTTCTCCCCCTTCTGGTAGGAGCCCGGCTGTCCGGTCGCCACGCGCTGGTTGACGTCGGAGAGGCCGTCCTTCTGAAGCATGACCATCCACTCCAGCGCCTTCACAGCCGGGTCGGAGTTGAAGTAGCACTTCGTGCCGTCGTCGCTGAACTGGGTGCCGCCGAAGGCGAAGGTCATCTGCCCCCAGACCTGGCGGAGGTTGGACGCGAGCATGTCCAGAGGCACCTTCCCCGTCTTGGTCTTGATCTCTCGGAGCATCTGGGTGAACTCGTCGAGAGTGGTGCGGTTGGGGTCTGAGATGCCGATCTTGCCCAGCAGGTCCTTGCGGTAGAGGAACGGCCGCGACTCGAGCAGCAGCGGCACTGCGTACAGCTTGCCGTTGTACCTCGCATTGTCGAGCAGGAGCTTCGGGACCTTGGCGTCGCCGAGTACGGACTCGTCGAGAGGCGCGAACACCTTCTTCTGGGCGAAAGGCGCCGTCCAGCCCATGCCCATCATCATCAAGTCGGACGGGGTGCCACCTGCGATCTGGGTCGACAGCTTCTCGTTGAGCTTGTCCCACGGCACGTAGTCGACCTGGAACGTGACACCCGGGTGCTTCTCCGTGAACTTCTTGAGGATTCCGCCCTCCAGGTCCGCCTTGCCCTCCGTGCCGGCGAACTCGGGGGTGATCAGGTTGAGGTTGCCTTTGAGCTCACCGGTGGCCGTGGGCTTGGCACCGGACGCAGCGGGTTTGCCGCCGCCGGTGGAGCAGGCAGCAGCGGTGACAGCCGCCCCAGCTATGCCGGCGGCTGCGAGGAGCTGGCGACGATTGATCATGGATGGTTCCTCCCTTGCGGAATCTCGCTTCCTTGCGGAATCCCGTCGATCTGTTTGGCCTGGAGCCAACGTGGTGTGCAACCTACAGTGATCGGAAAGCGCGATCCAGAGTCTGTGACCTAATCGATACCACCGAGTCGCAGGGTCGAACTGGTCGACAGTCTCAGACCGCGCGCCTCAACAAGAGACCTTGCCTCTTGTTGCTTGTGAGGTTCTGGTCTCTGCCTACAGCGGCACAGTTCGGTCCGGCGGAGGGGGCTCAGCCAGGTGAGCCTCGGGGCGGCCGGTTGACGCAGGTCCGCCGGGGCTCCTAGTCTGCCAGTCGGAATACGCTTTCCCCCTGCAGTGGGGGGTCGGAGGAGACATCGATGAGCCGACTGACGGCGGCCTTTGCCATGCGTTCTGACGCGCTGCTGGCCGAATTGTTGTCGGCGCCGGTTCTCGCCGACCTGGAGAACACCGCGGAGCTGCTGAGCCGCCACGTGCTGACGGAGTTCACCAGCCCGAGGCAAGGAGCGTGCTGCGCGAGACGGACGTGCTCATCACAGGATGGGGCTGCCCGGTCATCGACGCCGAAGTGCTGGAAGGCGCGCCCCGGCTGCGTCTGGTCGCGCATGCGGCCGGCACCGTGAAGGGGCACGTGAGCCGCGCCGTATGGGAGCGAGGAATCCAGGTCACGACCGCGGCGCAGGCGAACGCCGGACCCGTTGCGGACTACACGCTCGCGTTCATCCTGCTGGCCGGCAAGCGTGCGTTCGCTGCGGCCCAGCTGCTCGCCACGGCACAGGGGGATTTCGACACGTCACGCCTGCCCGCTGACGTTGGCAACTACGGTACGACGGTCGGCATCATCGGAGCCTCCAGAGTGGGCCGGCTGGTGCTTGAGCGCTTGCGGCCCTTCAGGTTCGACGTGCTGCTGGCCTCCCCGGAGCTCACCCCGGAACAGGCGGTGGAGCTCGGTGCGACCCTTGTCCCGCTCGACGAGCTGATGAGCAGGAGCTCGATCGTCTCACTGCATGCACCTGTTCTGG
>JAJZQV010000116.1 GCA_021803025.1 Actinomycetes bacterium | reverse complement strand
GACCAGTGCGGCGTCGAAATCAGCATTCGGGGTCAGACTCACCGGGTGTGTCGTCCCGGAACGCGCTGCCTGACCCACAAAGCGTCCCGCCTCGGGCCACAGAAGCTTCACCTTCCGTGGCCCGAGACACCGGATCCTCAGCGCGTCATGAGGTACGCGAGCAGGTACGACATGGACGACCCGTCGTCGATGTGCCCGGCGACGGACGGAGCCGCGTCGAGGGCCTTCTTCGCCGCGTCCTTGCCCGCCAGTGCCGAGTACAGCAGGCAGTAGTCGCCGTACGTCTTCGCGAAGTCGCCCGACCCGACGGCCTCCGCGACGGACGCGCCGACCCGGTCCTGAGGCACCGCCCCGAGGTATCCCGCGCTCGGGCTCGCCGGCAGTACCTGGATCATGAGCACGGCCGCGGGGTCGGCGGAGAACCACGTGGCGTAGTCACGCTTGGCTCCCCAACCGATGCCGATGATCGTGTGGTGGAACGCCGGGAAGGCGGACGTGTCCGGCGCCAGCCAGTAGGCGAGGGCCGTCTGCGCCTCCAGCGAGTGCATCCAGACCGCCTCCTGCTCGAGGCCGGCGTTGCCGCGGGCCCGCGCCCACAGGGCCAGGCCCGCCCAGGCGTGCACGGCCTCCGCGCTCGACTCCTGGTTGTTGCCGTCTGCGAACGGGGATGTCCCGGAGGCCCACGAGTGGGAGGCGTACGGGTCGAAGGTGCGGCGCTCCGGGAAGAAGCCCGTGTCGGCGGGCGACGCGATGTCGGCCGCGAGCAGGTCCATCACGGGAGCCAGCTTCTCGGCCAGGGCCGAGTCGCCTGCGCACAGCACCCCCGCGGCGTACAGGAAGTAGCCGTAGTGGAAGTGGTGGTCGTTGTACTCGTCCGACCCGAACGAGGCCTGGAGGCCCACCATCCCGTGGTAGGTCGGGTCGTAGACGAAGCACTCCGTGCCCCGCGCGTCGGCGCCCTTCGGCTCCGTCCAGCGCTGCAGCGCGGTCGTGAGGCGGTCCTTGACCGTCTTCGCGGCGTCGTTCGCCCCGACCGCCTTGGCGATCTCCATGAGCTGGGCGTCCCGGTACAGGGCCTTGCCCCCGAAGTACGTGTCCTGCGGGTACGGCTTCGAGGCGGCCACGTCCTCGGCCACCTGCTTCGACAGCCGGCCCTTCTGGTCAGAGGAGAGCGTGGACAGGTCGAGCGCGGTCCGCAGGTCCCAGCGCTTCGCGCGCCAGGTCAGCGCGTCCGTCGCGTACAGCGTGAGCTTCCCGTAGACACTGTCGTACGTGCCGAGGGAGCTCCCCGGAGAGACGAGGCTGCTCTGGTGGTGGGGCATAGCGGCCACCAGCGTGGGGCCACCCTCGTACCGGACCGTGGTGGTCACGTCCGACGAGCCCACCTCGTACGTGACGGAGGTGCCGGTCACCGGCTTGACCTTGGATGCGAGGTTTGCGACGCCCGCATCCTTCGGCGGCACGAAGAACGTGGCCGTACGGCCGGAGGCGACCTTGACGCTCGCGCCTGAGACCGACAGGTCGCCGGTCGCCCCGAACACCGTCTCGCCGACAGTCGCCTGCCACGCGGATCCGGCGGCCGTGAACGTGCCGGCAGACGCCGACAGGGTCGCGTCCTTCAGCGCCTTGACGGCGACCGTCGGGGAGCCCTGGACGAGCCGCACCTCGACGATGCCGGCGCCCGCGGAGTCGCGGAGCTGGACGACCACGGACGCCGCGTCGTACGCGGACACCACGGCACCCTTCACGCCGTCCACGGCCAACGTGAGCCTCGGCCCCTGCTCCCCGCCGATGGTCTTGTCGCTCACGACGAGCTTCGGCAGCCACAGCTCGAAGCCGTTCGACGTGATGCCGAACCCGAGGGGCAGCGGGAACACGGGCTGTGGCTTGTCACCGAAGACCAGGCCGCTGAACCAGTGGTTCGTCGGCGGTGTCAGCCCTTCGGCGAGCCGCGGCATGGACAGGGTCTTGAGCGTCCGGGGCGTCATGGCCGCGACGAGCGGCGCGACGGTGTTGCGGTCGAGGGCGGTGGTCATGGCTCCAGCCGTGGGCGCATTGGGCGCCTTCGGGCTGCAGGCGGCGAGTCCGCCGAGACCGAGCACGACGGCCCCGCCTCCGGTGAGCCCGAGCAGTGTGCGTCGGTTCATGCGTGGTGAAGTCATCGGGGGTGCTCCTTCCGAAGCGTCTCCAGGTGTCCTGGTCAGGTCAGGCGCGCGTCAGAGGCCCACCTTCCGGAGCAGGGCCCGCATGGCGTCTGTCGGCCCGGCGAGGATGCCCTCGTCACGGAGCCGGACGACTGCGCTCACGGGAGCGCCGTCCGTCGCGAGGAGGTTGAGGTTGCGGCTGTTGAGCGACTCGCTCGTGATCCGAACGGTCACGACCGCCTGTCCGTCCTTGGTCTGGACGAGGGCGCTGTCGACGACGCCGGGGACCGACGAGTTGTCAGGCAGCGTCAGCGTGACCGCCGCACCCTTGTCCACGAGCGCGTACTCCCTCGGCGTGAGGAGGAACTGCGCCTCGACGACGCGCCCGGTGTCGCTCGTGATCGTCGCGAGCGGCTGGGTCGCGCTGAGGTAGCTTCCCTCCTGGGCGGTCACCTGGGTGACCGTCCCGGAGGCGGTCGCCTTGTACGTGAGCGTCCCCTTGGCGGCATCGATGGCCATCGCGTCGGACGAGGTCACCTTGACGCGGTTCGCGACGTCCTGCTGGAGGCTCACGCTGCTCACGTCGAACAGCGTGTCGCCCACCTTCACGTGCTGGCCCACCGTCACGTACTGCTTGAGGACGATGCCGCCGTAGTTCGAGGCGACCTGCACGCGCGGAGCGATGATCGTCGCCGAGGTGCTCTGGATGGTGTGCTGCCGCTGGTTGAACAGGAGCACGAGCAGGAAGATGAGGACCAGGCTGAGCAGCACGCTGAGCCAGAGTCTGAATCGGTTGGTCCAGGTCATGATGCGGCCTCCTTGGTCGCCGGTACGGCTACGAGGTCGAGGCGGATGGCGTCCTCCTCCTTGGCACGGAGCTCGGCGAGGACGAGGGTGTACGGGGTTGACCGGGGCTCGGGTGCGGCCAGGAGCTCACCGAGGGCGATGCTCTTCGCGTCGATGGCGCGAGCCCCCTTGTCCTCGTGGCGAAGGCGGCGCCCCTCGGCCAGCGCGACGATGAGGAACGCGCCCAGGACGACGGCGTTGAGCCCGGCCCAGATGGTGGCAATGGCCACCTGGGAGTTCAGGATGTCTCGCCAGACGCCTACGGCCGTGGTGGCCACGAGGACGACGAACGTGACGACCTGCACCGGGATGAAGTTGAACGGCGAGGCGGCCCTCTTCGAGGCGCCCGTCACGCTCCAGGCCGTGTCGCGTCCGATGACGACGTTCATGAACGCCTTCATGTAGATGGGGAACGAGCTGGCCGCGAGCATGAGGACCTCGATCCGGAACGAGCCCAGCGTGAAGAACGCCAGGATGACCTGGAGTCCGTAGAAGCCGATGTACGCGAGGAGCCACTCCCCCATGCCGACGTTCAGCGACACGGGCCGCAGGTCGAAGAAGATCTCGAGGGCGGGGACGAGGAGCAGCAACCCGGGCGCTATGCCCGTGAGGTAGTGGGTGGCGGTCACGAAGTACATGAGCCGCTGGTCGAGCGTCAGCTTGCGACGAGTGACGAGCGGGTTGCTCGTGAAGAGGATCTCGAAGCCACCGGTGGCCCAGCGGAGCTGCTGCTTGGCGTAGGCCTCGATCGTGTCCGGGGCATCTCCGACGGCGAGGGTCTCGGGAAGGAAGATGCTGCGCCAGCCCTGGCCGTGCAGGGTCAGCGACGTCCAGACGTCCTCGCTCTTGGAGTCCGTGTAGATGCCACCGATGTCGTCGATGGCAGCGCGACGGAACATCACGTTCGTCCCGACGCAGAACGCGGCGTTGAACGCGTTCCGGCCAGGCTGGACGAAGCGGTAGAACATCGACTGCATGTAGCCCGCGCCCCGGGCGATGACGTTGTGCAGGTTGCCGTACGTCTGGGGCGTCTGGACGAACGCGACCGTCGCCGTCTCGAAGAACGGCAGCGTCTGCTCGATGAACCCGGGCAACGGGACGAAGTCGGCGTCGAGGATGACGAAGAAGTCACCCTTCGCGATCGTCAGGGCGTTGTTGATGTTGCCCGCCTTCGCGCCGTTGTTGGTGAGGCGGCGCACGTAGCGGCACCCGAGCTCGCTCGCGAGGGCCTGCACCTCGTCGGAGCGGCCGTCGTCGAGGATCCACGTCGCGTGTCGGCCCCGGATGGCGAGAGCGGCCTCGGCCGTGCGGCGGATGACGTCGAGCGGTTCTCCATACACCGTGATGAGCACGTCGACCGTCACGACGCGCCCGTCCATCCGCAGTGGCCACTGGCTGGGGTGGTCGATGTTGGCGAGGACCTCCGGGTCGTTCGCGTCGTACAGGGCGGCTCGTGCCGCCTGGTAGCTCCAGTCCCGGCGGTCGCGCATGCCGGCGAGGATCGTCCACATGCCCGCCAACCCGTGGAAGACGAGGATGGACTCCGACACGATGACGAGCAGCCACGGGAGCATGTCACCCCGGTTGGACGGTCTCAGCAAGACCCAGCCGTAGTAGAGGACGCCTATCGTCGAAAGAATCGTGAGCAGGACCATGACCGGCGAGTAGGCCTCGCGGGTTGCTGCGCGTCGTGTGGCACCGTCGAACTCGTCGACAGATGCGTAGTCGTGTACCAGTGATGCCATGAACACCTCCCGTCAGTAGTGGCGGTGGACGTCCTCGGCCGCAGTCTGCGGGCACCGGGGCGTCGCTGACTGCCACCTCCATGGTCAGTGACGCCTCTGCGAATCGCAAATCGCGTTCCCGGGGGATCCTCACATTCGGGACCACTTTCCGCTGCGCACCAAGGGGCTTCTCGCAGGTACATCACACCGTGATTCCCCGTCCGGATTCCGGACATCCGATCCGGTCGGCGCTATCACGCAGTCAACCGTTTCAACATAGCCTTGACAAGGGATGATGCTGGGCCTGAGGACCCGTGAAATGCCGCCCGGACGACGTGGACGCGTAGCGGTCGACCCAGCCGTGGGGAATGATGACCACGGCAGGCGTCGAGTTTCGCAATAGCTCGGAAATCGCCGCCAGAATCTGCCTGCGGATTTAACGTCCTGGACGACTCTTCGTAACGCAACCACAACACAGCGGGCCTTCCGGGTGCCGCCGAAGGGGCGGTTCTGCGAGCCAGGAGGACAGCCGTGGGTATCCGCGCGTATACCCCCAGGTGGTATGCTCGGGCTCGTGAGACCTCCCGAGACCCCGGCCGAGCACGACCTGTACGAAGCGGCCGCCCTGTGGTGGAACCGGCCGCGCGACCTGCCCGTCCTCGTCGACGCAGCGTGCGCTGCGCTGGTCGAGGGAGTAGATGGCGAGGCGCTGGCCGAGCTCGCCGGCATCTCCTCGAGCGAGTCCGTCGTCACGACCCGCGAGCTCGTGGCACGGGTCTTCGACGAGCTCGGTCTCGCATGGCCGCCCTCGGCCGAGACGCTGCCTGACTACCGGTACGGGCGCGAGACCGGACCGGTCTCGACCCTGAGACTCACCGTCGAGCGCGCTGACACCGAGTGGTCCGTCGCCGAGCCGACCGTCCGGATCACCATCGACGACGAGAACTGGACGGCTCGGGCTGGGCGCTCAGGGATGCACCCCGACGACCTCTTCCGGCCCGTCAACCAGCTCGAGGCCGGGGAGCCGAGGGTCGTGCCGATCTCCCGGAGCAACGAGTGCGGCCTGCTGGGCTGCGGCGGTGTCTCGATCCGCGTCGTGCGAGACGGCGACCGTGTGGTGTGGGAATGGCTCGACAACGGGGCCTTCACGCACCGTCACAGCTTCGCCGCGGACGCGTACGACGCCGAGGTTGCACGAGCCGCCGCGGACCGCACGTGGGAGTCGGTGGTCAGCTGACCTGCAGCCAGACCGCCGCGTCGGTCGGGAGGCCGCCTGCGCTCACGTCTGCGGCCGTGCGAACGTTCGTGTGCCCAGGAGCTTCACCAGCAAGAGGGTTCTCATGCCAGTTGCCGCTGCGTCGGCCCCGGCTTACCGTCAACGCGAGAACCACGACTGCGTCGCTCGGACTGCCACGGCAGGCGCCCGACGCCCACCAACCTCCGGGGAGCACGATGATGACTGCGGGTCCGCATCAGCCGACCACGTCCCAACAGCTCGCCGCCATCGTCGCGTCGATGCACGAGGCCGTCCCCGAGCTCTTCGGCGTGATGATCGCCTCGGTGGACGGTCTCCCGGTCGCGCACGACCTGCCCGACGCGGACGCCGAGCGGATCGCCGCGACGGCAGCGACGGCCCTCGGACTCGGCGCTCGGATCGTCGAGCGCAGCAGCCTGGGCACGCTCACGGAGACAGTCATCCGCGGGACCCAGGGCCAGCTGGTCGTCTACTCGGGCGGCAACGACATCGTGCTGGTGATGTCAGGGCCGCTCACCGCCAACCTCACGCTCATGCGCATCGAGGCGCGGGTCGCGACGGCACAGATCACCTCGCTCCTCGCGAGGCGATGAGGGATGGCCACGACAACGGATCGCGCAGGCAAGGAGGGCTGATGCTCGACGGCTTCCAGTACGTGCTCGGCCAGATCAGCGTGGTGCTCGTCATCACGGCGCTGCTCGCGGCGGTCCTCGGCTGGTACCTCGGCCGAGGCAGCCGGCGACGGAACGACGCGGCCCTTGAGCGCGCGCTCGCCGCCATCACCAGAGGTGAGACGGACGCCTCTCCCTTCGCACCCTCGCAGGCCGCGGACCGGGAGGACCCCGCCGATGAGGTCCCGGAGACCACAGATCGGGGCGGGGAGCCGGAGTTCCCGACGCATCGCCTCCCCTTCGGCATGGCGCCCATCGACCACGTCCCGCTCCACGAGGGCGACGACGCCGAGGGAACGGTGATCCGTCCAGCCCCTGACGAGACCGTCCTGCGCCCCTCGGACGCCACCGTCCTGCGCCCCTCGGTCCAGGTCGGGACCGCAATCCCCCCGTCTCAGGACGGGACGGTCATCCGCGGGGTCCAGGACGTGACACTGATGCGGCATCCGGAGCAGACGACCGTCCTTCGCCCAGGCCAGCAGGGGACAGTCATTCGTCCGACGGCGACCCCGTTCGTGCCCAGCACGGTGATCCGTTCGGTTCCGGGGATCTCGGAGCGACCGGTCGACGCCGACGCTCCTTCGACCGTCGAGGACGGCTCGTTGCTGCGGCCGGACCTGCGCGACGCGGACCTCCAGGTCGGACGCATCGAGGCTGCCGCGCTCGCGGCGTGGGACCGCACCGTGCCGATGCTCGAGCAGCAGCTCCAGGACCTCGCCGCCCAGAACGACGAGCTGCACCTCATGCTCCGTGACGCTCAGGACCGCCTCGAGAGCGGGGCTACGACCCACCTTCGGGCCGTCGCCGTGGAGAGCAGGAACGCCGAGCGACGCGCACGCGCCTGACACGTACGAGCCGTTCCTCGGCTCAGCGGTCCCCTGCGACGCCAGCAGGAGGTCGAGACGGCGCAGGACGGCGTTCTCACGCTTGTGCCGCGAGCGACGTCACCATGTGGACCGGGGCTGGGCTTCGCGCATCCGTGCGCCGAGGTCCAGGAGGTCGTCGAGCTCGGGGGTGCCCGACCGGGTGAGCAGGTGAGGCAGGGCGTGGCTGGACGCCGGTCCGGCACGGCCACCCGAGGTCGCGACGCGGATCACGGCTCGAAGCGGTAGCCGAGACCCGGCTCGGTGACGAAGTGGCGAGGCCGGCTCGGGTCGGCCTCGAGCTTGCGCCGGATCTGCGCGAAGTAGACGCGCAGGTAGTTCGTCTCCTTCGCGAAACCGGGCCCCCAGACCTCGGCGAGCAGCTGGCTTCCCGCGACGAGGATCCCCGGATGCCGGACCAGCGCCTCGACGAGGTGCCACTCCGTGGGCGTCAGCTTCACCTCGACGCCGTCTCGTGTCGCTCGCTTCGCCGCGAGGTCGAGGGTGAAGTCGGGCGTCGCGACGACGGGTCCGGTCGCAAGCTGCGGGATGTCGGCCCGGCGCAGCGCTGCCCGCACCCGGGCCACGAACTCGTCCATGCCGAACGGCTTGGTGACGTAGTCGTCGGCGCCCGCATCCAGCGCCCGTACCTTCTGCCCCTGGGAGTCGCGGGCCGACAGGACGATGATCGGCACCGTCGACCAGCCGCGCAGGCCTGCGATCACGTCGATCCCGTCCATGTCCGGCAGCCCGAGGTCGACGACGACGAGGTCTGGCGGGCTGGCGGCCGCAGCGCGCAGTGCCGCAGCCCCGTCGCCGACGGGGACGACCTCGTACGAGCGCGCACGGAGGTTGATGGTCAGCGCGCGGCGCAGGGCGGGCTCGTCCTCAACGATGAGCAGCCGCTGCACGCGCCACCTCCAGCGTGATCGTCATCGTCAGGCCGCCACCCGGCGTGGCCGACGCCGCGAGCGTACCGCCCATCGCCTCCGTGAAGCCGCGTGCGATCGCGAGCCCCAGCCCGACTCCCGTCGTCGAGCGGTCGCCGAAGTGCTGGAAGGGGGCGAAGATCTCGCTCAGGCGCTCGGGCGCGACGCCTGGCCCGTGGTCGACGACCTCCACGACGACGTTCGTCTCGGTCGCGTACGCCCTGATGAGGATCTGCTCCCCTGTTCCCACGTGACGCTCGGCGTTGTCGACGAGGTTCGCGATGACGCGCTCCAGCAGCCCGGCGTCGGCGACGACGAGTGGCAGCGCGTCGGGGATGTCCAGCTCGAGCCGCCCGGCCCCCCGCTGCACGACGCCGCGCAGCACCTCGAGCAGCACGGTCGGCTCGGGGTGCACCGAGAGGGCGCCAGCTTGGATGCGGCTCATGTCGAGGAGGTTGGCGATGAGGTCGTTGAGCCGTCCGGCGTGCTCGACGATCGTGGCGAGGAGCTCCTCGCGGTCCTCGGGGGTCAGCTCGATGTCGGTCTGGCGCAGTGTCGACGCCGCAGCCGTCACCGCGGCGAGAGGGTTCCGCAGGTCATGGCCGACGGCAGCCAGGAGGCTCGCCCTCAGCTCGTCGATCCGCGCGAGCTCCTCGGCGCGCCTCGCCTGCAGCGCCAGGGCGCGCGTGCGCCACAGCTGGCCCACCGCCCGCGCCCAGGAGCCGAGCAGCCGCCGGTCGTCCCCGAGGTGCTCGGGGCCGACGAGACGGACGGTCAGGCCCTCACCTGCGGAGAGCTCCACCGCCGTGTCGCCCGGCCCGTCCTCGCCGATCCGCGCGAGGACCTGGCCGTCCTTCAGCAGGGACGCGGAGTGCATCTCGTACACGCCGAGCGCCTCGGTGAGGATGCGCTCGACCGAGTCGCGGTCGGGGGCCCTCGTGCCGACCTCCGCGACCCAGGTCGCCTCGAGGCGCTGACGCTCCCCCCTCGCCCGGCCGCGCGCCGTGACCTCCGTCAGGAAGCCGACCAGGAGCGAGACGGCGAGGAAGATGACGAGGTCCACCGCCTCCGCCGCACTCGCGACCATGAACGTGCCGTACGGGACTGTGAAGAAGAAGTTGGCGAGACCGCCGCTGACCACGGTCGCCACCACGCCGGGCAGGATGCCGCCCACGGCCGAGGCTCCGACGCTCGCGAGCACGAGCAGGAGCAGCACCGTGTCCAGACCAGGCCTCGTACGTCCGAGGAGCAGGAGCCCGGTGAGCAGGGGCGGGACGACGACCGCGACGACGATCCCGTACACCTGCCGTCGCCGGGGCAGCGTCGTGGCCAGGCCACTCGTCCGCCCCGTGTCGACTGCGAGCTCACTCACCTACGCGAGACTGCCAGATCCGGATGCTCCGTGGCATCCTTCGCGTCATGCTGGTCCGGCCCCGCGTGGGCCGGAACGGATGTGCTGGTCGCACCGGCGGGGACGCCGGCCACCGTGGCGTTCTGCGGCGCAGCCGCCGGAGAGCCTGGTCCGCCTGCCGCGTCGCGGTGGGGAGCGGACGAGCCGGGCCGGTCGAGGCTGTACTGCTCGGCGGACCGCAGCTGGTACGGGACGCTCGTCACCATGACGCCCGGCATGTACAGGAGGCGGCTCTTGAGACGCAGCGCGCTCTGGTTGTGGAGGACCGCCTCCCACCAGTGGCCGGTCACGTACTCGGGGACGAACACCTGGACCACGTCGCGCGGGCCGATCTCGATCCGCGCGAGGTAGCTGATCACCGGGGAGATGAGGTCTCGGTAGTCGCACGCGATG
>JAJZQV010000115.1 GCA_021803025.1 Actinomycetes bacterium | reverse complement strand
CCGATCGAGGGCCGCCTGGGACGCGACCCCGACGCCCTCGATGCGGAGGCGGCGACCGAGGCGCGGGCCGAGGAGGGGCTCCGGGCCGAGGTGGGCCGCCGTGAGCGTGCCCTCGCAGAGGCGACGGAGCGGAGGGTCGCCGCCGAGCAGGAGCACACCGCCTCGGAGGCGCGGCTCGCCGCGCTCGTCCGTGCTGCGGCGGACCGCCGGGAAGGACTGGCCCGTCTCACGGGACAGGTGGGCTCGCTGCGGAGCCGTACGGACAACGCCGCGGAGCAGGTGGCACGGCTCACGGTCGCCCGCGACGCGGCGCTGGCGCGCGCCGACGAGGCGACGAGGGCCTTCCAGACGCTGGAGGCCAACGTTGCGGGCCTGGACGAGGGCGAGATGGGCCTCGACGAGGAGTACGAGGCCGCGGACGAGGCCGTTACGGAGGCGCAGCAGGAGCTCGCGAGGCTGCGCGACCAGGAGCGAGACGCCTCGCAGCGGCGGGCGGCTCTGGCAGCGCGGGTCGAGGCGCTGCGGAGCGGTCTCGAGCGCGAGGACGCGTCCGCCCAGCTCCTCGCCGCCACGGACGCCGTCGGGGGGCTGCTGGGGTCGGTCGCCGCGCTCATCACGGTCGAGCCCGGGTACGAGGCAGCGGTCTCCGCCGCTCTCGGCTCCGCCGCGGACGCCGTTGCGGTCGCGGACATCGACGCGGCGCTGGGCGCGTTCGCCCACCTCAAGGCCGAGGACCTGGGTCGGGCCGGGATGCTGCTCGGCGGTGCCAAGGACGCTCCCGAGTCTTGGCCCGGGTTGCCGTCGACAGCCCGGTACGCCGTCGACGTCCTGACCGCCGACCCGCAGGTCGAGCGGGCCCTCCGCCGGCTCCTGCGCAAGATGGCGGTCGTCGACGACCTGCACGCGGCACGCAGCCTCGTCCGCCAGCTCCCCGACGTCACCGCCGTCACCCGAGAGGGCGACGTGCTCTCGGAGTGGTTCGCGAGCGGTGGCTCCGGGCCCCGGCCGAGCCTCATCCAGGTGCAGGCAGCCGTCGACCAGGCCGCAGAGGAGCTCACCGCGGCCCAGCACGAGGTCGAGCGGGTCGGGTTCGGGGTGACGGCCGTCACGGCGCGGCTCGCGGACGCACAGGCCCGCCTGGACGTGGCCCTCGCGCGCCTCAACGAGTCCGACGCCCAGCAGAACGCGCTCGCGGAGCAGCTGGGCCAGCTCAACCAGTCCGGGCGGGCGGCGCGCGGCGAGGCGGAGCGGCTCGACGCGCAGATCGCCGAGACGGAGGCGGCGCGTGCGCGGGACGTCGCCGCGCTCGAGGAGATGTCGGCCCGGCTGGCGCTGGCGTCCGCCGAGGGGGAGCTCGCAGAGCCCGACCCGAGCGAGCGCGACGCCCTCGCCGACGCGGCGCGCCGTGCGCGGTCCGCCGAGATGGAGGCGAGACTGGCGCTCCGGACGGTCGAGGAGCGCAGCCGCGCCGCAGCCGGACGGGCCGAGTCGCTGCGCGCCGCCGCACAGGCCGAGCGTCAGGCGAGGGTGCGGGCGGAGGCGCGCCGGGAGCAGCTGCGCCGTGAGGGGGAGACGGCGAGGGCGGTCCACACCGGCGCCTCGTACCTGCTGCAGCGCCTCGAGGTCTCCCGCGCGGCGATCGCAGCGGAGCGTGACGCGGCCGACCGCGACAGGGCAGAGGCGAACGAGGTGCTCGGCCGTGCCCGGTCATCCGTACGGCGCCTCGCCAAGGAGCTCGAGGGGCTCGTGGACACGGCGCACCGCGACGAGCTGGCCCGGTCGCAGCAGCGGATGCGGATCGAGGCACTGGGGGAGCGGGCACTGGCCGAGGTGGGGATCGAGCCGGAGACGCTCATGGCGGAGTACGGCCCCGATCAGCCCGTACCGGTCCTCGTCACCGACGAGGGCCTGCCGCTCACGGCCGACGACGAGACACCCGAGCCGGTCCCGTACGTGCGTGAGGAGCAGCTGCGCCGGCTGCGCGTCGCAGAGCGCAACCTGCAGGTGCTCGGCAAGGTCAACCCGCTCGCGCTCGAGGAGTTCGACGCGATGCAGGAGCGGCACTCGTTCCTGTCGAACCAGCTGGAGGACCTGCGGCGTACGAAGGTCGACCTCCTCGAGATCGTCGACGAGGTCGATGCCCGGGTCAGGGAGGTGTTCGCGCAGGCGTACGAGGACGTGGCGCGGGAGTTCGAGGGCGTGTTCTCGCGGCTCTTCCCGGGTGGCGAGGGCGCGCTCGTGCTCACCGAACCGGGCGACTGGCTGACGACAGGCGTCGAGGTCGAGGCCCGTCCCGCGGGCAAGAAGATCAAGCGGCTGTCGCTGCTGTCCGGCGGTGAGCGCTCACTCGTCGCCGTCGCGTTCCTGGTGAGCCTGTTCAAGGCCCGGCCCAGCCCGTTCTACATCCTCGACGAGGTCGAGGCCGCGCTCGACGACACGAACCTCGGCCGGCTGCTGGAGATCTACGAGGAGCTCAGGGCGACCTCGCAGCTGCTCGTCATCACGCACCAGAAGCGTACGATGGAGGTCGCCGACGCGCTCTACGGCGTGACCATGCGCGGTGACGGGGTGTCGGCGGTCATCTCCCAACGACTTCGCGACGACGGCGACTAGCCGCCGGCGTGGCGCCGTGCTCCACTTCGGGGGGCGGGTGACACTGAACCCGCGCTTCCCCTGCGAAAGGTCTGTTCCATGCTCTCGGCCATCGTCGCCATGACGGTCATCCTTGCCATCGTCGTCGGTCTGGCGCTCGTCGTCACCGTCGGGATCGCGGACAAGGGGGGTCGCTACTCCGGTACCCGGTTCGCCGCCCTCATGCGTCGTACCGCCCAGCACCTGAACGGCGAGGCCGAGCCGCCGCAGGCTCTTCTCCGCCTGCTCGACGCGCGCCACTGAGGCTGCTCGTCCCGGCTCGAACCTCGGAGCGCGCCTCCCGGCTCCCCCTAGGATGACCGCGTGAACCCGGTCTACTGGCTCGTCATCGCGGCCGCCGTCATCGTCGTGCTCGTGGCGGCCGTCCTGGTCGTACGGTCTCGCGGCAAGGCTCTTCCGCCCGTGGAGGAGCGTCCGGTGCTGCCCCCGGTGGGGCCGACGCGCCCGGTCGAGGAGGAGGCCGAGCCACCGGCCATCGCCGGAACGGCGAAGCCCTCGACGAAGGCGCTCGACGTCCCCGAGGCGCCCGCCTCCCGGCTCGTACGGCTGCGGCGACGGCTTGCGGGCAGCCAGAACGCGCTCGCGCGCGGTCTCGCGGACCTGCTGTCCCAGGACCGGATCGACGCGGCGACCTGGGACAACTTCGAGACGACCCTCATCACCTCGGACCTCGGCGTGGGACCGGCCACGGAGCTCACGACGAGACTCCGTCAGCGGCTCGCCGTGGACGGTGTCGTGGACCCGGTGAAGGCCCATGACGTCCTCCGCCAGGAGCTCATCGCGCTCGTCGGTCCGGACCTCGACCGTACGGTCCACTCCGTCGGCGCCCCCGGCCCGGACGGCGAGGACCTCCCGGGTGTCGTCCTCGTGGTCGGGGTCAACGGGACCGGCAAGACGACGACCGTGGGGAAGCTGGCTCGGGTGCTCGTCGCCGAGGGCCGTACGGTCGTGCTCGGCGCCGCCGACACCTTCCGTGCGGCCGCCGCCGACCAGCTGACGACGTGGGGCGAGCGGGTCGGGGTGGAGACCGTGCGTGGCGCGGAAGGCGCGGACCCGGCATCCGTCGCGTACACGGCTGTGGCGGCGGGTCGCGACAGCGGGGCCGACGTCGTGCTCGTGGACACGGCCGGCCGCCTCCATACGAAGACGGGGCTCATGGACGAGCTCGGCAAGGTGAAGCGGGTCATCGAGAAGGTCGCGCCCGTCACCGAGGTGCTGCTCGTGCTCGACGCCACGACGGGTCAGAACGGCCTCGTCCAGGCCCGTACGTTCGCCGAGGTGGTCGACGTGACCGGCATCGTGCTGACCAAGCTCGACGGCTCGGCAAAGGGAGGCATCGTCGTCCAGGTGCAGCGCGAGCTCGGCGTACCGGTGAAGCTGATCGGCCTGGGTGAGGGCGTCGACGACCTCGCTCCCTTCGACGCCGCGCAGTTCGTCGACGGTGTCCTCGGTGACTGAGCCCGTCGTCCGTCGCGCCACAGCGGCGGACCTCGACGCGATCCTCGCGATCTACAACGACGCTGTCCTCACGTCGACGGCGTCCTGGGACGACGAGCCGGTGACCCTCGAGAACCGGGTGGCGTGGCTCGACCACCACAACACCGGCCGGAACGCGACGTTCGTCGCGGAGGTCGACGGTGAGGTCGTGGGCTTCGCCGGGTACGGAACCTTCCGGGACAAGGCCGGGTACAGCGAGACCGTCGAGCACTCGGTGTACCTCGCCCCCGAAGCACGCGGACGCGGTCTCGGGACCATCCTGCTGACGCGCCTCGTCGAGTACGCCACCGACCAGGGCCTGCACGTCATGATCGGCGGCCTCTCGGCCGACAATGAGGCGTCGCTGCGGCTGCACGAGCGCCTCGGGTTCGTGGAGGTGGCGCGCATGCCGGAGGTCGGCCGCAAGTTCGGTCGCTGGCTCGACCTCGTGATGGTGCAGCTCACGCTGGACGGGCGTCGCACGCCGGGAGAGGCCCGGTCGACCGAGTAGGCTTGCCCGGTCCCGTCTCCAGACCCAAGGACCATCCGTGTTCGACACCCTGAGCGACCGCCTGACCGCGACCTTCCGCACGCTGCGCGGCAAGGGACGGCTGTCCGACGCAGACATCGACGAGACCCTTCGCGAGATCCGCATCGCGCTTCTCGAGGCCGACGTGAGCCTCTCGGTCGTGCGGGAGTTCGTATCCGCGGTGCGCGAGCGAGCGCGGGCCGAGGAGCTCAGCAAGGCCCTCAACCCCGCCCAGCAGATCGTGAAGATCGTCAACGACGAGCTCGTCACGATCCTCGGCGGCCAGACCAGGGTCCTGAGGTTCGCGAAGAAGCCGCCGACCGTGATCATGCTCGCGGGCCTCCAGGGCTCCGGCAAGACGACGCTCGCGGGCAAGCTGGCCGTGTGGCTCAAGTCCCAGGGCCACACGCCGATGCTCGTGGCCGCGGACCTCCAGCGTCCCAACGCCGTCACCCAGCTGCAGGTCGTGGCGCAGCAGGCCGGCGTTGCGGCGTACGCGCCCCAGCCCGGCAACGGCGTGGGCGACCCCGTCGAGGTCGCGAAGCAGTCGGTCGAGGTCGCCGCCCACCACCTCCACGACGTCGTCATCGTCGACACCGCGGGACGCCTGGGCGTCGACACCGAGCTCATGCAGCAGGCCGCGGACATCAAGGCGGCGGTCGACCCCGACGAGGTCCTGTTCGTCGTCGACGCGATGATCGGCCAGGACGCCGTGAACACGGCCAAGGCCTTCGCCGAGGGCGTCGGCTTCGACGGCGTCGTGCTCACCAAGCTCGACGGCGACGCACGGGGCGGTGCGGCCCTGTCGATCGCCCGCGTCATCGGCACGCCGATCATGTTCGCGTCCAACGGCGAGAAGCTCGCGGACTTCGACGTCTTCCACCCCGACCGGATGGCCGGCCGGATCCTCGACATGGGCGACATGCTCACTCTCATCGAGCAGGCGGAGCGCCACCTCGACCGCGAGGAGTCCCAGAAGGCGGCGAGCAAGCTGCTCGGCCTGGGCGGCGGGGAGTTCGGGCTGCAGGACTTCCTCGGGCAGATGCAGGCCGTACGGAGGATGGGGCCGCTGTCCAAGGTCTTCGGCATGCTGCCCGGCATGGGTCAGATGCGCGAGCAGATCGACGCCATCGACGAGCGGGAGATCGACCGCATCGAGGCGATCATCTTCTCGATGACACCGGCCGAGCGTGCCAACGTGTCGATCCTCAACGGCTCGCGCCGCGCCCGCATCGCGAAGGGCGCCGGGGTCCAGGTCAGCGACGTCAACAACCTCGTCAACCGGTTCGTCGAGGCGCGCAAGATGATGCAGTCGATGGGCGGCATGATGGGTGCCGGCCCCGGGGCAGCCAGGAAGGGCCGTACGTCGCCCGCCGCGAAGAAGAAGGGACGCGGGGTGTCGGGGAACCCGGCGAAGCGCAGCCAGCCCGCACCCACCTCCCAGCCCGCGCTCAAGGCTCCCGATCCCAGCGTGTTCGGCGCCGGAGGCCTCCCGGCCACCGAGGCGGAGCTCGCCGAGGCGATGAAGGGCTTCCAGCTTCCTCCCGAGATGCAGCAGTTCCTCAGCCCCAAGAACAAGGGACCTCGGTAGTCGCGGCTCGCGCCGGCCGGCCGACAGAATGAGGGCATGACCGGCCCCTTCCACACCCACGACCTGCTGAGCGGCCTCGTCCACACGCACGACGGCAGCACGCACACCCACGCCGCCGGCGGGACGGTCGTCGACGAACCCTTGCACCTCCACGGGACCGTGCTTCCCCAGCGCGAGACCAGGGACCTCTGGGTGGTCGAGGGCCACGTGACGTTCGTACGCCCGTCCTCGGCGCGTTCGCTGGGCCGTGACCTGTGGATCCTGCCCGGCCTCGTTGACGCCCACTGCCACATCGGCCTCGGTCCCCACGGTGCCGTCGACAGGGCCACGGCCGAGGCGCAGGCGGTCACCGACCGGGACACCGGTGCCCTGCTCCTGCGAGACGCCGGGTCCCCGGCGGACACCCGCTGGGTCGACGACCGGGACGACCTTCCGGAGATCATCAGAGCCGGCCGTCACGTGGCGCGCACCAAGCGGTACCTGCGCAACTACGCCGAGGAGGTGGAGCCCTCCCAGCTCGTCGCGGCGGTCGCCGTCCAGGCACGTCGCGGGGACGGCTGGGTGAAGCTCGTCGGCGACTGGATCGACCGCGACGCGGGCGACCTGGCTCCCAGCTGGCCGGCGGACGTCGCCCGAGAGGCGATCGAGAGGGCCCACGCGGAGGGGGCCCGGGTGACCGCGCACTGCTTCGGCGAGCAGTCCGTCTCGGAGCTCGTCGCGGCCGGCATCGACGGGATCGAGCACGGCACCGGGCTCGACGACGCCACGATCGAGGTCATGGCGGGGCGTGGGGTGGCGCTCGTCCCCACGCTCGACAACCTCGACATCTTTCCGGGCATCGCCGACCAGGCGGCGGACAGGTTCCCCACCTACGCCGCGCACATGCGTGACCTGTACGCGCGCCGGCACGAGACGTTCCGGAAGGCGTACGAAGCCGGCGTGCCCATGTACGCGGGGACGGACGCCGGCGGTGTGGGCGCCCATGGACGGATCGGGCGGGAGGTCGTCGCGCTCGCGGCTCTGGGCGGAGCCGACTTCGCCCTCGGGGCCGCCTCGTGGCGGGCGCGCGACTGGCTCGGCCGCCCCTGCCTCTCCGAGGGTGAGCGGGCCGACCTCGTCGCGTACACCTCGGACCCGCGCACAGACCCGGCTGTCGTCATGCACCCGCGCTACGTCGTGCTGCGAGGGCGCATCGTCGTGGACACCTCGGCGTGAGACAACATCTGGACTCACCCGTCGCCGGGGGCGCCCCTCGCTAAGGTCGGGATCAGAGACGGGAAGGAAACACCATGGAGTACACACATCTCGGCCGCAGCGGACTGCTCGTGAGCCGGATCTGCCTGGGCACGATGAACTTCGGGCCGGAGACGACTGAAGCCGACTCCCACGCCATCATGGACAGCGCCCACGATCGCGGGGTCAACTTCTTCGACACCGCCAACGTGTACGGGGGCAAGGTCGGCGAGGGCATCACCGAGCAGATCGTCGGCCGTTGGTTCGCCCAGGGAGGCGGCCGTCGCGAGAAGACAGTGCTCGCGACGAAGATGTTCGGCACGATGGGCGACTGGCCCAACGAGCGCTACTGCTCGGCGCTCAACATCCGTCGCGCGTGCGACGCGTCCCTCAAGCGCCTGCAGACCGACTACATCGACCTCTACCAGATGCACCACATCGACCGCTCCACGCCGTTCGACGAGGTGTGGGAGGCCATGGAGGTCCTGCGCCAGCAGGGCAAGATCCTGTACGTCGGCAGCTCGAACTTCGCCGGCTGGAACCTCGTCCAGGCGCAGGAGGCTGCGAAGGCACGCCACTTCCTCGGCCTGGTCAGCGAGCAGTCCATCTACAACCTGCTCACTCGGTGGGTGGAGCTCGAGGTCCTGCCCGCTGCCATCGCGTACGGCATCGGCGTCATCCCCTGGTCGCCGCTGCACGGCGGGCTGCTCTCGGGAGCGCTGCGCAAGGAGCGTGAGGGCGGCGGCTCCCGCACGGGCAAGGGCCGCGCGGCCGAGGAGCTCGAGACGCACCGGAAGGCGCTCGAGGCGTACGAGTCGCTGTGCGCCGACCTCGGCGAGGACCCGGCCGACGTCGGTCTCGCCTGGCTGCTGAGCCGGGAAGGCGTCACGGCACCCATCGTCGGCCCGCGCACGCAGGCACAGCTCGACGGGGCCGTCCACGCCGTCGAGATCGTCCTGGACAGCGAGACCCTCGACCGCCTCGACGAGATCTTCCCCGCACCAGGGCCGAACGGGTCGAAGCCCGCCCCGGAGGCGTACGCCTGGTGAGCGACCGCTAGAGCCAGGTCGCCACGAGGGCGAGGTTGAGGGCCACGATCACGGCCACGACCGTCCACGAGACGATCAGAAGGCCGCGCGTGATCCGCCACTGACCCATCACGTCCTCGCGGCTGCTCAGCCAGACGAGGGGGGCGACGGCGAACCCGATGCCGAAGCTCAGCACGACCTGGCTCGCGACGAGCACGGCCGTGGCCGCGACCCCCGTGAGCATGATCAGCACTGCGGGCGCGATGGTGACGGCCCGGGTCCACAGGGGGGAGATCCGCACGGGCAGCGAGTCGGCGGCGATGCCGCTGCCCGCGTGGGTCCCCACGATCGCCGAGCCGACGCCCGACGCCAGCAGCCCCACACCGAGGAACGCGGCGGCCACGGGGCCGAGCGTCGCACTGAGCATGGCGTGGGCGTCCTGGATCGTGTCGCCCTGCAGGCCGGTGAGCGCTCGGGCCGCGTAGAGCAGCATCGCGATGTTCACGGTGCCGGCGAGGGCGAGCGCGGCGAGCACGTCGGTCCGCTGGATGCGCAGCAGCCGTTCTATGGGAGCGAGCGGGCTCCCCGGCCGGTGGAAGCGGTCCACGGCCAGGGCCGAGTGCAGGTACACCGCGTGCGGCATGACCGTCGCCCCCAGCATCGCCGCCACCAGGTACCAGGCCGCGGCGTCCGGCACCTGCGGCACGAGACCTGCGAGGGTACGGATGGGGTCGGGGGGAGCCCACACGAGCCCGCCGAGGAAGGCGACGGCGATGAGCACGATGAGCACGACGACGGCGCGCTCGAACCCGATCTCGCCGTGTGCCCGCATGGCCGGCAGAAGCAGCAGCGTGGCGACTCCGACGAGCAGCCCGCCCAGCCACAAGGGGGTTCGGAACAGCAGGTGGAGCCCCAAGGCGCCGCCGATCACCTCGGCGAGGTCCGTCGCGATCGCCATCACGTACGCCTGGACTGCGTACGCGACCCTCCAGAAGCGGTGGCGGGTGACGAGCCGTTGGGAGACGAGCGTGGCGAGCGACTTGCCGGTCACGAGACCGAGACGGGCGGACAGGTACTGGACGACGACCGCGATGACGCTGGCCCCGACGAGCACCCAGAGCAGCCGGTAGCCGTACCGGCTCCCGGCGCTGAGGTTCGCGGCGACGTTGCCCGGGTCCACGTACGCGACCGCAGCGACGAACGCCGGGCCGAGAAGGGCCCACGCCCGGGGGGCCGGGGCGGCGCCGGGTGAGCTCATCCGGCCACCACCTTCGCACTCGCCGCCACGTGGCGGTTTCGTCCTTTCGCGGTCAGTCTGGCAGACTTGCCCCGCATCCGTCGTGCCCGTGCCCTCTCACCACGTACAGGGCGGATCCCCCGGAGGCCGGCGCGCGACCCCACTCGCGATCGGCGGCGTCCACCACACCGCCTGGGATGTCCAGGCATGTACCCACAGGAGAACCACACACGTGGCTGTCAAGATCCGTCTGAAGCGGCTCGGCAAGATCCGCTCGCCGCACTACCGCATCGTCGTCATGGACTCGCGCGCCAAGCGCGACGGCCGGGCGATCGAGGAGATCGGGCTCTACCACCCGAAGAACGACCCGTCGGTCATCAAGGTCGACTCGGAGCGGGCGCAGTACTGGCTCGGTGTCGGCGCCCAGCCCACCGAGGCCGTCGTCGCGCTGCTCAAGCGCTCAGGCGACTGGCAGAAGTTCACCGGCGACACGTCGCCCTCGGGCATCGACGAGCAGCCCGCTCCCAAGGACAAGACGGCGGCGTTCAACAAGGCGCTGGCCGAGAGCGACGGCTCCTCGACGACCGAGGCCATCTCGAAGTCGAGCCGCAAGGCCAAGGCTGTTGAGCCCGCCGCCACCCCTGACGAGCCTGCGGTGAGCGACGATGCGGCCGAGCAGGCCTGACGTGCTCGCCGAGGCGCTCGAGCACCTGGTCCGCGGCATCGTGTCGAACCCGGACGACGTTGTCGTC
>JAJZQV010000012.1 GCA_021803025.1 Actinomycetes bacterium | reverse complement strand
GAGAACTCCTCGACGCCGGTCAGCTCCGACCACAGCTCCCGGTACCGGGTCTCCACCATGTCGACGAGATGGAGGGGGTCGAGGCTCTCCTCGAGCATCCCCCCCGCCTGCAGGTCGCAGAAGTCGCCGAACAGGTTCGTCCGCGCGATGATGAGGTCGTGCTCGCGCTGCCCGGCGGTGAGCGTGTCGTGCAGCTCCCCGGTCTCGGCGTCCACGAGATAGGCGGCGAACGACCCGGCGTCCCGGCGGAACAGCGTGTTCGACAGCGACACGTCGCCCCAGAGGAACCCGATGAGGTGGAGCCGTGCCAGCAGCACCACCATGGCGTCGATGAGCCGGCTCACCGTGTCCTGGCGGACGCCCGACGCGAAGAGGGAGCGGTACGGGAGGGAGAACTGGAGGTGGCGCGTGATGAGGATCGGGTCGAGCTCGGTGCCGTCGGCGGCGATGCGCTTCGTGATGACGCCGATGGGCTCCACCGACGGGGTTCCCATCCGCATGAGGTCGTGCAGGAGCCGGTACTCGTGGAGGGCGAGGTGCTCGATGACCTCCTTCGCCGCGTACACGCTGGAGCCGACACGGATGAACCGCACGACGTGGCGGGAGATGCCGCGGGGGAGGGCGACGAGGTGCTCGGTCGGCCACTCCGCGAGCGGCGTGCCCCACGGCAGCGGGATCAGCCGTGAGTCGGGCTTGGCGGAGACGAAGCGGGGCACGTGTGACAGTGTGCACCAGCACGCGAAACGACGTGCCGGGGCGGCGAGGCGAGCGGGTTCGCGCTCAGCTCCAGGCGCCTGGTCCTGCTGAGCCCGCCGCGTACGAGTCGAGGGGCACCTTGCCCTCCGCCCACGCGTCGAGGACCGGGGTGACGATGCGCCAGCATTCCTCGGCGACGTCACCCCTCACGCTGAGCAGAGGGTCACCCTTGAGGATGTGCGACAGGATCTCGCCGTACGGCCGGATCTGGCTCTCCCCGAGCTCTGCGTGGAGGACGGTCGGCTCGAGGCTGAACCGGTCCCCCTCGACGTTGGTGGACAGCTGCACCCGGATGAACTCGGGCGACAGCCCGATGACGACGACGTTGCGGGGGGCCTCGTCGTGGAAGCCGGCCGGGGTGTGGGCGATGGGCCGGAACACGAGCGTGATCTGACGTACGCCGTCGCCGAGCGCCTTCCCGCTGCGCAGCGTGATGGGCACCCCCGACCAGCGGGCGTTGCGGATCTCGACGACGACCTCGGCCAGGGTCTCCGTGTTACGCGTCGGGTCGACGCCCTTCTCGTTCACGTAGTCGGGGACGACCTCGTCTCCCACCTTGCCGGCGGTGTACCGGGCGCGCCGTGATGCCTCGACGGGATCGTCCTGCCATAGGTGGGTCGAGCGCAGCAGGTGCGCCATGAGGTCGCGCAGCTCGAACGCGTCGAACGTGGCGAGCTCCTCCATGCAGAGCAGCGCCATGACGAGCAGAAGGTGGCTCTGGATCATGTCCTTGAGCGCCCCGGCGCGGTCGTAGTAGCCGGCTCGGCCTTCGAGGGCGAGCGTCTCGTCGTACACGATCTGGATGCTCTCGATGTTCGTCGCGTTCCACACCGGCTCGAACAGGCGGTTCGTGAACCGGAGCCCGACGAGGTTCAGCACCGTCGCCTTGCCGAGGTAGTGGTCGACGCGGAAGATGTGCGACTCCGGCAGCGGCAGGTGGGCCAGGAGCTCGTTGAAGTCGTGGGCGCTCTTCGCGTCCGTGCCGAACGGCTTCTCGATCGCCAGGTACAGCTCCCGCGGGAGAGTGATCTCCGACAGGGCCTTGCAGGCGGCCATGCTCACCGCGGGCGGGAGCGCGAAGTACAGGACGATCCGTCCCGTGAGGTCCTTGATGAGGCCGGCCAGGTCGTCCTTGCTCGACGCGTCGACCTGCGTGTAGCAGGTGTCGTCGAGGATCTCCTGCATCGCCGTGGAGGAGCAGCCGCCGTCGGTCAGCGCGGCTTTGACCATGTCGCGCCACGTGCCCTGGTCCCAGTCCTCCGCGGCGGCTCCGACCACGTGCACCGAGATGTTGTGCTCCGCCTTGAGCAGGGTGCCGAGACCCGGCAGCAGGAGGCGACGGGTGAGATCCCCCGAGGCTCCCAGGATCACGAGGTTCACGGTCTGTGTCACTGTTCCTCCAGCTGCGACTGTTGCCTGCCCCTCACCGTACCCAGACAACAGCGTGAGCCTAGGTCGTGCTCAGCCGGGCGCGGACCAGGCCTCGCAGGCTGTTGCCGAGCAGGAAGCCGTCCGCGAGGTCGTACGTCCGGAGATCGGCGGCGACCGCGCGACCTGACGCCAGCAGCTCGCGCCGGAGGACGGAGTCGAGTGCGCCGGACTCGACCCGGGGCGTGAGCAGCACGTCGCCGCGCGGGACGAAGAGCGCCGTGAAGCTCCCCTCGGTGAGGAGACCGTCCTCACGGACGAAGACGACCTCGTCGGCGCCGCTGTCGACCCTGGCGCGGTCGTGGAAGGCCCGGTCCGTGGTCTTGTGACGCAGCCGGAAGTCGGTCGGCTCGACGGGCAGGGATGCGAGCTTCACCGACCAGGGTTCCGGAGGCGATGCCGGGAGCGGGCCGACCTCGCAGGTGGCCCCGACGCGGCCCAGCACGACCCGGACCCGGGAGGGCAGCCGTACGGTCGAGGTGCTCTCCAGGACGAGGTCCCGGACGGCTGAGGTGTCACACGCCATGCCCAGCGCGTCCGCGCTGGATGTGAGCCGCGCCAGGTGGAGCTCGAGCCGTCGGACGCCGCCGGAGTCGTGGCGCATCGTCTCCACGAGCTCGACCTTCCTCCCCAGGTCGAGGAACGCCGCCTTGTCCAGGCACTCCTTCCACTCCGCCTCGGGCGTGCTGTCGGCCACGAGGCCCGAACCGAGCCCGAGGGTCGCGGTCGAACGCTCCTCGTCGAGCACGAGGGTGCGGATCGCCACGTTGAACGACGCGTCACCCGATGGGTCGAGGTGTCCGACCGAGCCGCAGTAGACACCCCGTGGGCCCTCCTCCAGCCCGGCCAGGATCTCCATGGCGGAGATCTTGGGAGCGCCCGTGACTGACCCGCACGGGAAGCTCGCCGACACGAGGTCGAGGGTGTCTAGCCCGTCGCGCAGCGTCGCCGTGACGGTGCTCGTGAGCTGGTGGACGGTCGGGTAGGTGGTGACCTCGAACAGCCGTGGGACGGCGACCGACCCCAGCTCGGCGACCCGGCCGAGGTCGTTCCGGAGCAGGTCCACGATCATGACGTTCTCGGCGCATTGCTTGGGGTCGAGCCGGAGGTCTTCGGCGAGGGCGGCGTCCACCGCGGGGTCGGGGGACCGTGCGGCGGTGCCCTTCATCGGCCTCGCCGTGACGGTTCGGCCCTCCAGGGAGACGAAGAGCTCGGGGGAGAGGCTGAGGACCCACTGCGAGCCAGTCCACACGACCGCCCCGTGGCCAGCCTGCGACGTGGACCTCAACGCCGCGTACAGCGCGAGCGGGCTGCCGGCGTAGCGGGCCGACGCCTGGAACGTGAGGTTCGCCTGGTAGATGTCGCCAGACCTGATGTGGTCGTGCACGACCGCGAACCGGCGTGCGTACGTGTCGTAGCCGATGTGCGGGGTGACCGGTCCGACGTGGGCACCAGCAGGGTCGGGCAGGAGGCTGCACGGGTCGCTCACGGGGACCGCCGACTCGAACAGCCCGAACCAAGCCAGGGGCGTTCGACGGTCAACCATGACGGCGGGGAGCGCGGGCTCCATGGCCCAGCCCGCTTCGTACGCGAGGAACCCCGCGGCGTGCAGTCCACGGCGGCCGGCCTGGCGGAGCGTCTCCAGGACGGCCGGTACGTCGTCGACGGTCCACGCCGTCGTCGCCTCGACGGGGTCGCGGAACAGGCGAGCTCCACAACGACCCGCGGGCCGCGCATCGTCCAGGAGGACGAACGCGGCCCGCGAGCCTGTCAGCTGGTGTGACGAGAGGTCGGCCCCAGTCAGGACAGGCGCTCCTGCGTGACGTCGGAGAACACGTGGATGTGCTCGGCGTCGACGCCCATGCGCACCATGGATCCGCGCTCCGGAGGGCGGCGCGACGAGACGCGGGCGACGACCTGCTGGGCCTGGAGCTTGGCGTCTTCGTCGAGCCCGGCGAGCGTGCCGTACACATAAGCGTCCGCCCCGAGCTCCTCGACGACCGCGACGTCCAGCCCGATGCCGTCGTCCGCCATGATGAAGGACTCAGGACGGATGCCGAGGGTCAGCGTCTTCTCGCCGGGGGCCTTGGCCAGGACCTCGCGCTTGATCGGGACGACGTAGTCACCGATGGAGACGCCGCCGTCCACGATCGGGCCGGACATGAGGTTCATGGCCGGGGAGCCGATGAATCCGGCCACGAAGAGGTTGGCCGGCTGGTCGTACAGGGTCAGCGGGGTGTCGACCTGCTGCAGGACGCCGTCCTTCATGACCGCGACGCGGTCACCCATCGTCATGGCCTCGACCTGGTCGTGCGTCACGTACACGGTGGTGACGCCGAGGCGGGTCTGGAGGGCCGCGATCTGGGTACGGGTCGAGACGCGAAGCTTGGCGTCGAGGTTCGACAGCGGCTCGTCCATGAGGAAGACCTGGGGCTGACGAACGATCGCGCGGCCCATGGCGACGCGCTGCCGCTGCCCACCGGAGAGGGCCTTCGGCTTGCGGGACAGGAAGTCCTCCAGGCCGAGCAGCTTGGCGGCTTCGAGGACGCGCTCGGCGCGCTCCTGCTTGCCGACGCCCTGCATCTTGAGCGCGAAGCCCATGTTGTCGGCGACGGTCATGTGTGGGTACAGCGCGTAGTTCTGGAACACCATGGCGATGTCCCGGTCCTTCGGCGGCAGGTCGGTGACGTCGCGGTCACCGATGTAGATGTTGCCGGTGTTGACCTCCTCGAGCCCCGCGAGCATGCGCAGCGAGGTCGACTTGCCGCAGCCGGAGGGGCCGACGAGGACCATGAACTCGCCGTCGCCGATCTCAAGGCTCAGCTTGTCGACGGCCGGGTGGTCGGCACCGGGGTAGACGCGCGAGGCGTCTGCGAACGTGACAGTAGCCACAGTGTGAATCCTTTCCACGGGCAGGTACGTGCCCGACGATCCGTAGTGGAACGAACGAGGGTTACGCCCTCTGCCGTGGATCTTCTCATGCCCGGACGCCGATATGGAACACCGGGGTGAGATCGCGCCGCGCCCCCGGGGTCGCCGGCTCACGTGGGCCACCCTGTCCGACTGACCTGGGGAACTGTCCTGGGCCAGGCGCGAGAACCTGGGCTGGCCCCGGTCCCGGAGGACGTCCCTCGGGCCAAGACAGGGACCGCCCGATCAGGAGCGACCTGTTCTCAGGCCGGGAGGCTCGCACGGCCACCCGACGGGCAAAACGGAACAAGTCACCTGGTCGTGGCGTAGGGCGCCAGGTCGCCGTACCCCATGTCGCCGGGTAGCTCCCCGCGTTCAAGGGCCTCCTGGACCTCTCGGATCGACTCCGCTGAGATCCCCATACGCTCCATGCCCACGGAGTTCGTGCCCTTGACCCGGCATGGGTTGCCGAACGCCTTGGCGAAAGGTGGCACGTCGCGGGTGACTACCGATCCCATGCCGACCATCGCCAGGGCGCCGATGGAGCGCCGCTGGTGGACCACGGTGCCGAGACCGAGGTTGGCGTGCAGCCCAACATGCACGTGGCCGCCGACGGCGACGTTGGAAGCCATCGTCACGCCGTCAGCGAGGTGGCAGTCGTGGGCGACGTACACCTGGTTCATGAGGAAGACTTCGTCCCCCACGACGGTCTGGTCGTGCCAGCCGGTATGGACCTGCGCCCCTTCTCGGAAGACGCAGCGGTTGCCGATGACGACGCCTTCGCCTTCTGATGTGTCTATCCAGTCGGCGGTGTGTGGGAACCCCCGAACCTCGGGTGGGCATCCGACCACCACGTTGGCACCGAAGAAGTTACCGTCACCTACGACGAGTCTGCCGGCGAGGACTGACCCTGGGCCGATGATGTTTCCTGTCCCGAGCCGTACAGAGGCACCCATCACTGCGCTGGTGTGAATCTGGTTGCCGCCCTTCGAGACGAACTGCGGGGTAGGCGTCATGCGGGCTCCTGGGATGCTCGTGGATGGTGCCACCACGATACGTAATACCGGGCCCAGGCTCGCACATGGTTGGCCATGTCACTGGTACGTCGCCCTTAAGATCTGATCGACGAAGGGACACGGATGTACCAGGACAAGCGGATCGCGGTGGTTGTACCGTGCTACAACGAAGAACGCCACGTGGCTGAGGTCATAGCCACGATGCCCGACTTCGTCGACCACATCTTGATCATCGACGACCAGAGCAAGGACGCCACGTACGACGTTGCCACGGCTGCGGCAAGCCCGCAGACCGAGGTGATTCGCCACGAGGTGAACAAGGGTGTCGGTGGGTCCATCGTGACGGGCCACCGGCGAGCGATCGAGCTCAAGGCCGACGTCGTCGCCGTGATGGCCGGCGACGGCCAGATGGACCCGGATTACCTACCGTCTCTTCTCGACCCGGTGGTCTCGGGGCACAAGGGCTTCGCCAAGGCAAACCGGTTCTACTCCGCCAACAGCTTCGCCGGCATGCCCCGCTACCGCTTCTGGGGCAATGTGATGCTCACGTTCCTCACCAAAGTCGCATCGGGCTACTGGAACATCGTCGATCCTCAGAACGGGTACACGGCAGTGAGCCGTACGGTCCTCGAGCGGATGCCGCTGCACAAGCTGGCGGAGAGATACGAGTTCGAGAACGACCAGCTCATTTGGCTGAACATCATCGATGTTTCTGTCGTCGACGTGCCGATCCCCGCGGTCTATCGCGACGAGACGTCAACACTGCGGCTGCACCAGGTCATGCCTCGCCTCCTCTGGCTGCTTCTGGGCGGCTTCTGGCGCCGGATCTGGCGCAAGTACGTCCTTTGGTCGTTCTCGCCGATCGCCCTGCTGCTCTTCGTAGGTCTCCTGCTGACCATCTTCGGGGTGGCCGTAGGTATCTGGGCGGTCATCCAGACCCTCGGCCCGAGCGAGGCGAGCACTGGCACCTGGCTGCTCGCCGTCGGGCCTACCCTCGTCGGCATCAACATGCTCACTCAAGCGCTCGTCCTGGATATCCAGGCGACACCGTGAGAGGGAACCGGATCCGGAGGCTGGTGACTTTCCTCGGGGTAGGCGTCGCGAGCGCATCGGTGGACGCGGGCATGTTCTCGCTGCTGTACGCGCTGGGTGTGGCAGCCCCCGCCGCGTCGGCAATCGGCTTCCTGTCGGCGTTCGCCGTCAACTACTCGGGCAACAGGGCGCTGGTCTTTCGGGTCGTGCATAGCAGGAAGATGCTCATCCGATACGTTCTCCTGGTCGCCCTGAACTTCGTTCTGTCAACTTCCATCGTGGCCGGGCTCGTTGCCGTCAGCCTGCAGGCGCACGTCGCCAAACTGATCTCGATGGCCGTCATTGCCCTCATCAACTACTGGCTCATGAGCCGGTGGGTGTTCGGCATGTCCGAGAGCTCGAGTCCCGGCAACGCTGACCCGTCGTCAGCCTCCGCACACCTGGGGGCCCCGGGCGAGACGATCGGGCCGCCCGACTGACCCCGGCCTACTCAGAGGCGAATGGTCTCTCCAGTCTTGGAAGCGGTCAGCACGGCTTCGGCAACCCGGACCGTCGCCAGCCCCTGTTCCATCGTGACGATGTCCGCTGGCTTGCCCAGCACGGCATCGCGGAAGGCCTCGTGCTCCGTTCGCAGCGGCTCCGGCTTGGCGATTCCGAACCTAACGACGTCGCCCTCGGTCACGCCGCGGAAGCCCGCGATGAGGTCCCAGGTGGTCGCGACGGTGCCGTTGGCGTAGAACGTCAGGTCACCAGTGAGCGTGTCCGCCACGAACGAACCGCGCTCGCCGGTCACAACCGTCACCCGCTCCTTCATGGGCGACAGCCAGTTCACGAGGTGGTTCGTGACCGCATTGTCCGCGAGCCGACCGGCTGCTGCAACGAGGTCCTCGTGCTCGCGGCCGGAACGGAACGCCGTCTGGGCGGACACTAACACGTACGACGAGCCAGTCACCCACGCGGTCAGGTCGATGTCGTGGGTGGCGAGGTCCTTCACAACGCCCACGTCTGCGATCCGGATCGGGAAAGGACCCTGTCGGCGTGTGACGACCTGGAACACCTCGCCGAGCTCGCCTGCCTCGAGACGCGTACGCATCGACTGCAGAGCCGGGTTGTATCGCTCGATGTGTCCCGTGGCACCGACGAGACCACGCGAACGGAAGGCGTCTGCCATCCGGGTCGCAGCGGCGACGTCGTTGGCCAGCGGCTTCTCCACCAGTGCGTGGATGCCCGCCTCGGCCAGGGCGATGCTGACCTCCTCGTGGAAGACCGTGGGGACGGCAACGACCGCATAGTCAACCCCGCTGTCGATGAGGTGCTGGACGTCCTTGCCGATATCCAGGCCTCCGGCAGCGTCGTATTGGTCGCCGCCGGGATCAGCGACGGCGACCAGAACGACCCCCGGCAAGGAGCGCAGAACGCGGGCGTGGTGCCGTCCCATCACGCCCAGCCCAATGAGTCCAGCCTTGAGGTTCGGCATCACGCACCTGCCTTCGCCAAGGCGTTCACGGCGTCGACGATGGTTTCGAGGTCCTCTTGGCTGAGGGCCGGGTGGACGGGGAGAGAGAGTACCTGGGCACACGCTTCGCGTGTACAGGGGAGGTCGAGCGTGAGCCCGAATGAGGGCAGCTCGTGGTTCGGGATCGGGTAGTAGACCCCCGAGCCGACGCCACGCATCGCGAGCGCCGCCGCGAAGCCGTCTCGATCCTCGGGGACCCTGATCGTGTACTGGTGCCAGACGTGCGTGGCGTTCGCGGCGACTGTCGGGACACCGACGCCGACGAGGTTCTCGGATAGGAACGTGGCGTTGGCCTGGCGCTGGGCGGTCCAGGCGGGGAGCTTCGTGAGCTGGACCCGTCCTATGGCGGCGTGCACGTCGGTCATGCGCTGGTTGAAGCCCACGACCTCGTTCTCGTACCGCTTCTCCATGCCCTGGTTGCGTAGGAGCTGGACCTTACGGACGATGTCGGGGTTGGCGCACGACACCATGCCGCCCTCGCCCGAAGTCATGTTCTTGGTGGGGTAGAGACTGAACATCCCGAAGGTGCCGAACGAGCCGACCGGGCGACCGTCCCAGGATGCCCCGTGCGCCTGGGCGGCGTCTTCGAAGAGCTGGATCCCGTGCTTGTCGGTGATGGCCACGAGGGCAGTCATGTCGGCGGGGTGGCCATAGAGATGCACGGGCATCACTGCAGCGGTCCGCTCCGTGATGGCAGCCTCGACGGACGCCGGGTCGAGGCAGTAGCTGACCGGGTCGATGTCGGCGAAGATGGGGGTGGCCCCGGTCAGTGCCACGGAGTTGGCCGTCGCGGCAAACGTGAAGGACGGGACGATGACCTCGTCGCCGGGGCCGATGCCGGCCGCGAGTAGGCCCAGGTGCAGGCCGGCGGTGCCGGAGCTCACGGCGACGCAGGTGCGGCCGCCCACCAGCTCGTCGGCGAACTCCCGCTCGAACGCGGCGACCTCGGGGCCCTGGGCGATCATCCCGCTTCGCAGGACCCGATCGACGGCGGCTCTCTCCTCGTCGCCGATGACGGGCTTGGCTGCTGGGATCATCGGGGTGTCTCCTCGAGTAAGGCGACGCGCATGACGTCGCCGGTGATCATGAACGATCCGCCGGGCGCGGGGATCAGGCGGGAATGCCGTCCTGCAGGATGGGTCTGCCGAGGGGGTGAAGTCGATCACGTCGCCTTCCTCGGAGTGGCCGGCAAGAGTATAGCGGGCTCCTTTCGGGGGGTTGATGGGGCCCTCGGGTCAACACGTCAAGGTATGCCACGCCCATGGGGGATGCGCGGCCGGCGCCGCCCGAGTCTTCCGTCCGTGCTCAGCGAGCACGTGTCAGGCGTCTGACTGGGGGGCCGTACGAACAGACGTCCGGGGCCCGCCAGACGGCGAGGCCCGGACAGCGTGCGTGTCAGAGACTCAGGACAGGCGCTCCTGCGTGACGTCGGAGAACACGTGGATGTGCTCGGCGTCGACGCCCATGCGCACCATGGATCCGCGCTCCGGAGGACGGCGCGACGAGACGCGGGCGACGACCTGCTGGGCCTGGAGCTTGGCGTCTTCGTCGAGCCCGGCGAGCTGCACGTTCTCAACGCGCCATGCCGCGACTGCCTCTATCGGGATCGACCAACACATCGCGCGACGGTCCTCGGTGAGCCCTCGCCATACGACGGCTGAGCGTGCGGCTACTTGACGACCTCGTAGATGTACGTCACGAGTGGCCCGTCATGGGTGACGGCGAGTTTCGTCAGGCACGCGGTCGGCTGTTCATCCCGCACGAGGACGTACGTCACCTGCGTCTTGGCGAACGACGAGCATGGGTCGAAGGTCCCGACGATCTGATCGGCCACGGGGTTTTCGAACGTCGGTTCGCCGGTTCCCGGCTTCCAGCTAATAACCCCCATGCGGTTCCATACGGCCTCGTACCGCCTCGAAGGATCGATGGAGGTCCACATGGCCATCGGTGGGAACGAGGCGAGACCGTTGAAAGAGGTCACCCCCGCGTGCAGCAGGACGGCCAAGTCCTCGGGCCCGGCACCGACGGCTAGCCAGTTGCCTGGTCTTGACCTGTTGATGGCCACGACAGCGGCGCCGGCCTCTGTCTCGGTGGCAGCGTCGTACACCCCCCGATAGAGAGGGTTGACTCCGCTCGTGGTGGCGAAGCTGACGATGGCGATCGTGAGCGCAGCCAGCGCGAGGTGCCGCTGAACCACGAACCAGATCGCCAGGATGAAAACCGGCACCAGGATGATCCACTCCCAGTTAATGACGAGGGTCTCGTCGGAGCGCCGGACCATGACGTAGACAACCAGGATCATGACCTCGGAGGCCACCAGGAGGGTCAACGCCTGAGTCCACCGACCCAGGCTGACCGGCTCCGAGTCATCGGCGGGTACAAGGCGACGCCCAACCACGACGAAAGCGACCACGCCGGCCACGAGCCAGAACATCCGGCCGCGCGAGGCCGTCATCATGTCGAGTCCGATGAGGTGAGCTACCGCGCTCCACCCTGGGACGATGAGATAACCGACGATGAGGATCATCGCACCGAGAGTCGCCACAACCATGGAGTCGAGCCGGCGCTTGCGTCGCAGGTCGAACCACAGCAGAGCGAGGAGAGCCACGCCCAGGAACGCGGCGATCATGTAGGGGGTTGAGGCTTCGCTTTGGTTGGTGCCGAATGGTCCCAGCGAGAGATTCGGCCCCTCAGGTGTGCTGAAGGGCGCAGTGAACAGGGCGAACAGTTCTCGGGCGCCGCCGGATCCGGTCAGCACGCGGCGGGCTCCCGGATACACGGTGCCGAGCATCGCGGAGATTGTGGCTCGCCGGGTCACGTACCAGAGGACCAGCACAACCCCGGCCATCGCTGCCGCGACCACCAGCGGCATGGCCCGCACGACGGTTGTCCTGAGCCCGAAGCGCCGGACCCCCAACCAGGCTGTCCCGACCGTGAAGGCCGCGAACATGACGACACAAGGGATGATGAAGGGCACGTAGATGCTCATCGCCTGGCTGACGGCCAGATAGCCCGTCAACGCGGCCATGAAGGTCCGCTCTCGCCACCGGGTCGTGTGAACCGACCACCACACGGCTGCCATGCCCACGAATGCCCAGGCAGGGGGAAGGAAGGTGATTGCCAGCCACCACCATTGGACGATCGGGGAGAAGACCACCGAGATGGCGAGGGTGGGCGCCGCCCACCCGATGCGCGGAAGCATGGTCCGGGTGAGCAGGAAGGCCCCAGACAGCAGCAACCACGCCGGGAGCCACCATCGCCAGGCGTATCCCTGCGCCAGTGGCAGGACGAGCATGGGGAACAGGTGCGGTCTGAAGGCCACCGACCAGTCACGGGTGGGTAGGTCACCATGGAGGGTCACGTCGTATCCGCCGGGAAACATCGGGCTGATCCCCGGAAAACCGTTGCGGTACTGCGAGATGACCTGCGAGGCCTGGGCAACCCACTCGTCAGTGCGGATCATGCGTGGCTGACCGGCGTAGACACTGGGATCGGCGCCTTGCTCGAAGTAGTGCCACCAGTTGCCAACTGAGCTTCCGCTGATGCCCAGCCCGACCAGGACTAGCATGCCGACGAACATGAGGGCGGGGAACCACAGCACTGAGCGCCACGTCGGAAGCCCGTCCTCGCGCACTCCATTGACGACCTCGTCGACCCGTGGCCAGGCTCCGATGAGTCGGCTGCTTCGTGATGCTGACGGGCCTGACATCACGGTGTGTTCCTGAGGACTGCGGGATAGTTCGTCCCGGTCTCGGACGCTTCCCCGGGCATTGTCCAGGCCGGTCCGGCTCCTGACAGCCAGTTTGTCTCAAATACCGCAAGGACCGCGTCGAGCTCTTCGGGGCCGACGGTGGGCTGCCCGAGAGAGGTGATGTCGGTCACGGCGCCTTTCAGGGTCAAGGGTCAACGACCCGCACTATATCGGCCGTGGTCCGCGGGCCAGCCACGACTTGGTGAGCGGCTTGTGGCCGCCTCTTGATCCGATCAGGGGAGTAGCGTGCTCGGCGTGAGCGCCACTTCGGCCGACGACAGGCCGCACACAACGGCGTCCGGCCACGTCCGGACAGGCTGGGCACGGGTGGCCTCGCTCGCGGGTGCGATCGGATGGCCTCTGATCGCCCTGGTGGTGCTCGTCCTGTTCTTCGGTGCTGTCCGACATCTCTCCCAGGCGGGGATGCCCCTGTTCGTGGTCGACGAGCACGTCCACACCGACTACGTCGCTCACCTCTGGGACGGTCAATTGCCCACCCGCGGGTCGGTCTACTCACCTAGGGTCGTATACGAGGCCAACTGTGGTGTCGGTCTGGTGTCCCCGCCTCCGCCGGGTTGCGCAGGCACCCAGCTGAAGGGGGCGTACTCGAGTGCCTACATCCACTACCCGACGTTCTTCGCCCTGGCCGCCCTGATCGCGGGGGTGCCCTCTGGCTCGGGGGTGGACATCACCGGCCTGCGTACGTACTCGGCGCTGGTGCTGTTGGCGGGTCTCCTGAGTCTGTGGCTCCTCGGGTACGCTGCTCACCTCAAGGGCGCGCATCTCGCGGCGCTGGTTACCGTACCTTCGGCGGCGGCGATCTTCTTCCGGATGGGCGCATACTTCAACCCGTCCTCCGCCAGTCTCGTTCTCGGCTCCCTCACGGCTGCCGGGGGATTCCTGTGGCTGCGGTCCAGGCGGGGCTACTGGTTCTTCTTGTTCGCGACACTCCTGTCTGGGATCACCGCCGTCACCTCTGCGCTTCCCGCCGGCGCTATCGTGGCGTACGGGCTGTGGGTCTGGGGGTGTCGTGTCCTCCGTCGTCCAAGGGCGATCGCGTGGCAGCCAACGTGGTGGCAGTTGGGGGCTGCTTCCGGCGCTGTGATCGTTCCGTGGTTCCTGTGGGGCCGGTGGATCTCCGGCTCCGCCACTGTCGGAAACGCGGACTTGTACGCCTTCGCTCCCGTGAAGTCGATCGGCCAGGTGGCCCGAGGGATGGCGCTGGAGGCCCTGTCGTTCCACTCGCCGTGGTTCCCCGAGCCGGCGGGCACCAAGCCAGCGACCCCCAGCGTCTGGTTCTCTTTCGCCGCGGATGTCCAGCAGGTCCTTCCTGCGGTCATCACGATCCTCGTTCTGGGGGCGCTAATCACCACCGCTATCATGCGGGGACCCACCTCGGAGACGACGCCTGAGACTCCTGAGCGTAACGACCTTCTCGGTGTGGCCACGGCGGCGGTCCTCGTCCTATGGGCCTACCCGCCGGGCCTGCGCCTGACCAACGCTGTGACGTTCGGCATGGACGTAGGGATCGTCTCGCGCTACTCGATGTCGCTGGCCCCGCTCCTCGTCGTCCTGGCTCTCAGACTCGTCCCTCAACGCGTGTACGCCTGGCTGCTGGCTCTGGCGGGCCTGGTGATGATGGCCGCCATGGCGTACGCGCCCCCGATACCGGCCTTCTAGTGGCCCCGCAAGGCCCCAGGAACCGGCTCTGTTCTCCGCGTCCCGACTGATGGAGCTGCATTGTCCTCGCTCATACCCTCGACCATGAGAGCCCTCGTGAAGAACGGGCCGGATAAGGGCCTGTCCCTGAGCCAGGTGCCCGTCCCGGCGGTCGGGCCGAACGACGTGCTCGTACGGGTGCTCTCGACCGGCATCTGCGGCACGGACCTGCACATCGCGAACTGGGACGAGTGGGCGCAGCGCACGATCCGTACCCCGCGCATCATCGGCCACGAGTTCGCGGGCGAGATCGCCGCACTCGGTGCGGCCGTGGAAGGGCTCGAGATCGGCCAGCTCGTGTCGGGCGAGGGACACCTCGTGTGCGGCCAGTGCCGCAACTGCCGTGCGGGCAGGCGCCACCTGTGCGTCCGGACCCAGGGCATCGGCGTCCAGCTCGACGGGGCGTTCGCCGACTACGTCGTCATCCCTGCCGGCAACGTGTGGGTCCACCGGCACGAGGTCGACGTCGACGTCGCGGCGATCTTCGACCCCTTCGGCAACGCCGTGCACACCGCGCTGCAGTTCCCGTGCCTCGGCGAGGACGTGCTCGTGAGCGGGGCCGGCCCGATCGGGATCATGGCCGCCATGGTCGCGCAGCACGCCGGCGCGCGGTTCGTCGTCGTCACCGACCTCTCGGACGAGCGGCTGGCGCTCGCGAGCCGCCTCGGCGCCACCCGTACCGTCAACGTCTCCCGCGAGAGCGTGGCGGAGGCGCAGCACGACCTCGGCATGACCGAGGGCTTCGACGTGGGCCTGGAGATGTCCGGTGCGCCCGCGGCGCTGCGCGACATGCTCGCGAACATGACGCACGGGGGCCGCATCGCGATGCTGGGCATCCCGTCCGGGGAGACCACGCTCGACCTGTCGACGCTCGTCTTCCACATGATCACGCTCAAGGGTATCTACGGCCGGGAGATGTTCGAGACCTGGTACGCCATGAGCGTGCTCATCCAGTCGGGGCTCGACATCTCCGGCGTCATCACCGACCGGTTCGACGCCGCCGACCACGAGGCCGCGTTCGCCACCGCCGCGTCGGGCCATGGCGGCAAGGTGGTCATGCGCTGGGCGTGAGCCCGGCATCGTCGACGCCCGCGGGGGTGTCGGTAACGTCTGCCAGGAGGAGGCTGGACATGTACGGATTCGGCGAGGAGCTGGCGACGGGTCTCGCGGAGCTTCGCGAGGCCGGGCTGTACAAGGTCGAGGGACGGCTCGCCTCACCCCAGTCGCGGGAGATCACCGTCGCCGGGAAGCGCGTCATCAACATGTGCGCCAACAACTACCTGGGGCTCGCCGACCACCCGGTCGTCGTCGAGGCGGCCCGTACGGCGCTGAAGGACTGGGGCTTCGGGATGGCGTCCGTGCGGTTCATCTGCGGCACCACTGAGCTGCACGTCGAGCTGGAGCGGAGGCTCTCGGAGTTCCTCGGCACGGAGGCCACGATCCTGTACAGCTCGTGCTTCGACGCGAACGGCGGCTTCTTCGAGGCGCTGACCGACGAGCGCGACGCGATCATCTCCGACGAGCTCAACCACGCCAGCATCATCGACGGCGTGCGGCTGTCGAAGGCGGCGCGCTACCGCTACCGCAACCGAGACCTCGACGACCTGGAGGCACAGCTGTCGGCTGCCTCCGGTGCCCGCCGGCGCATCGTCGCCACCGACGGCGTCTTCTCCATGGACGGCTACCTCGCGCCGCTGCCCGGCATCTGCGACCTCGCCGAGGCGCACGACGCGCTCGTCATGGTCGACGACTCCCACGCCGTCGGGTTCATCGGGGAGACGGGCGCCGGCACCCCGGAGCACCTGGGCGTGAGGGGCCGCGTCGACGTCGTCACCGGCACGCTGGGCAAGGCGATGGGCGGAGCGTCCGGCGGGTACGTGTCCGGGCCCGCCGAGCTCGTGGAGTGGCTCCGGCAGCGCTCCCGGCCGTACCTGTTCAGCAACTCGCTGGCGCCCAGCATCGTCGGCGCCTCGCTCGCGGTGCTCGACCTCCTCGCCTCGTCGGGCGACCTGCGGCGCACGCTGCGGGAGAACACCGCGTACTTCCGGGCGCGTCTCGCCGAGCTCGGCTTCGACGTGCCCGAGAGCGACCACCCGATCGTCCCCGTGATGGTCGGGGACGCGGCCGTGGCCTCCCGGATGGCCGACGAGCTCGTGGCGCGCGGCGTGTACGTGCGGGCGTTCTCGTACCCCGTCGTGCCGCAGGGCAAGGCCCGGATCCGTACCCAGCTCTCCGCCGCCCACACGCGGGCCGACCTCGACACCGCACTCGACGCCTTCGTCGCCGCCCGCGACGCCGTACGGTGACCGGGTGAGCGACTCCGCGGCAACGTGGCAGGCCGACGAGCGACGGATGCTGGACAGCTTCCTCGACGACTACCGCGCCGAGCTCCGCAGCACCCTCGACGGCCTCACGGACGAGCAGGCGAGACGCTCGCTGGTACCGTCTCTCACGACGCTGCTCGGACTGGTCAAGCACGCGACGTTCGTCGAGCTCGCCTGGTTCGACGAGGCCATCACACTCCGTGACCGCAGCACGTTCGAGGTCGGCTCGAGCGTCGACGAGTCGTTCACGCTCGGCCCCGACGACACCATCGCCTCGGTCCTGGAGCGCTACGACGCGGTGTGCGAGGCGTCCCGTCGGCGGATCGCCGACATGTGTCTCGATGACCTCGTGCTGGGCAACCGCCGGGGACCGATCTCGCTGCGCTGGGTCGTCGTCCACTGCATCGCCGAGCTCGCCCAGCACGCGGGGCACGCCGACATCCTTCGCGAACAGATCCTCGCCGCCGACCAGTCGACCCGGACGGTACGTGGATGAGCGGAGCGTGAACATCGCCTGTCCGCTCGCTCCAGACACGACTGAGTACCACGGACGTGACCGAGCACCGCGCGTGAGAGGTGCTCAGCGAGGAGCAGGGTGCTCAGTCGGACTGGAGAGCGCGCTCGAGTGTGCATGATCCGGTGATGTCTGGCAGGCTGGCCGCGAACCCGAGGAGGAGCCATGGCCCGTACGGCAGACGTGCACCCGAACGCGACGTTGACCCCGAGCAAGACCGACCTTATGAAGGCGTGGTTGCCGCGTCAGCCCTGGTTCGCCGGCGACCCGAGCGACCTCGCCACGGTGGGACAGTTCCGGTTCGTTGACCCCGCGGGGGCGGTCGGCGTCCAGATCATGCTCGTCACGAGCGGCGGCGACCTGTACCAGGTGCCGCTCACGTACCGCGACGCTCCGCTCGAGGGTGCGGAGTCGGCCCTGCTCGGCACGATGGAGCACTCGGCGCTGGGAACCCGCTGGATCTACGACGCGCTGTCCGACCCGGTCTACGCCGCGGAGTTGCTCCGCACGATCGTCGAGGCCGACACCGAGGCACCGGTGTCCTCGGGAGCGCCGCAGACCCCCGCACGTGGCTCGGGCGCCAAGGGCGTGGACCTGGTGGCGGGGCAGCGTCGTGGCGACGACCTGATCACGTACGGCCGCTGGACCATCCATGTCGCCCGGCATCCTGACGAGGCCGAGCCAATCGGTGCGCTGGGCGTCCTCACGGCCGACCTGACCCTCAACGGCGAGGACGTGACGGTCGTGCTCGCGGAGCTCCGGTCGGCCTGACCTGTACGCTCGCGGAGTGACCGACGAGCAGCAGCCGCCCTCCGCGCTCCCTGTCGACGCGCCCGAGCCGCCCGTACCTGGTCCGGGCGAGGTCGAGAGCGGTTCCAAGGAGTGGTGGGACGACCCGAGGCTGCCTTGGCGTCACAAGCCGACCCGTGCGGACCTCGCCTGCTACGCGGCGATCGCCATCCTCGGCGTCTGGGCGCTCGTCATGCTGCCGCTGCGCCCTCTGCTTCTCGCGAACCCGCCTCTGTCGGCCGTCATCAACGGCGGCCGCGCCAGCGTCGTCGCGACGGGCGCCTGGATCGAGGTCAACGGCGGTCCCATCCTCGTGTACTGGCTCGCGGCGACCGCGTCGATCGTGAAGTTCGACTGGGTGTACTGGTGGGCCGGCCGCCTGTGGGGGCACGCGATCCTCGACTCGTTCACCGGGCAGAGCCGCATGTCGAAGCGGCGGGCGGAGATCGTGCTCAGGTTCACGCACCGGTACGAGTCGCTCGCGGTCATCGCGACGTACCTGCCGCTGCCCCTGCCCATGGCCCTCATCTACGCGGCCGTCGGGGCGTCCGGCATGCGGCTGCGGAAGTTCCTCGTGATCGACATCCTCGCGGCGGCCGTGACCCAGGCGGGATACCTCGCCCTGGGCTGGTGGATCGGCGAGCCTGCCGTACGGATCGTGAAGGTCTACGCCGACTATTCCTGGTACCTGACGATCGCGATTCTCGTCGTCATGCTCGGGACGTGGTGGTGGCGCCGCTCCCGTACCGGCCCCGCCCGCACCCGCTGAGGACCGCTCAGAGCGGCAGGCGCCTGGCCACCAGGGTGACGCGGCGGCGGACGGCCGACAGGGCAGCGCCGTCCCGTCGGACGGCGAGGTAGACGAGCAGCCCCTCGCGGTTGTCGGGGGGTGCGCACCCCGAAGACGTGGTGGTGCGAGCCCTGCGAGAAGAGCACGGCCTCGGCGGGCTCGACGAGCCCAAGGTCCAGCGCCGTACGAAGCTGGTAGCGCACCGCCGTCGCGAACCCCTGCGCCGCCGTGTCCAGGCCGAACGCCGGTTCGCCGGCCTTGGCGAGGGTGATCCCGGTCGCGATGTCGATGACCGCGGCGCACTCGGCGCCGGCCGTCGTGCGGATCAGTTCGGCGAGCGCCCCCTCCAGCTTCGACGCGCGCGTCCCTTCGCCGGCTGTACGGGGCACGAGAGCTTCGGCGGGTCGGCCCTCATTCCACCGCCGTCAGCCATCTCACCACGTCGTGGCCTGTTCCGTCGTCCTTCCCCGTCAAGCCCTTCTACGCTGGCCGGATGCGCATGAGCATCGTCGAGGGAGACATCACGGGCGTGAAGGTCGACGCGATCGTCAACGCCGCCAACTCGTCGCTCCTGGGAGGGGGCGGCGTCGACGGAGCGATCCACGCGGCGGGGGGACCGGAGATCCTGGCCGCCTGCCGGCGCCTCCGCGAGACAGAGCTCCCGTCCGGGCTCCCCGCAGGCCGTGCGGTCGCCACGACCGCGGGCAAGCTCCCCGCGAGGTGGGTGATCCACACCGTCGGGCCGGTGTACACGACTCGCGAGGACCGGCGGCCGACCCTGCTGTCCGCCTACACGGAGTCCTTGCGGGTCGCGGACGAGCTGGGGGCGGCCAGCGTGGCGTTCCCGCTGCTCAGCGCAGGCGCGTACGGCTGGCCGCTGCAGGACGCCGCCGACGCGGCCGTCGAGGCCGTACGGTCCGCCACGACGAGTGTCGAGGACGTCCGGTTCGTCGCCTTCGGCGGCAGGGCCAAGGCGGCCCTGGAAGAGGCCCTCGCGCGATAGGGCCTGGCGACAGGGCTCAGATGAAGGCGCGGGAGGCGCGGGCCGCGATCTGGCGGTCGAGCTCCTCCTCCTGGCGACGCATCTCGGACTCCTCGGCCTCCTGCTCCCTCGAGAGCTCCTCGGCGAGCGCGCTGTTCTCCTCGTCCTCCCAGACGCGGCGGGGGCGCTTCTCCGCCTCCCGGGCCCACAGCGTGAGCTGGTCGGCGGTGGTCTCCTTGCTGGGGACGTTGCGCCAGACGAGACCGTCACGGACGACGCAGACCCGGTCCGACCAGTCCAGCGCGTCCTCGTAGTCGGTCGAGAGCAGGATGGCCGACTTCCCCGACTCGGTGAGCTCGGAGAGCATCTTGTGCACGTCGTGGCGAGAGCTCATGTCGAGGCCGCGGGTCGGCTCGTTGAGGATCATGATGTCGCAGTCCTCGCTCATGAAGCGGGCGAGGGCGATCTTCTGCTGGTCGCCGCCCGACAGTGCGTCGACCGTACCGAGGATGCTCTTGGCCTTGACCTGGAACTTGCCGAGCACGCCGATGATGTCGCGGAGTGCCGCGACCTCGTCCTCGAAGTCGACGTCCGCGCCCCAGCCGCCCGACATGAGGCTGCGCGCGATGCTCTCGTCGGAGGAGACGCCGAGGTCGATGTCGTCCTCGGAGAAGTACGTGATGCGCAGCGCGGCCGCGTCCTCGGGGCGGGTGATGCGGCGGGGCTGGCCGAACACCTCGAGCTCGTCGAACGTACCGGGCCGGTCGCCGGTGATCGCACCCACGATGTCGGGGATGCCCGAATGGCGCGGTCCGACGAACGCGAGCACCTCGCCTCGGTGGAGCTCGAAGTCGACGCCCTTGAGCGTCTCGCTCCGGAGGTTCTTCGCCCGCAGGACGACCTCCGGACTGTGGCTCGTCGTGCGCTTGTCCCGCATGACGACGCGGCCGAACATCGCCTCGGCCATCCGCTCTGTCGTTGTGTCGGCCGACTTCTGGACGTCGACGATCACGCCCTCGCGGAGGATGGCGACCCGGTTGGTGATGTCCCTCACCTCGTGCAGGCGGTGCGAGATGTAGACCACGCTGCGGCCCTGACGGGTCAGGCGGCTCGTGATGAAGTGCAGGTCCGCGATCTCGCGGACGTTGAACGTGGCCGCGACCTCGTCGACGAGCACGATCTGGGCGTCGTCCGCGAGGAGCCGTACGGCCTCGACGAGCCCGATCTCGGGCCGGAGGAGGTGGCCGACGCGGGCGTCGGGGGAGATGTGCACCCCAGCCTCGTTGAGCAGCCACTGCGCCTGCCGCCTGAGCTGCTCGTGCGGGCGCCCCGCCTGGTAGGTGTTGCGGTAGATCGCCTGCGCGACGGTGAGCGAGGCGTCGATCTGGAAGTTCTGCTCGATGATGCCGATGCCGAGGCTGCGCGCGTGCGCCGGGTCGGCCGGGTGGTAGGGGTCGCCCTCGACGAGCATGGAGCCTGAGTCGGCCCGGTACGTGCCGGCGATGATGCTCATGAGAGTGGACTTGCCGGCGCCGTTCGCACCGATGAGCCCGAGGACCTCGCCGGGCCGGATGTCGAGGTCGATGCCCCTCAGCACCGGCATCCCCGCGTGGGTCTTCGTCACTCCGCGGACGGTGAGCAGGTCAGCCATGCTTCCTCTCCTGAAGCGGCTCCCCGCCGCCTCTCGCGACAGGCCTCCCGGGGGACGTCATCTGCCGAACTGTACGGGGCCGGTGGGGTGGTTGTCTGTAGGTCTAGGGGTGATGCTGTCAGCCGGTGCCCGAGGGCACTCCTCACATGGGGAGACTCTCACTGGTCCGAGGTCCGGTTCGCAGGCTACGGGAGACCCCGTTGACGTACGCTGCCCGACATGTCAGAGCCTCTCGCGCCGCCTCCCGAGGACCGGGACTGGACGTACGTCATCACGCTGGGCTGTACGGAGTGCGGGTTCACCCCGTTCGACGCGACCCGTGCCGCCGACCGGCTCCGCGCGAGCGTACCGAGGTGGCGCAGCGTCTTGTCCGGGCCGTCGGTACGTGCCCGTCCCGCGCCGCTCACCTGGTCCCCGCTCGAGTACGCCTGCCACGTACGGGACGTCAACCGGACCATGGACGGGCGGCTCAAGCTCATGCTCGCCGAGGACGGGGCGAGGTTCGAGAGCTGGGACCAGGACGCGACGGCGGTCGAGGACAGGTACTGGGAGCAGGACCCGGCGGTCGTCGGCGACGAGCTCGCGACGGCGACCGAGGCGGCTGCCACGACGCTGGACGAGGTCCCGGACGACGCCTGGCAGCGGCGGGGCTTCCGCAGCAACGGGTCGGAGTTCACGGTCGGAACCCTGGCGGTGTACTTCGTGCACGACGTCGAGCACCACCTCCACGACGTCGGCGCCTGATCGACGCCCGGCACCCGCCGAGGGGGCAAGATGCTGCCATGACGAAGGTGGCCGCGGGGAAGGCGAGGGGGATGGCTCTATGGGGCACGGGGAGCGTGGACGAGAGCTCCGAGAGCCGCTTCCCGATTGTGGCCAGGGACGCCTGATCCCGTGAGCCTCCCCCTGCTGGCGCTGGTCGGCCTGGTCGCGCTGGCCGGGCCCCTGCTCGCGGGCACCGCGAGGTGGCGGATGCCCGTGGTCATCGGCGAGCTTCTGGCCGGCATCGTCATCGGCGGCTCAGGCCTTCGTCTCGTCGACGGGGCGGACCCGAACTTCACGTTCCTGGGCGAGGTGGGCTTCGCCGTGACCATGTTCGTCGCCGGCACCCACGTGCCTGTCCGGGACTCCCGGCTCCGCCCGGCGCTTCTGGCGGGCGTCCTCCGGGCCGTGGCGGTGGGCGTCCTCTCCGCCGGTGCAGGTTTCGGGATCGCGACGCTGTTCGGGACAGGTCACGGCGGCCTGTACGCCGTGATCATGGCGTCGTCGTCGGCTGCGCTCGTGCTGCCTGCCGTGGACCAGCTGGGTCTCGGCGGGGACCAGCTGCTGCCGACGCTGGCACAGGTCGCGGTCGCCGACACGGCCTGCATCGTCGCCCTGCCCCTCGCCATCGACTGGCACAACGCCCCGCGGGCCGGTCTCGGGGCGGCGCTCATCGCTCTTCTCGCGGTCGGCGTGGCGCTGGCGCTGCGCTGGGGCGACCAGAGCGAGCACTGGGACCGGCTCCGCGACACGAGCAAGGACCACCACCTCGCGCTCGAGCTCCGCATCAGCCTCGTCGTCCTCTTCGGCCTCGGAGCCGTGGCTGCCGCCATGCACGTCTCGGTCCTGCTCGCCGGATTCGCACTGGGCCTCGCCGTCTCGTTCGCCGGCGAGCCCCACCGCCTCGCAAGGCAGCTCTTCGCGGTCGCCGAGGGCTTCTTCGCGCCGCTCTACTTCGTGTGGCTGGGGGCGTCGTTGTCCGTCGCGGCGCTGGTCCAGGACCCTAGCCTGGTCCTCCTCGGTCTCGCGCTCGGGGCAGGCGCCGTCCTCACCCACCTCGCGCTCGCGGTGTCGCGGCAGCACCCCCTGTGGGCGGTCTCCACGTCCGCCCAGCTCGGCGTGCCCGTGGCAGCGGCGACAATCGGGACGAGCACCGGCCTGCTCGCACCCGGAGAGCCCGCCGCCCTGATCCTGGGAGCACTCGTCACCATCGGGGCGCTGGCGCTCGCGACCGCGATGGCCTCACGCCGTCCGGAGTTCCTGACCCGGCCCGCAGGAGAGCGCCAGCCCGATGCCCGGCAGGCGCACGCCTCGCCGCGGCACGGTGCGCCGTCCCCGGAGTGACGCGAGGCCGGCCCGGCTACAGCTTGCGGACGTAACGGTCGCCGTCTGCGACGAAGCCCATCGACTCGAGGAACCGGCGGTGGGTGTCCGTGGCGGCTCGCGAGGCGATCTCCCGGAGCCCGGCCGCACGCAGCGGCCGTGAACCCCCGCTCTCGTACAGCCAACGCCCCAGCCGGCTGTCACGGAACGCCGGCAGGACGTAGTCGAGGTGGACGTTGAGCCGGTCGTCCTGCCTGCTGCCCAGCAGCGCCCCGGCCGGCATCCCGTCTCGCATGTAGACGTAGGCCACATCGTTGGGCAGGTTCACCGTGAAGTCGGGCTGGGACTTGCGGATGTCCGAGAGGTGCCCGGCCAGGAAGTCCGTGAGAAAGGGGGCGTCGACCTCGACGGGGACGAGGTCGAACTCGTGGGAGGTCGTGAACTCCCGGTACAGGTGCCAGGCATGGATGCCGACGATGACGAGGTTCGTGATGAGCACGGGCCACGCGCTGATGAGCAGCCCGTACACGGCGGTGATGACAGCGCCCCCGACCGAGACCAGCCGCAGCGGCACGATGCGCCGCATGGTGAACGACAGGACCACGAGGACGCTCCCGGCGTAGCCGATCAGCTGGACCATCGTCGCGGACATGAACGCATCGTACGGGCTCGCGCCCGGGAGCCGGACCGAGGCTAGTGGAGGCTAGTGGCGCTCGATCCGGCGCAGGATCGCGACCAGGCCGGCAAGCGCGACGGCGTTGGTGCCGACGATGAGCAGGATCGCCCACACGGCGCCGTGCTCGTACGCGAGCCCGAGGACCCCGCCCGCGACGAGGAGCCCGAGACCGCGGACCAGCGCAAGCCACCCGAACGCGGAGGCGCGCGTCCGGGACGGCACGATCTCGCTGACGACCGCTTTCACGGTCGAGTCGAGCACGCCGTTGACGACCCCCCAGATTGCGACGCCGAGCCACAGCAGCGCGAGGCTGCTCGTGAACGTGACGGCCGCGGCTGCGGCAGCGAGGGGGACAGCCACGAGGACCCGGGAGCCGTACGCGTCGTACAGGCGGCCCACCACGAGGCCGCTCACGCCGTCGACGGCCATGGCCACGGCGAAGAGCAGGGGGATGGTCGCGTCCCCCACGAGGTGGCTGTCAAGCGCGTGGAAGGCGATGAGCGGGAACGATGCGACGCCGGCCGAGAGGACCGCGACTGTCGCGACGTACTGCCAGAAGACCACGGGCAGGCGGGGCGCCGTGGCGACGGGCGACGGCTCCGCAACATCCGATGCCTCGTCGTGGTCCGGGGGCTCGTAGTCCCGGGGGTCCGGGACGCGGGAGCGCAGCCAGGCGAGCATCACCAAGAGGACGACGCCCGGGACGGCGAGGATCCCGAACGCGAGACGGTAGTCGCCGTCTCGCCAGCTGAGGACGGCCGCCAACAGGAGCGGGCCGAGCAGTGCCCCGGTCTGGTCCAGGGCCTGGTGGACGCCGAACGCGCTGCCGCGACCGGTCTTCGCCGCCGCGTACGAGAGCATGGTGTCCTTCGCCGGTGACCGGACGGCCTTGCCGAGCCGCTCCGTCCCGTACAGGACCAAGGCCGGGGCCAGGACGCCGGTGACACCGATGAGCGGGACGCTCAGCGCCGTCATCGCGTACCCGAGGATCGTCCAGGTCCAGTAGTGACGGGTCCGGCCGACGGCGTAGCCGGTGACCACCCGCAGCCCGTACCCGATGAGCTCTCCGGCGCCCGCGACGAGACCGACGATGGTCGCCGAGGCCCCGAGTGTGGCGAGGTAGGAACCGATGATGCTGCGTGCGCCTTCGTAGACCATGTCGGCGAGCAGGCTCACCACGCCGAACGCCACGACGAAGTGCCAGGGACGCATGGGCGTTCTGGTGGTGCGGCCGAGCGAGGTCATGCCGGGCATCGTAACGACGGCCCCCGCTCGGGACGACGTGCGTCCAGGGCCGGGATCGAAGTCGTCGGGGTAGAACAGTCGGCCCCGGTCGTCACGACGGTCCTGCTCCGGGGCGAGGTGGCGTGCGGGGCCGGGGACCGGAGCCGTAGGAGTGGCGCGGCCGGCCCGGTCGTCGCGACGGTTCCGCTCCGGATGTTGGTGGCGTCCACGGGGGTCAGAGCCGTAGAAGTGGCACGGCCGGCCCGGTCGTCGCGACGGTTCCGCTCCGGATGTTGGTGGCGTCCACGGGGGTCGGGGCCGTAGGAGTAGCACGGCCGGCCCCGCTCGGCGGGCATGACGTCCGGTGGAGTGGAGCCCGCTGGAGTCGTGGACCGGCCTGGTAGGCAGGCAGAGGTCGAAGGCCGGGCCAGTGGAGCCCCCGGTGGGAATCGAACCCACGACCTTCCGCTTACAAGGCGGGTGCTCTACCGCTGAGCTACAAGGGCGCAGCCCAAATCTAGCGAAGGGACCGCGATGACGTGGAGGTCGGTCGGTTCACCATGTTATGTGGGCGAGCCGTACGTTCTCATGGCGAATCTGCCGTGAGAACGTACGGCTCACCTGGTTAACGTGGTAAACCGACGCCCCCGGCTGGGCCGTCCACCCTGGGATCGGGCTAGATGCCCGGCCCCGAGAGGTACAGCAGACCGGTCCCCGAGACCGTGGCGCAGTCGCGGGCTTCGAGCAGGACCGACTCGCCGCGCTGCAGGTCGAGGGTCTCGCCCGAGGCCGTGAAGTGGGCATCGCCGTCGAGGACGAGCCCGATGCGAGCCCCGCACCCGGGCACGTGCACGGGAGCCTCGCCGGGATCCACCCGCCACACGGTGAACTCCGGGGCGGAGGTCGCGTAGTGGTACGTGCGGGGGCCCACCGCGTCGACGGGCAGGAGCGAGGGCTCCTCGGCCTTGAACTTCACGACCCGCATGAGCTCGTCGACGTCGATGTGCTTGCCGGTGAGCCCGCCGCGCAGGACGTTGTCGGAGTTGGCCATGACCTCGACGGCCACGCCGTGGAGGTAGGCATGCATGTTGCCCGGGCCGAGGAACATGCCCTCGCCCGGCTGCAGCGTCACGACGTTGAGCAGCATCGCGGCGAGGATGCCGCGGTCGCCCGGGTACGCATCGCCCAGGTGCACGAGCGCGCGCGCGAGGTCGCCCAGCTCGGCGTCGTCCTCGGTGTGGTCCGACGCCGCGTCGACGACGAGGTCGACGAGCCGAAGGCGGTCGCCGTCGATGCTGAGCACGTCGAGGAAGACCTGCGCCAGCGCGGCCGAGCCCTTGCGCTGGGTGAGCGGCGCGATGAGGCTGCCGAGCTCCTCGGCCACTCCGAGCTGCTCGAGGAGGAACACCGTGTGGACAGGGTCGCGGAAGCCGCAGAGGCCCACGAACGGCGTGATGGCGATGATCACCTCGGGCTTCGGCCAGGCGTCGCGGTACGTACGTTCCGGCGCGTCGACGGGCACTCCCGCGGCGTTCTCGCGGGCGAAGCCAGCCTCGGCCTGCTCACGGTCTGGGTGCGCCTGGATGGAGAGCGGCCGGTCAGCGGCCAGCAGCTTCATGAGGTACGGCAGCCGGCCACCGAACCGCTCCGCGGTGGCCGTGCCGAGGATCGACGACCCCTCGGTCGCCAGCACCGCGTCGAAGGGGGCGCCGTCGACGAGGGACGGAGCCGACTCGTGGGCTCCCAGCCAGTGCTCGGCGTAGGGCTCACCGGTCGCTTCACGGCCGAGGAGTCCGGGGATGGCTGTCGGCGAGCCCCACGCGTAGTGCTGGGCCCGGCCTTCGATTCTTCGCATCGTTCCTCGTGTCTCGGGGGCGAACAGTCCAGTCCACCCTAGTCCCGCGCCAGTCCCGCGCCGGTGCCGGTCCTGCTCCCAGAGGCCCCTATACCCAGTTGCCGAGCGGGCGAACCAGGGCTTCGGCCAGGGAATGACATGGGTGTGATTCCGGGGTTAGCATGACGCCATGACGTCGCAGGCATCAACCCAGGTCTGCGGGTCCGAGCTGTCGGCCCGCGACGCCGAGATCCTTGAGTTCGAGCGCTCGTGGTGGCGCTCGTCCGGGGCCAAGGAACAGACGATCCGCGAGCGCTTCGACATGTCGCCGACCCGGTACTACCAGGTGCTGAACGCCCTCATAGACACGCCGTCGGCCCTGGCCGCCGACCCGCTCCTCGTCAAGAGGCTCCGGCGCCTGCGGGACGAGCGCCGACGCAACCGGTCCGCGGCACGGCTCGGAATCGACCTCAAGGCCTGACGCCTCGCTCGAGCAGGCGTCTCAGGGAGCGCACCGGCACGTCGTCGTACCCTCCGTCGGCCAGACCCGCCGCGCGTTCGAAGACGTTCCGCGCGGCACGGTCGCCCGTACGGAGCCACGACCACGCCATCGCCAGCAGGTAGAGCGGCATGAAGAACGTCCCGCACGCCATGTACTGCCAGGTGTGCCGCTCCTCGTGAGCGAGGGCTCTCGCGCCGAGCCCGGCGATCGTCCCCGGCGTGACGATGACGTTCCCGACCGTGAACGCACCCGCCACGGGGAACGGAAGCTCGTAGCTCTCCGCGTACCAGAGCCCCCTTTGACCAGGGGAGATGCGTGCGCGGCCGGCACGCGCCAGCACCAGTCCGGCGGGTGTGCTGAGGTTCAGCAGGTTGGCGAGCCGACGAACCGCGGCGCCGAGATCCTCCATGCGCCCAGTGTGGCGAAGGTCAGGGGCGGGTCGAGATGAGGCCCATATGAGGAAACTCTCATGGAACGCATCGTCGGTCCCATGAGGTGGTTCTAGTGTTCGAGCACTCTGCGGGAGGCTCGCTGTGGTGTCCCCGTCAGATGAGTTGGTGAAGGGGGGGATCGAGATGCGGACGACCTCATCGGCGGTGTGGGCCGTGGGCGGTGCGCTCGGCCTCGGCGCCGTCCTCGTGGGCGCGGGAATCGCCCTCAACTCGTTCCAGTCCAGCTCGACCTCCGACCCGGCTGTCGTCGTGCAGGCGACGTACCAGGTTCCGAGCGCCGCGGCCCCTTCACCGAAGCAGCTTCCCAACGTCCCCTTGCCGCAGCCCGGGGCGAGCGTCCCGGCGCCCGGAGCGAGCGCGGGGTCGACCGGGCTTCCGGACGGGGGCACCGTCGGCACAGGCACCGATCAGACGCCCCTCACGCTGCCGCCGGCCCCGACACCGGTGTTGACCATGGCACCCGAGCCCACTGCGACGGCCGTCCCGACTGTCCAGGAAGCCGCGGTCACGGTGCTTCCCCAGGCGCCGACGCCACAGGTCGCGCCGACGACGCGGCCGCAGGTCACCTCCGTGCCGACGACGGCGCCGACCACGGCATCCTCGTCCCCAGCGAAGCCCTCAGGACCTTCGCAGGCCCAGTCGTCGTCGACGCCCGGGCAGAGCGCCACGGTGTGCACGACGACAGGACCTGCCCCTCAGGCAGCCTCACCGGTCCCGGGATGGTGGCCCTCCTGGCTGCCCTATCCCAGCTTCTTCCCGCACCCGACCCAGGCCGCCGACTCCAACGCGCGCCGGTCCCACGGCTGCCCGCACGTGACCGCCACCCCGACCGCCGAGGTCGCGACGACGATGCCCTCGCTCGATGCCACGGCCGCCACCGCCGGGGCCGACCCGACGGCGAAGCCTGACCCCTCAGCGAAACGGGATCCCTCCGCGAGGCCGGGCCCCGCGGCGACGAAGACGAACAACGGACACCCGAACGCGACGGCCGTCCCCTCGCCGCGCACCGCCACGATCTCGCTCCCCACGCCGGCCGCGGCGACGACCCGAGCCCATGGCAACGCGTACGGCCGGCAGGACACCAACCCCAACCCGAACGCGAACGCCAACGCGAACGCGAACCCCGCAGCGACGAAGACGAAGGCGCATGCGTCGGCGGACTGAGCCTCGGGCTCAGCCCGTGGGGAGGCTGACGGTGAAGACCGCTCCCGACACGCTGTTGGAAGCGGTCACGGCGCCCCCCATCCGCGTGACGAGCCGGGCTGCGATCGACAGGCCCAGCCCCGTACCGACCGGCCGGGTCTGGCGGTACTTGGCGTGGAGCGCGCCGCGGTCGAACGCGACGGAGAGGTCCTCCGGCGCCAGCCCCGGACCTGTGTCCGAGACCTCCACGACGTACGCGCCGTCACCGGTGCGCGCCGTGACGGAGACGCTTCCCCCTGCCGGCGTGGCCCGCAGCGCGTTCTCCACCAGACCGTCGAGAACCTGCCGCAGCCTCTGCGGGTCGGCGACGACCCGGGACACCCCGCCCGCGTCCACCGACAGGGAGACCTGGAGCGACGCCGCCCGCGCCGACCAGGCCGTACAGACGTGGTCGAGCAGGACGCCCATCTCGACCTGTACGGGGTGGACCGCGAAGTCGTCGGCCTGCAGGCGCGCCAGCTCCAGCAGGTCCCGCAGGAACGCGTCGAGCCTCTCGGTCTCCCTCACGAGCGTCGCGCCGACCTGCGGCAGCTCGTCCGCACCCACCATCCCGTCGGACAGCGCCTCCGCGTAGCCGCGGACCGCGGACAGCGGCGTCCGCATCTCGTGGGAGACCGCGAGCAGGAACTCGCGCTGCCGTTCTTCGCTCGTGGCCAGGGCACCGTCGAGCGCGGACAGGGCCGCGGTGAGCTCGGCGGCCTCCTGCGACGCGGGCGCGGGCAGCGCGACGCCCCGTTCGCCGGCCGCCAGCCTCCGCGCCGCGTGAGCGGTCTCGGCGAGAGGCCTCGTCAGCCAGCGGGCGAGGCTCAGCGCGGCGACACCCGCCACGAGGAGGCCCACGAGCAGCCCGAGCAGCACGCGCCGTGTGGCCTTGTTGAGGGCGTTGTCGACCTCGGCCAGCGGCAGCACCGACACGATCCAGGAGCCCGATGCGGTGGCGCGCCCCTCGACGAGCGCCCGGCCCAAGGACCCGGGCAGCGTCCCCGAGTACGTACCCCTCGCGTGGAGGGCGGCACGGACACCCGCCGTGACGTACGACGCCGCGGGGCCTGCGGCCCGGCCGTTGGGGGGCGCCTCGACGACGGCGAACCGCGAGCCGCTGACGAACGTGCTTCCCGCCGCGATGCGGGCGGGGACGTGGTCGGCGACGGCCAGGAGGTCGGCCTCCTCCGCGAGCCTGTCCCGCTCGCCCTGGGTCGTCGACGTGCGGATGAGTGGGACGGTGACCGCCCCCGTGACGAGGACGGCGATGGCGACGATGGCCAGCATGACGAGCGTCACGCGCCGCCGGAGCGAAGCCGGCTGCCTAGCCACGGGGGTCCTCCGCCGTGTAGCCGACGCCTCGCCGCGTGACGATGGGGGAGGCGTCGCCCAGCTTCCCCCGTACCTGCGCGACGTGGACGTCGACCGTACGGCCCCCTGCGTAGTCGGCCTGACCCCAGACGGAGCTGAGCAGCTGCTCGCGGGTGAACACTCGCCCGGGCGACGACATGAGCTTGGCCAGGAGGTCGAACTCGGTGGCCGTGAGCGCCACCGGCACGTCGTCGACCCGCACCTCGCGGCGCGTCTCGTCGAGGCGGACGCGGCCGACCTCCCGTACCGGCGCGGGCGGACCTGCCTGACGGCGCAGGACGCTCCGTACCCGGGCGACGAGCTCCCGGGGCGAGAAGGGCTTCGTGAGGTAGTCGTCGCCGCCCAGCTCCAGCCCCAGCACGCGGTCCACCTCGTCGTCGCGAGCGGTGACGAACAGGACGGGCGTCCAGTCGCTCTCAGCCCGGAGCCTGCGACAGATCTCGACCCCGTCGAGGCCCGGCAGTCCGACGTCGAGCACGACCGCGACGGGCTGAAGTCGCCGGACCGCCTCGAGGCCGTCCGCCCCGTCGCGCTCCACGTGGACACCGAAGCCGGCCGCCGCCAGGTACCTGCGCTCGATGTCGGCGATCGACGGGTCGTCCTCGACGACCACCACCAGGCCCGGCTGCATGGGCTCCATTGAACAGCCCGCGGGCCGTCCCCAGGCGCACCGCCGCCGCGTCCTGACATTCCTCGAACACTTCCGTCACCGGACCCTGACCCGGGGGTGTCACCGTTGTCGTGCGCCGGCGTCCGGCGCTCACGAGAGGACAACCTGATGAAGACTTCGCTCAAGCTCGGGATCACCGCCGCCGCCCTGGCCGTGGCCGGACTGGTGGCCGTGCCGGTCGCGACCGCCCTGACACCGGCCACCTCCGTGCCTGCCGCCACCCCGGCCGGCCCCACGACGGGCTCCAGCTGTACGACGGCGCAGCATCTCGCCTGGATGTACAGGGCGCTGCCGCAGGCGCTCCGCTCCGACCTCGAGGCTGCGAAGAGCCTCCCCGCCGGGCAGGCGCGCGACGCCGCCCTCATGTCCGTCCTCCACAAGGCGGCCTCCGGCTCGTACGGGCCCCGGCTCGCCAAGGTGGCGTCGAGGATCGAGCGCCGTGACGGGCGGCTGTGGCAGCGGCTGCCCGCGGACCTTCGCACGGACCTCGTGGCGGTCGTGAGCGCGGATCCGGGCCAGCCCACGCTCGATGCGGCGGCGAACGTCTACTCTCACGCTGTGAGCGGCGAGTACGGCGGCACGAAGGTGGCGGCCAGGATCGCCGGTACGAAGGCGTGGACGAGCTGCCGGGTCCGCTGACCGCACGTTCCGGCGGCCGGTCGGGTCCTTCAGGCTTCGTCCGGCCACTCCCACTGGGACGGCCGGCCGCGGCCGCGTCCGAAGCCTGCATGGCGCAGGCCCGGCACAGTAGCCAGCTTCTTGTTGAGGTTGCCCCGGTCGGGGAGGTCGCCGGTGAGGGCGGTGGTGACGCCGAGGGCGTCGCCGACGGTGAAGCGCTCACCCATGAGCGCCCTCGTGAAGGGGACGTCGTTCCACAGGAGCCCCGCGATCATGGGCTGGCAGAAGGAGACGATCTCGGCGTGGTCGAACGCGAGCTGGCCCGGCTCCCCGATGGGACGCCACTGGACCGTGGCCGAGTCGTCGTCGGCCACCGCCCACAGCGTCGCAGACAGGGTGGCGCCGCGCGGGTCCCGGCTCGGCTCGTCGAACAGGACGAGCTGACCGATGGTCGACGTCGTGAGCCCGGTCTTCGTGGCCAGGGCCCGCCGCCCCGCCGCCTCGAGCCGCTCGCCCTCGAGCAGGAGCACGCCAGGCAGGGCGTACCGCCCCTTAAAGGGCTCCGTGTGACGCTGGTAGGTGGCGAACTCGACATCGCCGCCGCGCCGCCGAACCGCGAGCACGTCAACGGAGACGAGGGACGTACGCACGCTTTCACCCTAGACTGAGCGCGTGTCGAGCACTCGCAGCACCCTGCCCCTCGTGCACTCCGGGAAGATCCGCGAGCTGTACGCACTCCCCGACGACCGGCTCCTGCTCCTGGCGACCGACAAGGTCTCGGCGTACGACCACGTCCTCCCGACGCCGGTTCCCGGCAAAGGTGCCGTCCTGACGCAGCTGACGACCTGGTGGCTGGGCCAGCTCGACGACATCATGCCGACCCACCTGGTGAGCACGGACGTGCCCAACGACGTGGCCGGTCGTGCCCTCGTCGTGGAGAAGCTGGACATGGTCCCGGTCGAGTGCGTGGTGCGCGGCTACCTCGCCGGCTCCGGCTGGAAGGAGTACAGCGAGTCCGGCACGGTCGCCGGGCTGGCGCTCCCGCAGGGGCTGCAGCGCGGCGAGCGTCTCGAGCGCCCCATCTTCACGCCGGCGGCCAAGGCGCCGCAGGGGAGCCACGACGAGAACATCACGTTCTCCCAGCTCGTCGACATGGTGGGGGAACAGACGGCGCTGGAGCTGCGGCGGGCGTCGCTCCGGCTGTACGTACGGGCCGAGCGCATCGCTCGCGAGCACGGCCTGGTGCTGGTCGACACGAAGTTCGAGTTCGGCAGGCGCTCCGACGGCACGCTCGTCCTCGCCGACGAGGTGCTCACTCCCGACTCCTCCCGCTACTGGTCGGCGGACTCGTACGCGCCGGGCACCGAGATGCCCTCGCTGGACAAGCAGCAGCTGCGCGACTGGCTGACGAACGAGTCCGGGTGGGACCCCGACTCGCAGGCCCCGGCACCGGAGCTTCCGGAGGAGGTCGTCGGGAGCCTCTCCCACACCTACGCCGACACGTACCGGCGCCTGACCGGGGGCGAGGTCGTGGAGGCCGCACCCCTCGAGCCGGCGGCTGAGGCGCAGGCACAGCCCGTCGAGGAGGCGCAGACCCCCACACCCGAGCCGGTGCCCTACGTGGAGCAGCAGCCGGGTGGAGAGGACTACGCGGCCGAGCAGCACGTCGTCGAGGAGGAGCCCGCCGAGCAGCAGCCCGTTCCGGAGCCGACGGTCGAGGAGCAGCAGCCGGCTGCCGATCCGGTCGGCGACGAGGATGGCGAGGTCTCGACGTTCATCGTCGACGTCATGCTCCGGGAGGACATCCCCGACGCGCAGGGCGCCTCGATCACCGAGACGCTGCGGCGGCTCGGCTACACGGGCATCACGGTCCGTCAGGGGAAGCGGTTCGAGGTGGACCTCGACGGCGTCCTGACCCAGGAGCGCATCGAGGAGCTCCGCCGGGCCACCGAAGCGCTCCTCGTCAACATCGAGGTCGAGGACTACGAGATCTCCCTCGTCGGCGACTTCGGCGACGAAGGCCACGACCACGACGGTCACGACCACGACCATGTCCATGTCGACCATGACCACGACCATCACGACCACGAGCACGACGGCCACGAGCACGGCCCGCAGGACGTGGAGGGCGAGCCGGGGGCGGACGAGCAGTCCGACCCGGCACCACACCCGGGCGAGGGCGAGCACAGGGACGGTCTGGGCGAATGAAGGTCGGCATCGTCACGTTCCCGGGAACGGTCGACGCGTCGGACGTCGCCGCGGCGATCGCTGCCGTGGGCGGGGAGCCGGTGACGCTGACGCACACGAGCGACTCGCTGGACGGCATCGACGCCGTGGTCCTGCCGGGCGGGGCCTCGTACTCCGACCACCTCCGTCCCGGTGCCCTGGCCCGCCACACGCCCGTCATGGAGGTGGTCATCGGGCTCGCACTGGAGGGACTGCCCGTGCTGGGCATCGGCAACGGGTTCCAGACCCTGTGCGAGGCTCGGCTGCTCCCGGGTGCCCTGACGACCAACGGCTCGGGGCGCTTCATCTCCGCGGAGCAGAGCCTGCGCGTCGAGACACGTGACACGGTGTGGACGAACCAGTTCGAGAGGGGCGAGGTCATCACGCTCATGCTCAAGAGCGGATCCGGCCGGTACATCGCGACGCCGGAGGTGCTGGACCGGCTCGAGTTGTCGGACCAGGTCGTCTTCCGCTACCTCGGCGTCAACCCGAACCAGTCGATGAACAACATCGCCGGCATCACGAACGAGCGCGGCAACGTCGTCGGTCTCATGGCCCACCCGGAGTACGGCGTGGACACCGACACCGCCGCCGACGGCCGCCGCTTCTTCACGAGCCTCACGGCCTTCCTCGACGTCGTCTCCACTCCGCGCATGCGCCACGCGGCCGAGTCCAGCTGACCGGGCTTGACCACCCTGACCGGATACTGAGAGGGTCTCAGGAAACACTCGGGGCCGGGGAGGTCAACCGTGTTCGCGCGCGTCGTACGTGCCGTTCTGGTCGTTGCCGCCGCGCTCACCCTCGCGGTCGTGCCGGCCCCCTCGCGCGCTGACGAGCCGGCCCTCGCCATCGGATGCGCCACCACGCACCCGTACGAGCCCGCAGTCTCGCTCACGGACCTCCGCGCCGGCATCGAGACGAACTGGGGCTTCCGGCTCACCGGCGCCTACTGGACCGACGAGCGGTACCGCCCCGTCGTCGCGGTGGTCTGGCGGACGCTCGACACGATCAGCTGCACGCCGTACCTCGACACCCTTCACGCGAAGGTGGGCGCCCTCGAGCTGTCGGCGACGTCGATCGGAGGCTGGACCGCCGGCGACTACGGGCTCACCAAGGCAGACGCGGTGAGCCTCGACTTCCCGCAGCTGCTGACCACCTTCCCAGACGACCCCGGCCACGTGGCGCGGCTGTTCGTCCACGAGATCACCCACGCCTACACGCGCGACAGGTCGTCGAACCCGCCCTACTGGACGGACTTCCTGGCGCTGTACAGCCGTCACGGGCGCTTCGGCACGTACGGCGGCTCGGCCTCGGAGACGTTCAGCGAGGTCGTCGGCTACTTCGTCGCTCGCTGCGCCGCAGGCAACCCGTACGTCGCGAGCGAGGCCGCGTACTACGAGTTCGTCAAGAACGAGGTGTTCGCAGGGACGGAGTTCGGCCCGGCGCCCGGGCAGCCGCTGGCGTGCGACGGCAGCGGCACGGGGCCGCCGAGCGGGTACGAGTCGGCGGCGGCCGCCGTGAGGGCCGCGGTCGCCGACCGTAAGGCCGCTGCCGCGGAGATCGCGGCGAACGGAGATGTACGGTACGAGTCGCTGAGCGCTCCTGGCGCGACGGCCGCGGGCTAGGAAGGGTGTCCGGCTCGTCGGCGACGCCCTAACGGTCGACGAGGTCGACGAGGCCGGTCTCGACCTGGTCCAGGAGGTCGGCGCCGTCGAGCCCCGTACCGCGAGCGGGCACCAACGGGTGCGAGGGCGCGAGCGTGTGGATTCCCGCCGCGAAGGCCGACGACAGCGTCTCGCTGCGGAACACGTTTGCCGAGCACGCAGATCGGGTCGTCCTCGTGCCCGTCGACGAGACGCAACCCCGTCGTCACCGAGGTGACGAGCTCGGCGGCGGCGTCGCGCAGCACCTGGGCGGCGACCTCGTCGGTCGGCGCGAGCGCGCCCAGGTAGCTGGTCACCGAGTCGTGCGCCAAGTACACCTCACGGGTCCCGTGGTCAGCCAGCTCGGCGAGCAGCGCGGCGGCCGTGTCCTCGACGCCCAGGCCGGTCGACCCGGCGAGCACGCGCGCGGCCCCTTCGGGGGCAGCGACCCGGACGGCGGCGGCGAGCTGCGGCGTCCGCGGCCTCGACGTGTCGATCCCGACGCCCTCCCAGAGGTGCCCGTCAGCATCGCGTCCCTGACATCCGGACTGTCCCCCGTCGAGGGCAACGCGTGAGGTCATGGCGGCAGTCTAGGGACCGGCGAACGCCCCGATGACCGGCCCCGGGTCGGGCCAGGGCGGCTAGGGTCGGACGGGTGAACGCCTACGTACCGCCGCTCTCGTCGCCCGAAGCCCAGGGGGTCGACCCCCGCGCCATCCGCGCCCTCGTCGAGGCGTGGGAGGGGAACGGGGTCAGACCGTTCTCACTGACGATCATCCGCCATGGCCACGTGGTCGCGTCGACGACCTGGGCGCCGTACCGTCCGAGCGACAAGGTGCAGAAGTACTCCCTGTCCAAGACGTTCACGGCCTCCGCCGTCGGCCTCGCCGTCGCCGAGGGCCTGGTCGACCTGGACGCGACCGCGGCCTCGTACTTCCCCGAGACCACCGGCCTGGGGCCTCGGGCGAGCGCCATCACCGTGCGGAACCTGCTCTCGATGGCGTCGGGCCACACGACGGACACGATGCAGGCCCTCGACCCCGCGGACCCCGTCGGTGCGTTCCTCCGCATCGAGCCCGACGAGGAGCCGGGATCCGTCTTCTGCTACAACCAGGGCTGCACCCTCACCCTCTCCGCCATCGTGCAGACCGTCAGCGGCCAGCCGCTGCACGAGTACCTGCGCCCCCGCCTGTTCAACCCGCTCGGCATCGCGGACGTCCACTGGCTTCCGCTGGGGCCGTACGACATGGGCTTCTCGGGGCTCCACGTCCCCGTCGACGCCATCGCCAGGCTCGGCCTCATGCTGCTGCAGGGCGGCGAGTACGGCGGCCGGCACATCCTCACGCAGGCCTGGACCGACGAGGCCATGACCGTCCACATCCCCAACGGGCCCGGTAACCCGGACTGGTCGCAGGGCTACGGCTACCAGATGTGGCGGAGCCGCCACGGCTGGCGTGGCGACGGCGCGTTCGGCCAGCTCTGTCTCGTCCTGCGGGAGCACGACCTCGTGCTGGCCGCCTGTGCTCAGGTCGAGGACATGCAGCTCGAGGTCGACCTCGTGTGGGAGCACCTCCTTCCTGGTCTGTCCGACCAGCCGCTCGCGGGCTCGTACGACCTCGACGGCTTCCTCGCCGAGCGGTCGCTGCCGACGCTCCGGTCCTCGGCCCCGGCGAGCCCAGGCCGCCACGAGCTGGTGGCGACGGGTGAGGCGGCCGACATGGTCGCCGCGACGGGACGCGTCGTCGTCGACGCGGACGGCCTCACGCTCGACGACGGGAGCGGCCCGGTGACGGTGCCGCTCGGCGACGGGAGCTGGGCACGCACCGCGAGGGCAGACGGGCTGGACGCGGCCGGCACCGGAGGATGGACGACCCCGGAGACCCTCCAGGCGAGGGTGGTCCCGCTGTTCAGCCCGCACGTCCTCGAGGTGACCGCCGACGTCGTGTCGGGCACGGCGGCGCTGGCGTGGCAGGTCGCCCCGCTGGGGAACGTCAGCCCTCGTCGTCCGGCGTTCTGACGGTCCACGCGAAAAGGGGGGGCCGCCGTCAAGGCGCATACCCCCCCCTGGTTTAGCCTTCACGCATGTCCCAGGTACTCATCCTCGGCGCAGGCACCGCAGGCACGATGCTCGCCAACATGCTCGTCAAGGCACTCCCGCCGGACGCTGACATCACCGTGGTCGACAAGGACGACGCCCACGACTACCAGCCCGGCTACCTGTTCATCCCGTTCGGCACCTCCACGCCGGAACGGGTCCGCAAGTCGCGCAAGGCGCAGCTCTCGCCGAAGGTCCGCCTCGTCATGGGAACGATCCAGCGCGTCGACCCCGAGGCTCGCACCGTCACGCTCGACAACGCGACCCTCGACTACGACTGGCTCATCATCGCGACGGGCACGACGCCGCGGCCGGACATGACGGACGGCCTCACCGACGACCGTGTCTGGCGGAAGTCGGCCTTCGACTTCTACACGCTGGACGGGGCGACGGCTCTGGCGAAGGCGCTCAAGGACTTCAAGGGCGGCAAGCTGCTGGTCCACGTGACCGAGATGCCCATCAAGTGCCCGGTCGCACCGCTGGAGTTCGTGCTGCTCGCGGATGACTACTTCCGCCACCGCCGCATGCGTCACCTCGTCGACATCTCGTACGTGACCCCGCTCGACGGCGCGTTCACGAAGCCCGTGGCGTCCAAGCGGCTCGGCGGCCTGCTCAAGGACCGCAGCATCCGCCTCGTGACAGACTTCGCCATCGAGCGCGTCGACCCGGAGAAGAGGACGATCAACGCGTACGACGGCCGTGCGCTTCCCTTCGACCTGCTCGTCACCGTGCCGACCAACATGGGTGCCCAGTTCGTGACGGACTCCGGCCTCGGCGACGACCTCGGCTTCGTCCCTGTGGACCCGAAGACGCTGGCCTCCACGCGCTACGAGCGGGTCTTCGCGGTCGGCGACGCGAGCAACATCCCCACGTCCAAGGCGGGGTCGGTCGCGCACTTCGCCGTCCACGTGTTCGTGGAGAACTTCGCCCAGGCGTACGCGGGAAAGCCGATGACCCACGCCTTCGACGGGCACGCCAACTGCTTCATCGAGTCGGGGCGCGGCAAGGCGATGCTGCTCGACTTCAACTACGACACCGAGCCCCTCACGGGCGTCTTCCCGGCTCCCGCGGTGGGCCCCTTCAGCCTGCTCAAGGAGTCCCGGCTCAACCACCTCGGCAAGCTCGCCTTCGAGCAGGTCTACTGGCAGATCCTGCTCCCGGGCCATCCCTTGCCCGTGCCCACGCTCATGACCATGGCCGGCAAGGTCCCGGCCGAGAAGACCAAGGAGGCCTGACATGCCCATCAACACCATCGACGGCTACACGTTCACCGTCAACGACGAGGGCTTCTTCACCAACCGCGAGGAGTGGAGCGAGCCCCTGGCCGAGATCCTCGCCGGCCTCGTCGGGATCGACGACCTCACGGAGGCGCACTGGGCCGCGCTCCGGTTCATGCGCGACGACCAGGCGAAGACCGGCATGACGCCGACCCTGCGCCGGATGCAGACCCAGGGGAAGTTCGACGTGAAGGAGCTGTTCACGCTGTTCCCGGGAAAACCGGCCAAGAAGATGTCCTACCTCGCGGGCCTTCCCAAGCCCGTCGGGTGCGTGTGAGGAGTGAGCAGAATGCGTACCGTTCCTGAAGGATTCATCCTCCCCAACTTCGGAGGCCCGGCGACGACCCGGCGCTCCGACGTCGAGACGGAGGCGCAGCCCAGCGCGGGCGGCTACTCCGGCCCGCGCAAGCTCGTCCTCATCTGCTCCAAGGGCAATCTCGACATGGCCTACCCCGGCCTCATCCTCGCGAACGCCGCGGCCGGGGAGGGGATCGAGACCCACATGTTCTTCACGTTCTGGGGCCTCGACATCGTCAACACCAAGACGAACGCCGACCTGGAGTTCACGATGATCGGGAACACGGCGATGCACATGTCGGACCTCGGCAACATCAAGCCGGGGCTCGAGCACTGGTCGATGCCGCAGTGGATGGGCCGGCTTCCCGGCATGACCAAGTTGGCGACGTCGATGATGCACAAGCAGATTGCCGACCTCGGCGTGCCAACCGTCCCCGAGTTCCTCGACCTTCTCGAGGCGGCGGGCGTCAAGATGTGGGCCTGCCGGATGTCGTTCGACATGATGAAGATGATCGAGGCTGACTTCCACCCGGGCGTTCAGGGCGTCATCAGCGCGACCGACTTCATGGAGCTCAGCGAGGGCGCACAGACCCTGTTCATCTGACGTGGTGGTGTCCCCGCCTCGGCGGGGACACGGTCAGCCGAGCTCGTACGACAAGGTGAGATGGTGCGTGCCGTCGGCGGCGATGACGATGTCTCCGGAGCCCCGGATGCCGGACAGCTCGTCGGTACCGGACCCGGAGACGATCGTGAACCAGCCGTTGGAGCGGCCACCCTCCGGCCCCGTGGTGGCGGCGTGCGCGAACGTGAAGGCGCCCCTGCGTCCGTCCACCTGACCGTCGAAGGACTCGAGCGCGACGTACGTGCCGCCGTGCGTGGGGTCGAAGGCCGAGCAGAACAGCGCCTGGGAGTGCCCTTCGATCGCCCCCGAGAAGCGCTTCGTGATCGTCGCCAGGCCTGTCGGCAGCGCCGTCTCGACGTCGAGCTCGATGTCCGAGGGTGAGAAGTCGGTGACGATGAAAGTGCAGGTGGTCTCCATGGAGCCACCGTACGAGGTGAGCGGGCGCGATGACACGATTCGCGCCGTAGATCGCTTCCATGGCTCGGTTGCCTGCCGATCCGGCCGTCCACAGGCCGAATCGCGTCACGCGAAACCTGGGGACATCTGACGGAGTGGTAGCCGAAGCGCACAGTGTCGTGTGCGTGGACCCCATCGTCTCCGCTGTCCTCGCCGAAAGCGGGGTGATCGCCTCCGCCGCCCATCCGCGGCAGCGGTCTGCCTTGGCCCGCCTGAAGACGGCCGGCGTCCTCGACAACCCCCTTCCCGGGGTGTTCGTGCTCGCCGCCGACCGCACGGAGAGCACGTGGCTGCGGGCCGTCTGCGCATGGTCGGCCCCGCACGGCGTCCTGCACGCTGCCACCGCGGCCGCCCTATGGCTGCCCGGCCTCTCGGGGTCTGTCGCCGAGGTCGCGCATCCCACCCTCAAGTCACGTCCGCGCGTCACGGTGACGCGCCGAAGGGTTCCCGGGCAGTTCGTACAACGCTCGCAGGGCCTCACATTCGCGACTCCGGCGTACACGGCGGTGGAGCTGGCGGCCGTGGACGACGGTCGTGCCATCTGTGAGGCGTTGAGACGTCGGCTCGTGACAACGTCCGAGCTCGAGGCGGCCTTGGCTGCGCTGGCGGGTACGGACGGGCAGGCGGTGCGTCGCTGCGTGGTGAGGGCGTGCCTGTCGAACCCATGGTCGTACGGAGAGCTGCGCTTGCACAGGATCCTGCGTGCAGCGGGCGTCACCGGTTGGGTCGCCAACGCAAAGCTCCGGCTCGGCGGTGTGCTGTTCAGGCCTGACGTGCTGTTCCCCGCCCACCGCCTGGTCATCGAGTTCGACGGTCGGGCGGTGCACGGCGACGCCGGCCAGTTCCTCAAGGACCGTGAGCGTCAGAACGCCCTGGTCTCGTACGGGTACCTCGTCATCCGGTTCGGGTGGGAGCATCTCGACGAGCCGGACGGCGTCGTACGCATCGTGAGGCGTGCTCTGGACTCGGTCTCCCGGCTCCGCTGACGTGGTACCGCCTGCATCTCCGCTCGCAGGGCGCTCTGAGACGATCCGGACGGCATGTGGCCGAGGGAGGCCCGGAGGAGGTCGGACGACGCATCCACAGGTCGAATCGCTTCACGCACCGGGCGATAAGGTCGCTCTCATGCCCGAGCTCGCCGCTGCCGTCGCCCTGCAAGTCCCACGTGCCATCGAGGACGTGATCCGCCTCGTCGCGATCCCGTCGGTGAGCTCGCAGCCGGAGCACGACGCGGACGTCGAGGCGAGCGCCCAGGCGGTCGCAGACCATCTCACGGCCCTGGGCTGCCCCGACGTGCGGATCGTGGCCGAGGGCGGCAAGCCGGCGGTCATCGGGCGCTTCGAAGGGCCGGCGGGCGCTCCCCGCGTGTGCCTGTACGCCCACCACGACGTCCAGCCTGTCGGTGATGCCGCTGTGTGGGACAACCCCGGTTTCGAGGCCACACGCCGCGGGGACCGCCTGTACGGACGGGGCGCGGCTGACGACAAGGGCGGCATCGGAGTCCACCTCGCTGCCCTCCGGGCCTTCGAGGGCGACCTTCCGGTCGGCGTCACGGTCTTCGTCGAGGGTGAGGAGGAGATCGGCTCGCCGAGCCTCGGAGCCCTCATCGCCGCACATGCAGAGGAGCTCCGCGCCGACGCGTACGTGATCGCGGACTCGGGCAACTGGGACGTCGGCGTCCCCGCGTTCACGACGACCCTGCGTGGGGTGTGCGACTGCGTCGTCGAGGTGGCGACGCTCGACCACGCGCTGCACTCCGGACAGTACGGAGGCGTCGTGCCCGATGCGCTCACCGCGCTGTGCCGCCTCCTGGCGACCCTGCACCACGAGGATGGGAGCGTGGCGGTCGAGGGCCTCGTCGCGGCGCCCGACTCGGACCTCGACTACCCCGAGGACAGGTTCCGTACGGAGTCGGGCGTGCTCGACGGCGTCGCCTACCTCGGGTCCGGCTCCATCACGTCACGCACCTGGTCCCAGCCGGCGATCACCGTGATCGGCATCGACGCGCCGAGCGTGGCCGACGCGTCGAACACGCTGTTCCCGGCAGCCCGCGCGAAGGTCAGCCTGCGGGTGGCGCCGGGCCAGAGGGCGACGGACGCCCTGGACAGGCTCGTCGAGCACCTCGAGTCCCACGCCCCGTGGGGTGCTCGCGTCACAGTCACGCGGGGCAGCGCGGGCGACCCAGGCGTGCTGCCTGTCGAGGGGGAGGTCGCGGCCGCGGCGACGAGGGCGTTCACAGAGGCTTTCGCTGTCGCGCCTGTCCACATGGGTCAGGGTGGCTCGATCCCGATGGCCGCCGACTTCCAGCGGCAGTACCCCGGCGCCACCATCCTGCTTACGGCCGTGTGTGACCCCGACTCCCGCATGCACGGCCCCAACGAGAGCCTGCACCTCGGCGACTTCGCCAAGGCCGCCCTCGCCGAGGCGCTGTTCCTCGAGGAGCTGCGTCCGGCCTGAGGCTGTGCACAGGCTGAGAGCGAGGGCCCGCTCGGACGGGGGAACCCGGCCGCGGTACGGACGGCGCATGCCCCACACCTCGGCGCTGAGATGGGCCGTGAGTCCGGCCCCCAGCGCGAGCAGAGCGAGCCAGTTACGCCTCCAAGCGTCTTCGCGTCTGACCTGCCATAGGACGAAGGGACGGATCGCCTCGGAGAGCCCGACTTCGCCGTCGACGGTGACCCATGCCGCTGCGAGGTCCAGCGTCTGTGCCGAGGCGGCGACTCCGGCTAGGACGGCGAGGTAGAGGGTCTTGGACCACACCTGCACCCAGGCGGGGTCGGGATGGAGCACCGTGACCGCCGCGAGGCCCGCGCCTCCGGGCGTCTGGCTGCGCGGGTCGACGAGAGATCCACCGGACGCGTAGGGGTGTCCCCACAGCGCGACAATGGGAGGCTCCGTGCTCGAGTACGTGGCGTCGACGACAAGGAGGGCGCGCTCGGGTCGTGGCCGTTCGCCCGGGCGAGGCCGGCGCCGAACACCGCCACCGAGGTGGGGATGACGGCCCGGGCGGCCACGCGCCGGGCGGTGGTCGTCGGGTCAGTCATGCGCTCCGTCGGTATCCGAGCCGCCGGTCTCGAGGTGCTCGGCCTCGGGGTGGCTGCCGGCCTGGTCGTGGCCGTCGGCCTCACTGTGCGCCAGTGGCTGGGTCTGGGCGTTCGTCTCGTGGGCCGTCGGCTCGACCGCAGTGGGCCGGTCGGAGGGCTCGGCGGTCTCCGACGGGTCGTCGCTCGGCTCGGTGCTCTCGACCGGGCTGTCGCTCGGCTCGGTGCTCTCGGACGGGCTGTCGCTCGGCTCGGTGCTCTCGGACGGGCTGGCCGAGCTTGTCACCGACAGCGTGCTTTCGACGGTGGCCGCCTCCGACTGCATGCCCTGGGCGGTCCGGTTGAGTGCCTCGACCTGGTTGTCCTGGGGAGTCGCGCTGGCCTGAGCCTGCAGGCCGCTCGGCGTCGTGGCGTAGGCCATCCCGAGGCCGCCCACGGCGACGACGGCGACGGCTCCGAGCGTTGCAAGTCCGGTACGTGAGATGCGATTCATGGGGGGCTCCTTCACATCCGCGGACGCTTGTGCGGCGTCGTTGCAGACATCCTGACGGCCACTCGTACAGGAGCGGTGCAATCGAGGACTAAAGCTTGGCTAAGGCACTGGGCAGGCGAAGTGTGACAGAGAGTCCGCGCCCATCGAGCCCGGGACCGAGCTCAAGGTCGCCTCCGGCACGCTCGGCGGTACGTCGCGCCACGTCCATGCCGAGGCCCGTCGACCCGGTTCCGGACCGTCCACGACTCGCGAGCTTCACGTCCGGCATGCCCGGACCCGCGTCTGCGACCACGACTCTGACCGTGTCCGAGTCGGCCGTCACGGACATCGACAGCGGAGAGCCCGGCTCCGTGTGCTTGAAGACGTTGTCGAGGACCACGTCCAGGCCGGCGCCGAGCTCCTCGGCCCCCACCGCGACGACGGCCGAGCTGTCGCAGACGTCGAGCGAGAAGGGACGGCCCTGAGAGGCCGCCAAGACGGACCAGAACTTCGCACGGTCCCGTACGACCTGGGCGGCATCGCTCCTCACGGGCGCGCGACGACGGTGGGAGCGCGCCGCCTCGATGACGGTGTCGACGGCTGCGACCAGCTCTGCGACGTGAGCGCCCATGCGCTCCCGCTCCTCGGGGTCGGCAAGGGTCTCGGCGTCGAGGCGCAGTGCCGTGATCGGTGTCCGGAGGCGGTGGGACAGATCGGCGACGAGCTCCCGCTCGTCCGCCAGGAGGTTGTCGACCTGCTCGCCCAGCTCGTTGAGCACAGTGCCCACCGAGCGGACCTCCGCAGGCCCGGACGGCTCCACGCGTGCGGTGAGCTCTCCGGCGCCGAGCCGTTGGGCCACGTCGGCGAGGTCGCTCACGGAGCGGGACAGCCCGGAGGCGATGCGGTGGCCGGCGAGAGCCGTGACGAGCAGCAGCGCGACCCCGACCCCTGCCAGGGTGAGCCAGGCCCGAAGGAGGCCGGCATGGAGCTGGCTGTCAGGCACGAACGTAGAGACGACGGTGGTCCCACCGGCGCCCGCCACGGGGACGAGGACCTCGGCGCCGCCGGTCGTCGTGGCCGTGAACGCACGCCCTGTCCGCGCGAGCTGGACGGAGGCCGTCAGGGGTGCGGGCTCCCCGAGCGTCTGACCGGAGGGGGTGAAGACCGTCGTGCGTCGCTCTCCCGAGTTCACGTCGGTGAGAGTGGCGACCAGCCGTTGGGTATCGCCGACGAACAGCGCCACCTGCTGGGCGTCTTGACGCCCAGCAGCCAACGCCCTCTCCTCGGTCAGCGACTGGGCCATGATGCCGAGCGGCACGAGGAAGGCGATGAGCACGATGGAGGTCACCGCCAACCCGTACCGCACGAGCAGGCTTCTCACGAGGGGGCGACCAGCTTCACGCCCACGCCCCGTACGCGATGCAGGTAGACAGGCTGGTCGGCGGACTCGCCGAGCTTGCGGCGGAGCCAGTGCAGGTGGACGTCGACCGTCTTGTCGGCACCGCCGTACGGGAGGTGCCATACCTCGGCGAGGATCTCGCGCTTGGAGATGACGACGCCCGGTCGCTGGGACAGGTACGAGAGAAGGTCGAACTCCTTGGGGCTGAGCTCCAGGGCGCGGCCGTCGAGGAAGGCCGTACGGGCGAGATCATCGATGACGAGGCCTCCGACGATGACGGGGCCGGCCTGGGTCTGGGTCTCCACACGACGCAGGACAGCGCGGATCCGTGCCTCGAGCTGGTCCGCGGCGAAGGGCTTGACGAGGTAGTCATCGGCGCCTGCATCGAGCGCCCCGACGATCTCCGGCCCGTCATCGCGGGCACTGACGACGATGACCGGGACACTGCTGACCGCACGGATCATCGCGAGCAGCGCCCTGCCGTCAAGGTCCGGCAGCCCAAGGTCGAGCAGCACGACGTCAGGCGTCTGGGCGATGATCTGCTGCAGTCCCTCGAGCGCGGTCGGAGTCGACATCGCCGAATGTCCCCGCGCGCTGAGCGCGCGGATCACTGCCGTACGGATCGTCGCGTCATCCTCGATAATCAGCACGTTGGACACGAGCCGACGCTATGGCATGGAGTCCCCTCCCGGGAGCATGTCGAGTGATCCGACGTGGATTTCTCGGCTCGTTAACCGCGCCTTGGAGGCGTGTCGGCAAGGATGGTGGCGTGGCCAAGGCATCAGGTGGGCGGATCACCGCCGTGGCCGCCGCCTCCTGGGTCCTGGCGACGGCGGTGACGAGCGTCGTGGTATGGCGGGCGGTGGCGGTCTTCAGCGTCGGCGAGTCCACGCACGTCCTGTCGGCCCCCCAGGTCTCCGCACGGCTCGGCAGCGCGACGGCCACCCCCGTTCCGACCTCGGCCACCCCCGCGGCAACGCCGTCGCGGTCCGCAGACCCCGGGCCGAGGACCACGCGACCGGCCTCCGAGGGGTCCGTGGCCCAGAGCTCGCCGCAGCCCTCCAGGACAGCGCCCACGATCACCGCGACTCCCGTCGTCCGTACCTGGACCGTCCCGGGAGGGACTGTCTCACTGTCATGCCAGGGTCAGGTGATCACGCTCGAGTACGCCAGGCCTCTGGACGGCTGGCGGGTCGAGACCGGGCGGCACGGCGCCGACCGGGTGGACGTGTCATTCGAGCGTGTGGGTGAGGGCACCGACATGAAGGCCTCGTGCGTAGACGGGGTCCCGCAGCAGAGCACCGTCGCCACCGACGGCGACAACTGACCCGCGCACTCACCGGGAATGTCAGGTTCACCGCCGACGGGCCGTGCGGCGCGGTCTTGGGACGAAGACCGTGTCCGGCGCCACCCGCACGCGGCCACCTTGGACCGGCGCCACCGGACGGGGCGCCTGGTGGGCGCGGCGGTCGCGGTCCCGGTGTCCTTGTTAGGCTGAGCCCCGTGCTGCGCGGAGACGGACGACTGACGGACGAGCACGACACCGACTCCCCGGGTCCCCGCGACGCATGCGGGGTCTTCGGCGTCTGGGCCCCGAACGAGGACGTCGCGAAGCTGACCTACTACGGCCTGTACGCGCTGCAGCACCGCGGCCAGGAGTCCGCAGGCATCGCCGTGAGCAATGGCAACCGGATCATGGTCTTCAAGGACATGGGTCTCGTGTCGCAGGTTTTCGACGAGTCCACCCTCGCGTCGCTGACCGGCCACCTCGCCATCGGCCACACCCGCTACTCCACGACTGGCTCGAGCACCTGGAACAACGCGCAGCCCACGTTCCGGTCGCTGGAGACCGGGAACCTGGCGCTCGCCCACAACGGCAACCTCACGAACACCGACGAGCTCGAGGCCCTGCTCCACGAGAGAGACTCGGCGGAGCCCGTCCCGCACAAGGTCTCGCTCGACTCCACCAACGACACCTCCCTGGTCAGCGGCCTGTTCGGCACGTACCGGGACGTGACGCTCTGGGACGCCGCGCTGGACCTTCTGCCCCGGCTGCGCGGCGCGTACTGCCTGGTGTTCATGACGGAGAACGCCCTGTACGCGGCGCGCGACCCGCAGGGCATCCACCCGCTCGTTCTCGGCCGCCTCGAGAACGGCTGGGTCGTCGCCTCCGAGACGGCGGCCCTCGACATCGTGGGCGCGACGTTCACACGGGAGATCGAGCCGGGCGAGATGATCCAGATCGACGAGTCCGGCGTGAGGAGCGTGCGCGTCGCCGAGGCCCACCCGAAGGGCTGCCTGTTCGAGTACGTGTACCTGTCGCGCCCCGACACGCGCATCGCCAACAGGCGGGTGCACTCCGTACGCGTCGAGATCGGCCGGACGCTCGCCATGGAGCACCCCGTGGACGCGGACCTCGTCATCCCCGTCCCGGAGTCGGGCACGCCGGCCGCGATCGGGTATGCGGAGGCGTCGAGGATCCCGTACGGGGTGGGGCTGGTCAAGAACTCGTACGTCGGGCGAACGTTCATCCAGCCTTCCCAGACGATCCGTCAGCTCGGTATCCGGCTCAAGCTCAACCCGCTGCGGGACGTCATCGAGGGCAAGCGGCTCGTCGTCGTCGACGACTCGATCGTGCGGGGCAACACGCAGCGGGCGCTCGTCCGGATGCTGCGGGAGGCGGGCGCCGCCGAGGTGCACGTGCGGATCAGCTCGCCGCCGGTCGAGTGGCCGTGCTTCTACGGCATCGACTTCGCCACCCGGGCCGAGCTCATCGCACCCGGCATGTCGGTCGAGGAGATCACGACCTCGATCGGCGCCGACACGCTCGGCTACATCTCGCTCGACGGGCTCGTCGCCTCGACGGGCATCGCCAAGGACCGGCTGTGCCGCGCCTGCTTCGACGGCGTCTACCCCGTGGCCGTACCGCCGGCGGCCCGAGCCCTGGGACTGAGGGGGAACGCATGAGTCGCCAGTCTGCGTACGCGAAGGCCGGTGTCGACATCGAGGCGGGCGACCGAGCCGTGAAGCTCATGTCGTCGGCGGTGAAGGCGACGCACAGGCCGGAGGTGATCGGCGGCATCGGTGGTTTCGCAGGGCTCTTCGACGCGTCGGCGTTCAAGGCGTACCGGCGTCCTGTCCTCGCCACCTCCACCGACGGCGTCGGGACCAAGGTGGCGATCGCCCAAGCGCTCGACAAGCACGACACGATCGGCTGGGACCTCGTGGGAATGCTCGTCGACGACCTCGTCGTCGTCGGCGCCGAGCCGCTCTTCGTCACCGACTACATCGCGTGCGGCACCCTCGTCCCCGAGCGCATCGCCGCGATCGTGTCGGGCATCGCGGCGGCCTGCACCGCGGCCGGGGCGTCGCTGCTGGGCGGGGAGACCGCCGAGCACCCCGGGCTTCTGGCGGCCGACGAGTACGACCTCGCGGGTGCCACGACCGGCGTCGTCGAGGCGGACGAGATGCTGGGACCGGACCGGGTGGTCGCGGGCGACGTCGTTCTCGCACTCGCCTCGAGCGGCCTCCACTCGAACGGCTACTCGCTCGTCCGCCACGTCCTGCTCGAGCAGGCCGGGCTCCGGCTGGACGGCTACGTCCCCGAGCTGGGCCGCACGCTCGGCGAGGAGCTCCTCGAGCCGACGCGCGTGTACGCAGCCGACGTCCTCGCGGTCGTCCGTGCGACTGAGGTGCACTCGATGAGCCACATCACGGGAGGCGGTCTCGCGAACAACCTCGCACGCGTGCTGCCCGCGACCGTCACCGCCCGCCTCGACAGAGCCACCTGGGCTCCCGCTCCGGTCTTCGGCCTGGTGCAGCGGCTGGGCGACGTGTCCCAGCCGGACATCGAGGCGACGCTCAACATGGGCGTCGGCATGGCGCTCGTCCTCCCGCAGACGTCCGTGGACGCGGCGCAGCGGGTCCTCACCGAGCGAGGGATCGTGTCCTGGGTCTGCGGCGAGATCCACCACGGGAACGGCTCCGTACGCCTCGACGGCGTCCACGGGGACTGACCCAGCGTTCGCGCCTCAGGCGCGGGCAGCGGGCCTCTGCTGCACCCGGAAGATCGCTGTCGATCAAGGTTGGTGGATCGGTTGTGCTCCGGTAATCTGTGCCTCACGAACTGACAACAATGTGCCGCGGCCACTCCGCGAGCGATCACAGGCGAGGGGGCTGGCTCTATGGGGCGCGGCCGTGCGAAGGCGAAGCAGACGAAAGTCGCCAGAGAACTGAAGTACAGGTCGGTATCCACGGACTTCTCATCGCTGGAGCGTGAGCTTCGCAGTCCGTCGGACGGGATCCCGGACCAGTACGCCGATCTCGCCGATGCCTATGACGATGATGCGGACGAGCTCGACGAGGACGAGGACGACGACGAGTCCTGGCCCCTGCGCCGTTCGGGCTAGCTCTCTGTCGTCCCCGTGACCTCCCAGAGCGAGAGCGCGACGACGGACGGGCATGTCGGTGACACCGCGCCCCTCGACACTCCACAGCCTGCCCATGTCGTCTGGCATGCCTGGCGCGAGGACGAGCTGCTCCCCGGCTACCAGGCACGCGACCTGGAGCTGGCGGGCGTGCGGCGCCACCCCGAGGAGGTCGACCCCGAGGTCGGGGACGACACGCTCGTCGCGACCCTCGTACGCCGCGCAACGCTCCGCCACGACCGCGCCGTCCTGTACCTCCACGGCTGGAACGACTACTTCTTCCAGACCCACGTCGCCACGTGGTGGGACGAGCTGGGCTACGACTTCTACGCCCTCGACCTCAGGCGGTACGGACGGAGCCTCCGCGCCGGCATGATGGCCGGCTACATCGAGGACCTGGGCGAGTACGACCTCGAGATCGACGCCGCGGTCGAGGAGGTTGCGAGCCGCCACGAGAGCGTCGTGCTGTACGCGCACTCCACCGGAGGTCTGATCGGAGCGTTGTGGGCCGACAGGCACCCGCACACCCTCGCCGGACTCGTCCTCAACTCACCGTGGATCGACCTGCAGGGATCGGCGCTCATCCGCGCCCTCGTGCCACCGATCGTCCGGGGGCTCGCCACGCGGGCGGGCACGTTCGTCCTTCCCCTGCCCGACAACGGCTTCTACGCCCGTACGCTCGAGACACTCGGTGACGGCACGTGGTCGTACGACCCCGAGCTGAAGCGCAGCCCGTCCAACCCGACCCGCTCGGCATGGCTGACCGCCGTCATCGCCGGCCACGACAAGGTCTCGGCCGGGTTGGCCATCGACTGTCCGATCCTCATGGTCACGTCGCCTGAGTTTTGCACGCGATGAGGACGGATTCCTGGTGTGACTACGGGGTTCGGGTCGTTTTCAGGTGTTCGTGGATGTAGTGAAGGTGGCGGTTTTGGCGGCTT
>JAJZQV010000114.1 GCA_021803025.1 Actinomycetes bacterium | reverse complement strand
GTGAGGCGCCTGGTGCCGAGTCGTAGTGGTCCCAGCCGCCGGGGTACGGCGACGAGGGCGGTGCGGCCGGTGAGCGCCGCGTGGGCTGCGTGACCGACGGCGCTGACCATGGCGGCGGCGTCCAGGTCGCCGGTCGTCGTGGACACCCCGCTCGCCGTGAGACCGGTCGCGGCCACGCCCCAGCGAAGGTCCACGCCGCGGTCGGCCGCGCGGTGGAGCAGCAGGGTGGCCAGCGTCTCGGCGGGTTGGGACTCGCCGTCGCGGGTGACCGACCAGAGCCCGAACGTCCTCTCCACAGACAGGCGGCTCAGCAGCCAGAGCGGGGTCTCCGCCGGCGCGGACCCGAGCCGGTGCGCGACCGACCGCACGAGGGCAGCGAGGCGGGGGTCGGGCATCCGGTCCGCCTCCGACGCGACGGTCCGCCGGTCGTTGAGAAGTGCGCGCGTACGAGGGGCGCTGCGGTCGACCTCGGACTCGAGCCCAGCCCGCCGCACCTGCTGCCACGTCACGTCGGCGCGGTCGAGGAGGTCGCGCCACGCACCGGCGGCGGGTTCGCCGGCCAGACGTGCGAGCACGGCGTGCTGCTCTCCGCGGTCGGTCGGCAGGTCGAGGACGGACCCGTCGGGGAACTCGTGCCGGGTGGGCGGTGCGGGCACGAGCGCGTACCCCTCGACGGCCAGGGCGGCGTCGAGGATCCGTCCCGACTTGCGGAAGAGGTCGCGCCACGCGGCGGGAAGCGCCACGACGGGCCGCTGCCGCCAGGGCTCATCGGACGGACCGGGGCGGCTGTCGACGACGACGACGTGGTGGCCGACGCGGGCGAGCCTCGCGGCGCAGGCCAGTCCACCGAGCGAGGCGCCGACGACCACGACGGGACGAGCGGCGGTCGCCGCGAGGGGGTGGCTCCTCACGCGGTCCCCGCGGCGGGGCCGCGTGCCATCCGGCGCCGCAGGGTGTGCCAGCCGGTACGGATCCGGCTCAGCGCGAGCCACAGGACGACGAAGCCGGTCAGGAGGATGACCGCGGCGACGACGGCGGCCGCGACGGGGTGGGCAGCTGCGAGGCCGACGACTCCGGCCACGGCGACGTTCTCGCCGAGGGACACCCCGATGTTGGTCACGGGCTCGGGGGAGGTGTTCACCGCGAGTCGTACCCCGGCCTTGGTGAGGTGGCTGAGCAGGGCGGTGACCCCACCGACGGCGGCGAGCGTGATCGTCGTCAGGTCGCCGTGGGCGCCGCCGAGGAGCGCGCCGATGAGGGCGCCCGCCACCGGTCGTACGACCGTGGAGACGGTGTCCCACACGGAGTCCACGTACGGGATCTTGTCGGCGACGAACTCGACGAGGGTGAGAACAGCCATGACGACGAGGACGTCGGTGCGCTGGAAGCCGTCAGGGATGCCGTCGGTGTGGGCGAACCGGCCGAGCAGGCCGAGCAGGAGCACGGTGGCGTAGGCGTTGAGGCCGCTCGCCCAGCCGGTGGCGAACGTCAGCGGGAGGAGCTCCACGCGGCAAGACTAGGGGCCGGTCCGGCTTGACGGTATGAACCTTGGCGATGGAGTACATCGTCGCGTAGACCTCGGTGTTCGCCTGGCTGAACAGGGTCATGGCGCCGATGCAGACATGGCCTCCCCCTCGGAGCATGAAGGATCTCTCACAGGTCGGTTGACGCGTTGTCCGAACCCGGGGCTATAGTGATGAGTGTTCGAACAGGCGTTCGATTAGCGGCTGGGGAAGGCCGTGAGCATCCTGTTCGACACGCCGGGACGGCCCCGGTGCGACGGTCCTCGACCCCCGTCGCACCGTGGGCTCTCCCGACCTCGGGTCGAGACGAGGAGTGCCACCACGACGACCTGCAGGAGAGACGATGCGCAGATACGACGAGCCCATCCATGTGAGGCGCGGCGAGGACGGGACCGAGCCCGAGCAGTTCGTGTGGCGGGGGCGCCTGTGGCAGGTCCGCGACGTCATCACCCGATGGCTCGAGACGGGAGCCTGGTGGGACTCGCCGCTCGTACGGTCGGCGCGCGGCGACGACACCGGCACGCTGCCCGCGCAGGACACCGACCTCCTGGCGGAGCACGAGGTGTGGCGGGTGCTGGCGGCGGCGGGCGCGTCCGGCAGCCCGGGCGTGTACGAGCTGGACCACGCCCGGGGCACCGGCGGCTGGCGGCTGCGCGCCGTCGTCGACTGAGGGGGTGCGGCACATGGCTGTCGACATCATCGGCACGGCGCCTGCGGCGCTCCAGCCCGGGGAGCGGGCGCGCGAGGTCCCGGACGTCCAGGTGCCGGGGCCACTGGACCCGGGGTCGGAGCACCAGCTGCCCGGGGCCCCGACGGGCGTCCAGGACACCGTGCCCTCCCCGCCCTACCTCGTCGACCTGCGACGCGCGGAACAGGCGCTGCTGGAGGCGGAGCTGGCAGTTGCCCCCGCCGACCGCTACCTCGCGTCCTACCTGGCGGCGATGCGTACGGCGGTGACCGTGCTGGCCGTCAGGGCCCGGCCACGACGCACCAGCGGCCCCACGGACGTGTGGCAGGTTCTCGCGCACGTCGCTCCGGAGCTCGGGGAGTGGGCCGCGTTCTTCGCCGCCGGACGCCAGAAGCGGCTCCTCGTCCAGGCAGGGGCGGCGACGCTGGTGAGCGAGCGCGAGGCCGACGACCTGCTGCGGGACGCGCAGGACTTCCACGACCTCGTCGCGCGCCGCCTCAACGCAGCGTGGCGCCGACGTCCTCCGGGGGAGCGGGCCGGCACATGAACCCCTTCGTCCACCTCAGGGTGGCGTCGGGCTACTCGCTGCAGTACGGGGCGTCGCACCCGTCCGCGCTCGTCGCCCGCGCCGCTCAGCTCGGCTTCGACACTCTCGGCCTCACCGACAGGGACGGCCTGTACGGGGCTGTCCGGTTCGCGAAGGCATGCCTCGCCGCGGGCATCGCCCCGGTGCTCGGCGTCGACCTCGCCGTGCCGGCCGACGTGGCCCCCGGCCCCCGTCGCGCGCGCACCCCCGTACGTGGCGGGCAGCTCCGCGACGCGCGCCATCCCCGTGTCGTCGTGACGGCACGGTCGAAGGCGGGGTGGGCCGCACTGTGCCGGCTGGTCTCGGCGGTACACCTCACCGGCGAGCGCGGCACGCCGCTCGCGACCGTCGACCAGGTCGCGCAGGCGGCCGCGGCCGGCGACCTCGTCGTCCAGCTCGGTGCCGACTCGGCGCTCGGCCTCGCCGCTGCGCGGGGTCGCGTGGACGATGCCACCGCGGAGCTGGCCCGGTGGCGAGGGCTGCTTCCGCGGGACGCGCTCGTCGTCGCGCCGACCTGCCACGACGTGCCGGACGGGGTCGGCTCCGAGCTCCAGGCGGCACGCCTCGTGGCTCTTGCCGACGAGGCGCGCGTACCGGTCGTGCTCACCAACGCGGTCCGCATGGCCGAGCGGCGCCAGGCGATGACGACCGACGTGCTCGACGCCGCGCGCCGCCTCGTACCGCTCGACGCGCGCAACGTCGACCGCCGCAACGCCGAGGGCTACCTCAAGGGCACCGAGGCCATGGCCGAGGTGGCCGAGCGCGTCGCCGCCCGGGCGGGCCGCGGCGCAGGGGGCGCCGACCGGCTGCTCGGGCAGACCCGCGACCTGGGGCTGGAGTGCGCGCTCGACCCGCGCGCAGACATCGGCCTCGGCGAGATCCACCTGCCCGAGCTCGACGTGCTGGGGGTCGCCGGCGGCCAGGTCGAGGCGATCCGCGCGCTGCGGCAGCGCTGCGAGTCCGGGATGGGCGAGCGCTACCCGGGGGCCGACGACACGGTCGCCCGCCGCCTCGACGAGGAGCTCGCGGTCATCGAGCACCTCGGCTTCGCCTCGTACTTCCTCACCGTCGCCGACGTCGTGGGCATCGTCCGCGGGCTCCACATCCGCTGCGCCGCGCGGGGGTCCGGCGCCGGGAGCCTCGTCAACTACCTGCTGGGCATCTCCGGCGTCGACCCGATCCGCTACAACCTCATCCTCGAGCGGTTCCTGTCGCCGCTGCGCCAGGCGCTGCCCGACATCGACCTCGACGTCGAGTCAGCCCGCCGCACCGAGGTGTACGACGCGATCCTCGCCACGTTCGGCGGCGAGCGGGTGGCGTGCGTGGCGATGCTCGACACGTACCGGGTGCGCCACGCGGTACGCGACGTGGGCGCGGCGCTGTCGCTGCCGCCGGGCGAGGTCGACGCGATCGCGAAGACGTTCCCGCACATCCGGGCCCGTGACGCCCGTGCGGCGCTGCGGGACCTGCCGGAGCTGCGCGCCGCCGGGCTCGGCGAGCAGCGGCTGAACGTGCTGTTCGACCTCGTCGAGTCGCTCGACGGGCTGCCGCGCCACGTGGCGCTCCACCCGTGCGGGGTGCTGCTCAGCGACGCGACGCTGCTCGACCGGACGCCGGTCGAGGCGAGCTTCGGCGGCTACCCGATGAGCCAGTTCGACAAGGACGACGTCGAGGACATCGGGCTGCTCAAGCTCGACGTGCTGGGGATCCGGATGCAGTCGTCGTTCGCGCACGCCCTGGAGCAGATCGAGCGTACGGAGTCGGTGCGGGTGGACCTCGACGCGCTGGCCCCGTTCGACGACCCCGCCACGTACGACATGATCTCTCACGCCGCGACGCTCGGCTGCTTCCAGATCGAGTCGCCGGGACAGCGCGAGCTCGTCGCGAAGTTCTCGCCGGAGACGTTCGACGACATCATCATCGACATCTCGCTGTTCCGGCCCGGCCCGGTGAAGTCGGACATGATCACCCCGTTCCTCGACGCGAGGCAGGGCTGGAAGGACCCGACGTACCCGCACCCGGACATCGAGCCGGTGCTCGCCGAGACGTGCGGCGTCGTCGTGTTCCACGAGCAGATCATCAAGCTCATCGCCGTGGCGACCGGCTGCAGCCTCGCACAGGGCGACGAGGCCCGGCGCGCGCTGGGGGACCAGGAGGGACAGGAGACCGTACGGCGCTGGTTCGTACCGCAGGCGCTGCGACGCGGCTACTCCCCGGAGCTCGTCGAGCGGCTGTGGGAGATCCTCACCTCGTTCGCGTCGTTCGGCTTCTGCAAGGCGCACGCGGCCGCGTTCGCGCTTCCCACGTACCAGTCGGCCTGGCTCAAGGCCCACTACCCGGCGCACTTCCTCGCCGGGGTGCTCACCCACGACCCCGGCATGTACCCGAAGCGGCTCCTGCTCGACGAGGCACGCCGGCTCGGCGTCGCGATCCTCGGCCTCGACGTCAATGCCAGCGAGAGCGGCTACCGGGTGGAGCGGCTGGGGGAGGGGGACGCCCTCGTCGAGGTCGCCGCTCCCGCGAGCCCACCGGGGCGTCGCCGCGAGGCGCCGCCGCTGGCGGACATGCGGGGGATGGAGGCCCGGCTCGGGCCGGGCGCCGGACTCCCCGACGGCAGGCCCTGGGGGATCTGGATGTCGCTGGCCGACGTCGCCGGGATCTCGGACGCGGAGGTCTCCCGGATCGTCGCCGGCCGTCCGTACAGCTCGCTCACCGACTTCTGGAACCGCGCCGGGGTGTCGCAGCCGGTCGTCGAGCGGCTCATCCTCGCCGGCGGGTTCGACCGGGTGTACGGGATCGGGCGGTCGCTGCCCGTCGGCGACCGCGGCCGTGTCACGCGGCGCGACCTGCTGCTGTCGCTGGCCGACCTCGGGCGGATGGCCCGGGTCGACGCGCGAGCGACGAGGGCTCGGGGGGTACGGGCCGCGGCCCGGATGCCGCGGCTGGTCTCCGACGACCCGCGTGACCGGGCGAAGCTGCAGTCCCAGGCGGCCGCACCCGCCGGCACCCCCGAGGTGCAGCAGCCGCTCGACTTCACCGCCGGAGCCGTCGACGTCCCGGCCTCGGGCCTGCCCGAGATGACCGACGCGGAGCGTGTCACCGCCGAGCTCGGCATCCTCGGCATCGACGTCTCCGACCACGTCGTGGCGCGGTATCGCCGGCTGTTCGCCGCGCTCGGCGTCACGCCCGCAGCAGACCTGCTGAGCGTCCGCAGCTCCGCGGAGGTGCTCGTCGCCGGCGTGAAGGTGGCGACGCAGACGCCGGCCGTGCGGTCGGGGCGCCGCGTCATCTTCCTCACCCTCGACGACACGACGGGCCTGAGCGACGCGACGTTCTTCGAGGACGTCCAGGGCCCGTACGCGGCGACGGTCTTCGCCTCCTGGCTGCTCGTCGTCAGGGGCGTCATGCGACGTACGGGGCCGCGCGGCCGGTCGCTGCGCGCCACCGCGGCGTGGGACCTCACGGTGCTGCAGGCGGCGTGGGACGCCGAGCTGGACCGTACCGGCAGCGAGGACGCGGCGCTGGCTGTGGTGGAGCAGCTCATGGCGGTCGTACCGGCCGGCTACAGCCTGGTCGGTGAGCTGCTGTCCGCGTCGGCGCCCGACGAGGACCGCGGCGATGCCGACACGCAGCACCACGGCCGGGCCGGCGGCATGGGCCAGCGGCGGGTGCTGGTGCACGCGAGCGGCGCCCTGCAGTCGCCGTACGCGGACGTGAGACCCAGCGGGCTGTCCCCGACGGACGCGCCGCGCAAGCTGTGGCACTCCAGCCCGAACAGCTCCGGGAGGTGAGGCCGTGCCGTTCGGATGGGGCACCAACGCGAGCGTGTACGAAGGGCCGCAGGCCCCCGGCCGTGTCGTCATGCACGTCGACATGGACTGCTTCTACGCCTCGGTCGAGCTCCGCCGCCGCCCGGAGCTCGTCGGCGTGCCGATGTTCGTCGGCGGCGCGACGCGCGGCGTGGTGCTGTCCGCCACGTACGAGGCGCGCCAGTACGGGGTTGCCAGCGGCATGCCGACGACCACCGCCCGTCGCCTGTGCCCCCAGCTCGTCGCGATCCCGCCCGACTTCGACACCTACCAGGAGGTGTCCGCCGGGGTCGTCGCGATCTTCGAGTCGGTCTCCCCGCACGTCGAGGTGACGAGCATCGACGAGGCGTTCTGCGACATCACCGGGGCGATCCACGGCTTCGGGTCCGCGGCCGCGGTCGGGGAGTACGTCCGCTCGCTCGTCGCCGACGAGCAGCGGATCGGCTGCTCGGTGGGGATCGGCCCGTCGAAGTTCGTCGCCAAGCTCGCCTCGAAGCAGGCGAAGCCGGACGGGCTGCGGGTCGTCGAGCCGGACGACGTCATCGCCTTCCTGCACCCGCTGCCGGTCGAGGCGCTGTGGGGTGTGGGTGAGGCGACGTCGGGCAGGCTCCACCAGCTGGGGCTGCGGACGGTGGCCGACCTCGCCTACGTGCCCAAGACCACACTGGTCCGTGCGTTCGGCCCCCATCAAGGGTCGATGCTGGCCGACCTCGCGTGGGGCCGAGACACGAGCCGGGTCGTCGCGACGACCCGGGAGCACAGCATCGGCTCGTCGGAGACGTTCGGCCGGGATACCGACGACCCGGCACGGGTACGGGTCGAGCTGCTGCGGATGGCGGACCGTACAGCCTCACGGGTGAGGGCGGCGGGCATGGTGGGCCGTACGGTCGTGCTGGGCCTGCGGCTGAGCGACTTCACGGACCTCACCCGGTCAGTGACGCTGCCCAGCCCGACCGACGTGACCGGCGAGATCCACGCAGCGGTCGTCCGGCTCTTCGACGGCCTCGCGCTGCAGCGGGCCCGCATCCGCAAGGTGGGCGTGCGCCTGCAGGGCCTGGTCGAGGCGGACGCCGCCTACCAGCAGTTCACCCTGGACGCCCCGGACCGGGGCTGGCGTGAGGCGGAGGAGGCGATGGACCGCGCGATCCGCAGGTACGGGCCGAAGGCAGTCCAGCGCGCGACCCTGACCCGCCATGTACCGACGATCGACCAGGGAGGCCTCAAGGATGCGTGATCCTCCGGTCACGCGCGCGCTCAGGCCAACGCCTTCGTGACCGTCTGGACGAGCTCGTTCCACGACTTCTCGAACTTCTCCACACCCTCGTTCTCGAGCGTGACGAAGACGTCCGACAGGTCGATGCCGGCCAGGTCCAGCGTCTTCATCGTGGCCGCTGCCTCGATGCCCTTCCCGATGACCGGCTCGCCGATCTCGCCATGGTCGGCGTACGCGAGCAGCGTCTTCTCCGGCATCGTGTTGACAGTGTTCGGAGCGACGAGGTTCGACACGTACAGCGTGTCCGGGTAGTCGTGGGACTTGACCCCCGTCGACGCCCACAGCGGACGCTGCTCATGGGCGCCCTTCGCCTTGAGCGCCGCGAACCGCTCGCTGCCGAAGAGCTCCTCGTACGCCGCGTACGTGAGCTGGGCGTTCGCGAGCCCGGCCTTGCCCTTCAACGACAGCGCCTCGCCGCCGATGGCATCGAGCCTCTTGTCGATCTCGACGTCGACGCGCGACACGAACAGCGAGGCCACGGACCGGATCCGGCTGAGGTCCCGGCCGGCCGCGGCCGCCTGCTCGAGTCCTGTCAGGTAGGCGTCGACGACCTCCCGGTACCGCTCGACGCTGAAGATCAGGGTGACGTTGATGCTGATGCCGGCGGCGATGCTCGCCGTGATCGCGGGCAGCCCCTCCTTCGTCGCGGGGATCTTGACGAGCAGCTCGTCGCGGTCCACCCGGTCGCGGAGCTCCCGTGCCCGGCTGATCGTCGCGGGAGTGTCGTGGGCGATGTCCGGCTCGACCTCGATCGACACCCGCCCGTCCTTGCCCTCCGTCGCACGGTACGTCTCGGCGAACAGGTCGCACGCGTTGCGGACGTCCGTCGTCGTGAGCTGCGTGAGCGCCTCAGCGATCCCGACCCCCTGGCCGCGCAGCTCGGCGAGCTGCTCGTCGTAGGCGTTCCCGTGGCCGATGGCGGCGGCGAAGATCGTCGGGTTCGTCGTCACTCCGACCACCGAGTAGTCGCGGATGAGACCGGCGAGGTTGCCGCTCGTGAGCCGCTCTCTGGACAGGTCGTCCAGCCAGATGGAGACCCCGGCTTCGTGCAGCGTGCGCATGCGCTCGTTCATGGACAGCTCCTTCTCGGTTTACGGCCAGACTACGTTCGGGTACTCCTGGATCGGAGCGTCCGGCGTCTTTCGGAGTTGTCGCTCCCGACCTAGACTGAGGGAGAAGAGACGAGGAGGTGGCCATGGCCCTTTCGGAAAAGGAGCAGGCACTGCTCGCTCAGATGGAGGCGGCCCTCACCGCAGAGGACCCGAGGCTCGCGAGCACTCTGAGGGGCAGAACCCCGAACTCCGTCCACCGTCGCCGGGCCGCTCTCGCCGCGATCGGCTTCATCGCAGGCGTCGTCATCCTCATCATCGGCATGGGTGTGAGCTGGGTGGTGAGTGTCATCGGCTTCGTCCTCATGCTGGTCTCCACGGTCAGCGCCCTCGCGTCGTGGAGCCGGGCCAGCTCGAGCCGGACGCCACGAAGCGACGCGCAGGACTTCCTGCACCGCATCGAGGAGCAGTGGCGCCGCAACGAGAACGGCACCGACTGACCGAGCGGGCAACGGCTGACCTGCCCTGTTCGCTCGCGCCCTCATGGCGTGTGCCCCTGTCGGCTTCGGCCGGCCCGGAGCGTACTTACCCGCATTCCGCGCGTGCCGGTGGCGACGTCGGCTGAGCACACTGATCGCTCAGCGCGTACCGCTGTCCACCGGGCGCTTGTACGCCGCATCGTCCGTCTCTGCGCTCTGAGGTGCCTCGTCCGCGATCACCTCGGTGGCGCGCGCGGCCGTGACGCGTCGCCACCACAGGCGAAGGCCGAACGTGAGCGAGGCGGGCAGGAGGACATGGCCCAGCCGTCGGTACCACGGCCGGGACGCGTGCAGACCCGAGAGCACGGCGTCGACCTGGCGCCTCAAGCCCTCGAGGTCGTCGAGGTGCTCCGCGTAGCGCGACTGCTCGACCGCGTTCACCACATCGGACAGGGACGTCTCGGCGATGCTGCGCGGGAGGCCTTCCGCCACCACTGCTCCGATCTGGCGTGGCGTGCCTCTCGGCCACCTGTGCCCCAGGTCGAGCCACGTGTCGCGCACCTCGAGCCAGGCGTTCGCGATGGACTCGTGCGGGTCGTCGGTCGGCGCGAGCCGGGAGCGGCGCAGGAGGCGTCGCAGGACCGTCGGCGTGAGCAGGAGCAGGAGCACGACGGCGAGGACCACGACCAGGATCACGGTCCGCGTCCGCGACGCGTCCGAGGCGGTGACGCCGACGGCGCCGGGGGACTGGTGCACCACCGTCGCCTCGGCTGTCGGCTGCACGGAGCTGGAGGCGGTCGGCCTCGCGGCGCTGCTCGGCGCTGCGGACGGCTGGTTCGGCGCCAGGACCGTCCACGGCGGAGGCACGGCGACGGACGGCGTCGGCTCGAAGCGGACCCATCCCTGGCCCTCGAAGTACAGCTCGGGCCAGGCGTGCATGTCGTGGCTGGTGACGAGCCAGCGGTCACCCGACTGCGTGCCGGGCAGGAAGCCGACGGCCACGCGCGAGGGGATGCCCGCGATACGGGCCATGAGGGCCATGGCCGCGGCGTACTGGACGCAGTAGCCGGTCTTCGTCTGGAACAGGAACGTCTCGATGGCCTGGTACGACGTCTTCCCTGACGCACCCTGCACGGAGTAGCTGAACTGGGAGGAACGCAGGTAGGCCTGGATGGCCGCCGCCTTGAGGGCGGGAGCGGGGACGGCCGACGTGAGCTGGTTCACGAGCCGCACGATGTCGGCCGGGGTGTCCGTCGGGATCTCCAGGGTCATCGCCTGTCCGCCCGGCACCCCCGCCTTCGCCGTGGAGAGTGCTGCGCCGTTCGGCTCGATGTCCCAGCTCTCGACCGTGTAGCGCTGGCCCACCGTGGCCCGGGAGCGGTTGTTCCCCGTGGCGATGATCATGAGCGAAGCGGGGTCGTACGACCACTCGCCCGTCGCGTTCTGCGTGCGCGGCGCGTACGGGACGGGGAGGTACATCGAGGCGAAGTCCTCGATCTGGACGTTGGTGATCCGCGGGCCCCCGGATGGGGCGCCGCTGACGCCGGGCACGGGGCCCAGCGCCCCCTGCTTGAGCGTCA
>JAJZQV010000113.1 GCA_021803025.1 Actinomycetes bacterium | reverse complement strand
CAAAGCTACCGGCATGTAGCACCCTTCACGACGCGCCACGCCGCACAAAACGAGCGCAAAATCCCAAGTCAGCAAGCGAATCGAAGCTCAGCCCGTGCAAAACCCAGGCGACAAGGTCTCGGCCGGGTTGGCCATCGACTGTCCGATCCTCATGGTCACGTCGACGAGGAGCGACTTCCGGCGGCGCTGGTCCGACGACCTCCTGGGCGTCGACACGGTGCTCGACGTGTCCCGGCTGGCCGCGCGGGCTCACTGCCTCGGTCCCCACCTCACGCTCGTACGCCTGGAGGACGCGGTTCACGACGTCGTCCTGTCCCCGAAAGAGGTCAGGGACCGCTTCGCCGACGAGATCCGCCGCTGGGAGGGCGCATACCTCCGCTGACACCGACGCCCGCTCGGGGAGAGAACCTGTGCGCTCGGGGAGAGAACCTGTGCGCTCGGGGAGAGAATCCGTCACCCGCCATCGGTGCCGGTGGTGGCCTCAGAGCAGCCGGCGGGTCACAGCCGCTGCCTGCGCCCCGTACCCGCCGCCGAAGAGGGCCGCGTGGACGAGCAGTGGGTGCAGCTGGTGCAGCCCCACCAGCCGGCGCCACTCGCGGGGGAGCCGGTCGGAGCCGCTTGCGTACCCGTCGTACACGTCGTCGAGGAAGGGCGCGCCGAACAGCGCCAGCATCGCGAGGTCGGTGAGCCGGTGCCCGCCGTGCGCGGCGGGGTCGATGAGCACGTACCCCGCTGCCGTCACGAACACGTTGCCCGACCACAGGTCGCCGTGGATCCGGGCAGGGGGAGCGTCGTCGTCGTACAGGCCGGCCGCGATCCTCGTACAGGCCTTGTCGACGACCGCCAAGGCGTCCCGGTCGAGTCCACCGCGGTCGTACGCCCTCCGCGCGTACGGAAGGCACCGCTGATCCGCGTAGAACCGTCCCCACCTCGGCGAGGGCTCGAGCGTCATCGGCTCCGCACCGATCCAGCCCGCACCCTGCCACCCGGTGGGAGGCGCGCCGAACGCCGGAGCCCCGGCGTCGTGCGTGGCCGCGAGCCGGCGTCCGAAGTCGGCGGCCGAGGCGCGGGTGGGGGCGGCGGCACGAAGCCGCTCCAGCACGACCTCCCGCTCAGTCGCCTCGACGACCTGGACGACCGGTGCGCCGTCCGGCACGTCCGCCAGCCACCTCAGTCCGGCCGCCTCATACAGGGCGGCGCCGGGGGGCGTCCGCTTCGTGAACGTGTCGAGCACGGGTTCCACCCTGCCAGACGACAGGACGAGGCTTTCATGGGAGGACCTCACCCGAAGACGCGAGAACCCCGCCGGAGCGGGGTCTGGTGGCCAGGGCCGGGGTCGAACCGGCGACCTTTCACTTTTCAGGCGAACGCTGCTACCAGCTGAGCTACCTGGCCAAGGGGAGCGTCTGCGTGACGCGCCATGCACTGCGCGACCCCGACGGGACTCGAACCCGCGACCTCCGCCGTGACAGGGCGGCGCGCTAACCAGCTGCGCTACGGGGCCTTGACGGCCAGCCCGGCAAGCGGGCCTCGTGAACTATAGCCAACCGACGGCGGGTGCCGCCACTTGGTGCTCGACTCGCATCCCCAACCGGATTCGAACCGGCGCTACCGCCTTGAAAGGGCGGAGTCCTAGGCCGCTAGACGATGGGGACGTGGCCTGAGCCGTGGACCAGTCTAGGCCAGCCGTACGTGCGGAGCGACCCGGCGTCCGCCATGCCGGAGCGGGTCCCTCGGTATCCTGAGGCCGTGCCGCTCCAGCTGGACAACGAAGCCTTCGACGCCCTGGTCGACGCCGCGCTGGAACGCGTACCTCAGGACCTGCTCGACATGGTCGACAACGCCGTCCTGCTCATCGAGGACGAGCCTCCCGAGGACGAGCCGGACCTGCTCGGGCTGTACGTGGGAATCCCTCTCACCGAGCGCGACTCGCACTACGCGGGGGTACTGCCCGACCGCATCTACGTCTTCCGGAAACCCACACTCGCCTTCTGCGACACGTACGAGCAGGCGGTCGAGGAGGTCGCCGTGACGGTGGCGCACGAGATCGCCCACCACTTCGGGATCAGCGACGAACGGCTTCACGCGTGGGGGTGGGGCTGAGGGCTCTCACGAGAGGGCCTCAGACGACCCGGCGCCCGCCCTGGAACGGCATGGAGGTCACCGACGCCGTTGTGACGCCTGACGTGGGGTTCGCCGCGTGCACGATGCGCCCGTTGCCGATGTAGATGCCGACGTGGCTGATGCCGGAGTAGTAGAAGACGAGGTCCCCGGGCTGCAGGTTGGCGAGGCTCACCGGCGTCCCGACGGTCCACTGCGAGTACGTGGTGCGCGGGATGCTGATGCCCGCCGCCTTGTAGGCGGCGACCGTGAGGCCCGAGCAGTCATACGCGTTCGGGCCGTTGCCGCCCCACACGTACGCCTTGCCCACCTGGGACAGCCCGAAGCTCACGATGATGCTGGCGGAGTTCGACACCGGGCCGACGGTGGTGACCGGGACGATGTACCTCGCGTTGACCCAGCGGACGGCACCTTCGTACACGATCTGCGCCACGCCGTTCGTCACGACGCCCGTGACGTTGAGGATCGTGCCCGCGGGGACGTCGCCGAGGTTGACGAAGTCGGAGCCGGAGGTGGTACGGATCATGAGTGCGGCCGTCGCCCGTACCTGGCCGGTGACCGGCGGCAGCACGACCGGCGCCGTCGGCGTCGGTGCCTTGGCGGCGGTCGTGGGACTCGGCGTCGGGGTCGCCGTCGTGGGAGCGGCGGTCGGGGACGGGGTCGGCGTGGCGACAGGGATGGCGAGCGTGGAGACAACCGTGATCCAGGCGCTCGACACCCAGTGCCCGTCGGTGAGCTGGTGGTAGCCGTTCTGGGTGACGCCGGTCACAGTGATCGTCTTGCCCTTGGGGAAGACCGTCCAGACGCTTGACGCGAGATCGGGCCCGGTCCGGACGTTCACGGCCTCGAGCGTGGTCGCCGTCGTGCTCGTCGACGACGACAACGTCGTGGCGGTCGTGCTCGCGGCGGACCTGAGGTAGGCCGTCGACACGTACGCGGCACGGCCGTTGAAGGTGATCTTCGTCCAGCCGTTCATGGACGGACCGGTGGCCGTCACGGAAGTCCCGGGCTGGAGGACGCCGACGACCGGGGTACCCGTGCTGGCGCCGGCCCGTACGTTCACGGTCGTCGTGGCGGTCATCACGGAGTCCGCCACGGCGGCCGGACCGACCACGAGGCCCATGCCCGTCAGCCCCAGTGCGAGTGCGGCCGCACCACCTACTGCGCGTCCGCCGCGCACGAGAGTGATCACGTCGAGAGTCCTCCTTCGTGGGTCGGCAGCTGGCGCCTCATTGGTCACAGGCGTCACATCCGACACGTGTGTCTCGTCTGTCTCACTGAATCGAGACCATAGGCGCTTCTCAGGTATCCGGCCACTTATGAAGAAATTCTTCATGAAAGCACGCGAGAATTACATCAATGTAATTTCCGACGGGCCCTCCAAAAGGAGTCGAGATGGACCCGGCGAGGCCTTTCGTCACCCCTCGAGGGCAGGTCGAGACTCGACGGAGAATGACAGGCGTGTCATTCAGCGAGGAGGCGCGTCAGCGCATGAACCAGCTTCCGGATTGCGAGCTCACCCAGACGATGACGGGGGAGAAGAACGTGGGCGGGCACCATCCGGCCTGGAGTGACGTCCTGTCCACCACGTCGACACCCAGGTCGAGAGCCGCCTGCCGCAGGTCCTCCGGGGGGTGCCTCACGACGAGGGCGTGGCGCGTCCTCTGCACGACGTTGACCGCGAGCGTGTCGAGGGTGTCGGCGTCCATGCCGCCTGTGACGACGACGAGCGGCCGGTCGGCGGCCGCGGCCTTCTCGACGAGCGGGAGCAGCTCCCGTACCGAGCCGACCTCGTCGACGACCACGACGAGCGGGTCGTGGAGGACGGCCCACCCCGACTCCTGGTCGGTCACGAAGCGCGCGTCGGCCCAGCCAGAGGCGAGCTGCGGCGTCGATCGCGCGGCGCTGAGCGTCTCCCGTTCCCCGGCTGCCAGCGCCTGGTCCGGCGCGTCCGGCGGGGGGGTGTTCGCCTGCTCGGCGCTGAGGTACGTCGGCGCGGCGGCAGCCACGAGCCCGGGGACGGGTCGGTCCGGGGGAAGGCTCTCCTGCTCGCGACGGCGGCGTGAGCGGCGGTCGGAGAGGAAGGCCAGCATCAGCGCGAGCGCACCGAGGGCGGCCGCGCCGACGATGATCCGCCACTCCATGTTCCCCAGCGTGCCACGGGGGCCTGCGGCGTCACGTGGCGCCGGGTCCCGCCGCCGGGCGGATGATCGCCATGACGTGCGGCGACTACACTGCTTGTGCGCCTATAGCTCAGTCGGTTAGAGCAGCGTCCTTTTAAGTCGCGGGTCCCGGGTTCGAGCCCCGGTGGGCGTACTACATCGTTGCTTGTCGGTGGCACATTCGGCCGGACGGGAGCGATCCGGTGCTCGTCGCTCGCCTTCGGCCGATGCCTCCGCGGTTCCCCCGCTCGGCGCCAACGAGCTGCTGGCAGCGGTTGAGGACGTTCCTGCGGGAACGTCCGCAACCAGATGAGGTTACGGCCCTACAACGGGAGGCTGCCGTCTGTCGCTGCGTTGAGGATGTTCCCAGGGGACGCTGATGAGCGGATTCGCTCCGACGATGCCTGATCTCGCCGATGCCGGCCCTGAAATAGCGATCCGGTGCCCGAATCGGCTCAGGGGCAGTGTCGCTGCCGGGCGAATCCTGACATCCCGGCGGCGACAGCGTCGTAGCCGACGGGCGCTCGAACGCGTTGATGGTTGAATACAGCGGCGATTCAGGAGACTTCGTTGCCGGCCGCGCAGAAACGGTTGTTATGAGGGCCGAAACCCGGCTCATATCAACCGTTATCGGGTTTGGGGCCCAGGCGACCCCTGTTTGCCTCGCCATAACAACCGTTAATGCGTTTGACCGTGCCTCGACGCCGGGTACGGCGGCGTTCCTGGCAACGTGGCCCTCATCCCGTCGGCAGTTCCATGCCATGACCCAGGCCGGCCACGGCACGACTCTCGGCACGAGAGGTCATTTGGTGCGGCGACACGCCGAAGTGACCGCGCGTGTCGTGGCCTCTCGACGGGAGGCGGTAGCGACGCACGACTCTCGGCATGATCGCGCCGTAGAAAGGTCTCACTGGGCAGCGCCGGAGCGCCATGGCGCGAGGCATCCCGCCGAGACTCCTGGCCGCCCGCGGCGCGGGGGTGAGCCACCGGGCGCCGTGTCAGTGGCCCTGCGCGCGCGGTGTCCCCGCCTTCGCGGGTGAGCCTGCGAAGGGGCACACGGCCTGACTCTGCGAGCGCGGTGTCCCCGCCTGCGCGCGGTGAGCGTGCTGACGTCGGCGCCGAACGCCCCCGGTCGGGCGGCGTCCCCGCCTGCGCGCGGTGAGCTCACCCAGGTAACGGTTGTGTCGACAGCCGACAGCTGACAGCCATGAACCGTTGGCGGAGCGTGGCTGTTCTCACGACACGTAGTCGTCCGTCATCGCGCTTGCCGCCGGCTGCGGGGCCTTCAGCAGGCCCGCCCCGACCATCGCGGAGGACATCGCGTTCCACGCGGACGGGTCGAGGGTGCCGGTGACCGTGCCGTCCACGTTCTTGAACAGGGGAGCGGTGGCCGCGAGAACCGCCTTGGCGCCCTTCGCGGTGGCGGGGTCGCTGAGTCCCGGGACGTACGCAGCGCTCGCCCGGAGCGCCTCGTCCTGGTTCGAGACGACGCTCTGCATGCCGGCCACCGTGCCCTTGACCACGGCCTTGACGACATCGGGGTGAGCGGTGGCGTAGGCGCGGGTGGTGACGAGGCAGATGCTCACGAGCGGGACGTTGCCGATGTCGATGACCTTCGCGGCGATACCGGCGGCCTGGAGTTGGACGGGCTCGGAGTTCACGAACCCGACGATCGCGTCGACCTTCTTCGTCGCCAGGGCGGCCTGCTGCGTGTAGCCGATCTCCTTGACCGTGACGTCGTTCACGGACAGGCCGGCGTCCTTGAGCGCCATGAGGAACCCGAACCACGACTCGCCGTACTTGCCGGGGATCCCGACCGTGTGGCCCTGGAGGTCGGCGATCGTGGAGATCGTCGAGTCGCCCGGCACGATGACGCGGACCGGGTACGAGCGGTAGTACGAGGCCACGGCGACGAGGTCGGCGCCCTGCTCGCGGGCTTGGAGCATCTCGTCCCCGCCGGCGACGACGAACTGCTCGGTCCCGGTCGTCATCGCCGTGAAGAGGCCCTCGGCCGTGCCGTGGTGCCGCAGCGTGACCGGCGTCGAGTAGAGCTTCGACGACATGGCCACGTAGAAGGGGCTGAACTGGACGTTCGGGATGTACGTGAGTCCGATGACGGCCGGTTCCGTGCTGGCGGCGGTGGGAGAGCCGGCTGCGCTGGTCGTCGCGCCGGGCGACGCGACAGAGGAGCAGCCGACCAGGGTCAGCAGGATGAGGGCGACGGTGATGAGACGGGTACGCAAGGGTCCTCCTCAGGACGAGTGGACGAGGGACGAGACGGTGGCTGAACGTCGCTCGAGCGCGACGAGGGTCAGGTAGGCGGTGGATGCCACGAGGGCCAGGAGCACGATGGTCGCGACCATGCCGGCCGTGTCGAGCTGGTCGCGCTGGACGACGAGGACCGTGCCCAGGCCCGTACCTCCCATGACCATCTCCCCGACGACCGCGCCGGTGACGGACAGCGTGAAGCCGTTCCGGAGACCGGCGTAGATCCACGGCAGTGCGAGGGGCACCTCGATGTGGAGCAGGCTCTGTACGGACGAGGCACCATCCATGCGCGCGGCGTCGACGACCTCGTGGTCGAGGTGCCGAAGCCCGGACGCGGCGGCGACGAGGATCGGGAAGAAGACGATGAGGGCACAGAGCAGGGCGATCGGTACGAGCCCGTAGCCCACCCACAGGACGAGCAGCGGCGCCAGTGCGATGGCGGGGATGGCCTGCGTCGCGCCGAGGAACGGACGGGTCGCCGAGTCTGCCCAGCGGGAGCGGTGCAGCAGGATCGCCAGGGGCAGCGCGAGGGCGGCGCCTGTGAGGCACCCGGCAGCGGCCTCGACGAGCGTGACGCCGAGGGGCGCCAGCAGCGTCTTGGTGGAGAGCCCGGTCCACAGCTTCACGAGGACCGATGACGGGTTCGGAAGGACGTACGCCGGCAGGCCCTTCGACAGCAGCAGCCACGCCCCGAGCAGGACGAGCCCGAGCAGCACGGGTGCCGCCACGCGGCGTACCCGCGGCTGCACGACTGTCGCCTTGCGCCTCACGCGTCCCTCTCCGGTCGACGGTGACCCGGGGACGACGACAAGCATCGGGCGTACGGCACGGCAGTACGCCTCGTGCATCCTCCCATCCGGACTTTGACCGTCGGTCCTGGAGTTCCACCAGGTCAACCGAGCACCGGCAGCCGGGTGGCTGAGGCGTTCGGGTCGCGGACTATCACCGCCGGTTCGGGTTTTCACCGACCCCGGAGCACTTCCCGGCCATCGTACGACGCCCGAGGTCGTCCGGGCTCGTCAGGCGGTTGTGCGAGACGGGCACCGGTGCGTCAGCCGGCGTGGCCCGGCTCTGTACGGGGCTGGACGTCCACCCAGGGACGCTGGCGGCTCATGTGCAGCTCGATGCCACCCCGCGTGTACAGGTAGACCGAGGACACGACGAACGCGACGATCACCCAGAAGGTGTTGAACCAGACGGTGGCACGGGCGCCGTACGCACTCCCGACCCAGCCGACCACAGGCGACACGATCGGGGTGAGGCCCATGACCACGGCGACCCACAGCGCCATGACGCGGCCTCGGAGCTGGGCGGACACGCTCACCTGGACGATCGCGTTGGCCGTCGTCATGACCTGGACGCCCGCCAGGCCCATGGGTATCTGGAGCAGCGCGAAGATGAGGAACGTCGGCGCCATGGCGGAGAAGGCCATGGCGATGGCGAACACGCCGAGACCGACGACGACGTGGCGTATCCGGGGTCGGGGCCGTCGGGCCGCAAGCAGCGCCGCCACGAGCGACCCGATCCCCATGACCGAGCCCAGCAGCCCGAACTCGGTCGCGCCCTTGCCGAACGCGTCCGTCGTCATGAGCGGGTTGGTGACGGACTGGTTGAACCCGAAGGCGCCCATCGCCAGCGCGATGACGAAGAGGATGAGCAGCAGCGGTCGGCTCGCCACGTAGCGGACCGCCGGGAGGAACTTGGCCTTCTCCGTCTTGATGACGGCGGGTCGGATCATGGAGGTGCGGTCGAGCGAGAGCAGCGCCACGACCTGCGCCACGTACGTGAAGGCGTTGACGACAAAGACCGGGCCGGTCCCGATGAGCCCGATGAGCACGCCCGCGGCCCCCGGGCCGAGGAGGCGCGCCGAGTTCCACGCGGTGCTGTTGAGGCCGATCGCGTTCGAGACCTCGGTCACCGGTACGAGCTCGGTGACGATCGACTGCCGGGACGGGCCGTCGAAAGCGCCCGCGACGCCGTCAAGGAGGGCGAGGACGAAGACGTGCCACAGCTGGACGTGGTGGGTGAGCGTCAGCGTGGACAGGATCAGGATGTCGACGAACAGCAGGCCCTGCGCGAGCAGCATGATCGTGCGCTTCGGGAACTTGTCCGCCAGGATCCCGGCCAGCGGGGTCAGCAGGAGCGTCGGCAGGAACATCATCGTCGTGAGCCAGCCGAGGGCCGTCGCGTCGCCCTGGGTCAGCACCTCGAGCACGAGCCACGACTGGGCCGTACGGGTCATCCACAGGCCGAGGTTCGAGGCGCAGTTGCCCATGAAGAAGCTGCGGTAGTTGGGAATGGAGAGGCTGGAGAACGTGCGGCTCACTGCTCGACCACCTTGCGCAGCAGCTCGGCGCCGCGTTGGAGGTCGGCGAGCTCGTCAGGCGTGCAGTTCACGAGGAGCGCCGCCACGTACTCGTCGCGGTCCTTGCGCCCCTTCGACAGGGCTCGGCGGCCCGAGGCCGTCAGGGAGACGATCTTCTGCCTGGCGTCGGACGGGTCGACGGTCCGTGACACGTACCCGCGCTCCTCGAGCTCGGAGACCGACCTCGACATGGACGGCGCGCTGACGCGCTCCCGGCCGGCGAGGTCACCGGCCGTCGCCGGTCCCTCCTCGAGCCAGGCGAGGACGGTGAACAGGTGGGGGGCCAGGGACGGTGTGTGGTCCTTGACGTGGCGGGCGAGCGACTGGGCGGCGAGTCGCACCTCGCGGGCGATGGGGATGAGGTCGATGGTGTCGCGGGAACGGGCGGTCACGTGCGTCGATTCAGGGTGTCGGCATATTCGTTAGGTGGTGCAACTAACGATAACAGTGAACCCGCTGTGAAACGGCTTGTCGGCGTTGGAGTTCCTCATGCGCTGGGACAGTGAGGCCCTCGCCGAGAGCGGCGTCCCTACTTGAGCTTGCGGAGGAAGTCGGGGTCGTCATCGGGGCCGAGAGGACGACGGTCCTCGGTGATCGCAGCCCGGCCCTCTCGACCGGCGACGATCCATGCGGCGGGGCCGATGACGGGGAAGGCGAGGATGACGGCCACCCAGAGCCAGCGCGGCATGAAGCGGATCTGCGTCGCGTCGGTCTGCAGGGCCTGGACGAACGCGTACACCCCGAGTCCGATCACCACGACCGCGACCACGACGCGTCCCATAGCATCAGTCTAGGCGGCTGAGCACGCACGCCGAGCCTAGGATCGCTTCTCGTGACCCACCTCCGCCTCGCCGCCTCAGCCGAGGTTCCCGACGCGGTGAGGGCTGTGCTCGAGGGGGTGTCCGGCGCCTTCGCGCCCGTCCCGGAAGGTGTCGGCGAGGCCAGCCGCTGGATCGCGGTCCTCAAGCCCGACGTCCCCATCGAGGAGCCCGACGCCGCCGTGGTCCTGCCGACCTCCGGGTCGACGGGCGCGCCCAGAGCCGTGGTCCTGTCGAGGTCGGCCCTCGTCGCCGCGGCGACAGCCGGTCACGCAAGGCTCGGGGGGCCTGGGGCGTGGGTGTGCGCGCTCGCGCCGCACCACGTGGCCGGGCTGATGGTCCACGTGCGCGCCCACCTCTCGGGCATCCCCGCGACAGTCGTGGACCCCCACCTCAGCGGTCTCACCGAGCTCACGCTGCCCGACGTCCCCGCGTACCTGTCGCTCGTCCCGACGCAGCTGTACCGCGCGCTGAGGCAGAACGACCTGCGTACCGCCCTCCGCCGCTACACGATCCTCCTGGGCGGCGCCGCGGCGGACCGGGCGGAGCTCGAACGCGCGAAGGACTTCGGGATCCGTGTCGTGATGACGTACGGGATGACGGAGACGTGCGGCGGGGTGGTGTACGACGGGGTGCCGCTCGACGGCATCCACGTCGGTCTGGACGACGACGGCCGCATCTCGCTGACCGGGCCGACGACGTTCTCGGGGTACCGCCTCGAGCCCGAGGCCACCGCCGACGTGCTGGACGGCCGGACCTTCCTCACCTCGGACAGGGGCGCCTGGGTGGGGGAACGACTCGAGATCCGCGGCAGGATCGACGACGTCGTCATCTCGGGCGGCGTCAACGTCGACCTCGCTCAGCTGCAGCGCGCCGTCGACCGGGCGCTCGGCGTGGAGCGCGTCGTTGTCATCGGTGTGCCGGACCCTGAGTGGGGTGCGAGGATCGTCGCCGTGACCGCCTCCGATCTCACCCTGGAAGCGCTCCGCGACCGGCTCGACGGGCTCGTGGAGCGCGAGGCCATGCCGCGGGACCTGCGTCGGGTCGACGCGTTCCCCCGGACCAGCAGCGGCAAGATCGACAGGCGCACGCTCGTCTCGGACTGGGAGGCCTAGTGGCCACACCCGCCCAGTGGCTGGCAGGCGCCAGGCCCCGTACGCTCCCCGCTGCCGTCTCACCGGTCGTCGCCGGGTCCGGTGCTGCGGTCCTCGCCGGGCGCTTCGACGGCGTGGTCGCGGCGCTGTGCCTTGTCGTGGCGCTCGCACTCCAGGTGGGTGTCAACT
>JAJZQV010000112.1 GCA_021803025.1 Actinomycetes bacterium | reverse complement strand
CGATCTAGGCACCGAACCAGGAGACTCTCCACCAGGGTGCCGGTCTTCGCCGGACATCGGTCACTGCGATCAGCAGGGGACCAGTGCGGTCGAAAGCACGCGACACGCCCGACCGCGTGGGTCGGGGCGACAAGGGAGCTCACCGTGAGTCTCCCGTGACGATCCGGCTTGGAGCCGGAGAACGACGAGAGGGATGAACCGTGGCGGGACAGAAGATCCGCATCAGGCTCAGGGCGTATGACCACGAGGTCATCGACTCCTCGGCGCGCAAGATCGTGGACACGGTGACCCGCACGGGCGCCAAGGTCGCCGGCCCTGTGCCGCTGCCGACCGAGAAGAACGTGTACTGCGTGATCCGTTCGCCCCACAAGTACAAGGACAGCCGCGAGCACTTCGAGATGCGCACGCACAAGCGGCTGATCGACATCCTCGACCCCACGCCGAAGACCGTCGACTCGCTCATGCGGCTCGACCTCCCGGCGGGTGTCGACATCGAGATCAAGCTCCCGTGAGGCAACCGACGATGACCTACGAACGAACTGTGAAGGGGCTGCTGGGCACCAAGCTCGGCATGACCCAGGTCTGGGACGAGAACAACCGGGTCGTCCCCGTGACCGTGATCCAGGCCGGCCCCTGCGTCGTCACGCAGGTCCGTACGCCGGAGCAGGACGGCTACTCGGCCGTACAGCTGGGCTTCGGCGCGGTGAAGGCCACCTCGGTCAACAAGCCGGACGCCGGCCACTTCGAGAAGGCGGGCGTCACGCCGCGCCGCCACCTGCTCGAGCTCCGCACGAGCGACGCCAGCGAGTACACGCTCGGCCAGGAGGTCACGAGCGACGTCTTCGCCGCCGCCGACATCGTCGACGTGACGGGCGTCACCCGCGGCAAGGGCACCTCGGGTGTCATGAAGCGCCACGGCTTCAAGGGCCTCGGCGCGGCACACGGTGTCCACCGCAAGCACCGCTCTCCCGGATCCATCGGCCAGTCGTCGACGCCGTCGCGCGTCTTCCCCGGCCTCAAGATGGCCGGCCGCATGGGCGTCCAGAAGAAGACGATCCAGAACCTGACCGTGCACGCGATCGACGCCGAGCGCGGGCTGATCCTCGTGAAGGGTGCCGTCCCCGGCCCCAAGGGCTCGCTCGTCGTCATCCGTTCCGCTGCGAAGAAGGGTGGCAACGCATGAGCGAGACCGTGAAGGTCGACGTCCTCGGGACCGGCTCGAAGGCCTCGGCCGAGCTCCCGGCTCACCTGTTCGACGTCCAGGCGAACGTCCCCCTGATCCACCAGGTGGTCGTCGCCCAGCAGGCCGCGGCCCGCCAGGGCACGCACTCCACCAAGACCCGGGGCGAGGTCTCCGGCGGTGGCATCAAGCCGTGGCGCCAGAAGGGCACCGGTCGCGCCCGCCAGGGTTCGCGCCGCGCCCCGCAGTGGACCGGTGGTGGCATCGTCCACGGCCCGCAGCCGCGTTCGTACGCCCAGCGCACGCCCAAGAAGATGATCGCCGCCGCGCTGCGCGGGGTGCTCTCGGACCGGGTCCGCGACGGCAAGCTCTTCGTCCTCGACAGCCTCGTGCCGGGCGATCTCCCCTCGACCAAGGCGGCGCTCGCCTCCCTCGCGGCCATCGGTGACTACCGTTCCGCGATCGTGGTCCTGCACCGCGACGAGGACATCGCCTGGCTGAGCCTGCGCAACGTCGCCGATGTCCACGCGATCGCCGTCGACCAGCTCAACGTGTACGACGTGCTCGTCAACGAGTCGGTCGTCTTCACCACCAAGGCTCTCGACGCGTTCGTGAACGGGCCGCAGGGTGGCAAGTCCACCAAGGCCGTGGCAACGTCCACGGAGGCCGAGGCTGTGGAGACCGCCGAGGCGGAGCTGCCGGCCAAGGCCGAGAAGCCCGCCAAGGCTGAGAAGCCCGCCAAGGCTGAGAAGGCGCCGAAGGCCGAGAAGGCGTCCGACGACGAGAAGGCGTCCGACGACGAGAAGGCCGCCGAGCCGAAGGCCAAGAAGTCCAAGAAGGCCACCGACGAGGAGGCAGGCAAGTGAGCGACGCACTGAAGATCCGCGACTACCACGACGTCCTGCTGGCGCCCGTGGTCAGCGAGAAGAGCTACGCCCTGCTCGACCAGAACAAGTACACGTTCCTCGTCGACCCTTCGGCGAACAAGACCGAGATCAAGATCGCGGTCGAGAAGGTGTTCAAGGTCTCGGTCACAGGGGTCAACACGATCAACCGTGCGGGCAAGAAGCGTCGGACGCGGTACGGGACGGGTCGCCGGCCCGACACCAAGCGCGCCATCGTGACCGTGGCCGACGGCGACCGTATCGACCTGTTCGCTCAGGCCTGACGAGTAAGGACGAACACAAGTCATGGGTATTCGTAAGTTCAAGCCGACGACACCCGGTCGCCGTGGCTCGAGCGTCGCCGACTTCGTCGAGGTGACGCGCAGCACGCCCGAGAAGTCGCTGCTGTCGCCGAAGCCGAAGACGGGCGGCCGCAACAACCAGGGCCGGATCACGACGCGTCACATCGGCGGCGGCCACAAGCAGGCGTACCGTCTCGTGGACTTCAAGCGCTACGACAAGGACGGGGTTCCGGCCAAGGTCGCTCACATCGAGTACGACCCCAACCGCACCGCCCGCATCGCGCTGCTCCACTATGCGGACGGCGAGAAGCGCTACATCATCGCCCCCTTGGGGCTGACCCAGGGTGCGGCCGTCGAGGCCGGGGAGAGTGCGGACATCCGTCCGGGCAACAACCTCCCGCTGCGCAACATCCCGGTCGGCACCACGGTCCACGCCGTCGAGCTCCGTCCCGGTGGCGGCGCCAAGCTCGGCCGCTCGGCCGGTGCTGCGATCCAGCTCGTCGCCCGCGAGGGCCGCTTCGCCACGCTGCGCATGCCCTCGGGCGAGATGCGCATGGTCGACGTGCGGTGCCGCGCGACGATCGGGACCGTCGGCAACTCCGAGCAGTCCAACATCAACTGGGGCAAGGCCGGCCGCATGCGGTGGAAGGGCGTCCGCCCGACCGTCCGCGGTGTGGCGATGAACCCGATCGACCACCCTCACGGTGGTGGCGAGGGCAAGACGTCCGGCGGTCGTCACCCGGTGAGCCCATGGGGCAAGCCCGAGGGTCGCACGCGCGACACCAACAAGGCCTCGACCCGCCTCATCATCCGTCGCCGCAAGTCCGGCAAGAAGCGCTGATCGGAGCCAGGAGAGATGCCACGCAGCCTGAAGAAGGGCCCCTTCATCGATGACCACCTCGCCAAGAAGGTCGAGGCTCAGAACGAGAAGGGCACCAAGAACCCGATCAAGACCTGGTCGCGCCGTTCGATGATCAGCCCCGACATGATCGGGCACACCATCGCGGTGCACGACGGTCGCAAGCACATCCCGGTGTTCGTCACCGAGTCGATGATCGGCCACAAGCTCGGCGAGTTCGCCCCCACGCGCACGTTCCGCGGGCACGTGAAGGACGACAAGAAGTCGCGGCGTCGGTAACGGGAAGAGGAAGCACACAATGAGCGAAACAACCCAGCGGCCCTCGCGTCGCTCGGCTCTGCTCGGGGAGCGGCCCGGCTCGTACGCCATCGCGCGTCACGTCCGCATGACCCCGATGAAGGTCCGTCGCGTCGTGGACATGGTCCGCGGCATGGACGTGGTCGACGCCCTCGCGCTGCTGCAGTTCGCGCCGCAGGCGGCCAGCGAGCCCGTGTACAAGGTCGTCGCATCGGCGGCCTCGAACGCGGAGAACACGGCGGCCCTGCGGGTCGAGAACCTGTTTATCTCGCAGGCGTTCGTCGACGAGGGCACCACGATGCGCCGGATCCGTCCGCGCGCCAAGGGCTCCGCGAGCCGGATCCTCAAGCGTGCGAGCCACATCACGGTCGTCGTCGAGCCCCGCGCCGAGGTCGTCGCCCCGAAGGCGAAGGCCGGCAAGAGGGCCGCCAAGACCGAGAAGGCCGCCACGGCCTCGACGAGCGAGAAGAAGGAGGCCTGAGCATGGGTCAGAAGGTCAACCCGAACGGCTTCCGGCTCGGCATCACGACCGACCACAAGACGCGCTGGTACGCCGAGAAGCAGTACGCGGCGTACGTGGGCGAGGACGTCAAGATCCGCAACTACCTGCACAAGACACTCGAGCGCGCCGGCATCAGCTCGGTGGAGATCGAGCGCCGCAGCGAGCGGGTCACGATCTACCTGTACGCCGCGCGCCCCGGCATCGTCATCGGCCGCAACGGCTCCGAGGCGGAGCGTGTCCGTGCGCAGCTCGAGAAGCTCACGGGCAAGCAGGTGCAGCTGAACATCCTCGAGGTCAAGAACCCCGAGATCGACGCGCAGCTCGTCGCCCAGGGTGTCGCCGAGCAGCTGAGCGCCCGCGTGGCGTTCCGCCGGGCGATGCGCAAGGCGCAGCAGACGGCGATGCGCTCCGGCGCCGAGGGCATCAAGATCATGTGCTCCGGTCGTCTGGGCGGCGCCGAGATGAGCCGCTCGGAGTTCTACCGGGAGGGTCGCGTCCCGCTTCACACGCTGCGCGCCGACATCGACTACGGCTTCTACGAGGCCAAGACGACGTTCGGCCGGATCGGCGTGAAGGTCTGGATCTACAAGGGTGACGTCACCGGTACCCGCGCCGAGCGTGCGGCCCAGAAGGCTGCCCGTCAGGCCGCCACCGGTCGTACGCGTCCGACGCGTCGTCCGGGTCGCGAGGGCGGCAGCGGCCGTCCGGAGCGCGGTGGCCGTCGCCGGGCTGAGGATGCCGCCGCCGCCGAGGCGCCGGCCACGGAAACCGCAGGAGCCTGACATGTTGATTCCACGTCGCGTCAAGCACCGCAAGCAGCACCACCCCGACCGGGGCGGCGCAGCCAAGGGTGCGACCAAGCTCGCGTTCGGCGACTTCGGCATCCAGGCGCTCGAGTCCTCATACCTGACGAACCGTCAGATCGAGGCCGCCCGTATCGCCATGACCCGTCACATCCGCCGTGGCGGAAAGGTCTGGATCAACGTCTACCCGGACCGTCCCATCACGAAGAAGCCCGCTGAGACCCGGATGGGTTCCGGCAAGGGCTCGCCCGAGTGGTGGATCGCCAACATCAAGCCAGGCCGGGTGCTCTTCGAGCTCTCCGGCGTCGAGGAGGACGTGGCCCGCGAGGCCATGCGCCTCGCCATCCACAAGCTGCCGTTCAAGGCTCGCTTCATCAAGAGGGAAGCAGGTGATCTGTGATGGCGAAGGCCACGACTGCCGACGAGCTTCGCGGATTGAGCCGCGCTGAGCTGGACGCCAAGGTCGTCGAGCTGAAGGAGGAGCTGTTCACGCTCCGCTTCCAGCACCAGACCGGTCAGCTCGAGTCTCACGGCCGGCTGCGGGAGGTCCGCAAGGACATCGCGCGGATCTACACGGTCATCCAGGAGCGGGTCCTCGGGATCGTTCCTGATCCTGACGAAGGGAAGAACTGACGATGAGCACTGAAGACACCGCTCGCGCGGGTCGCAAGGTCCGCGAGGGCCTTGTCGTGTCCGACAAGATGGACAAGACCGTCGTCGTGGCCGTCGAGGACCGTGTCAAGCACTCGCTGTACGGCAAGGTCATGCGGCGCACCGAGCGTCTCAAGGTCCATGACGAGGCCAACGAGGCAGGCGTGGGCGACCGCGTACGCGTCATGGAGACCCGACCGCTGTCCGCCACCAAGCGCTGGCGGCTCGTCGAGGTCATCGAGAAGGCCAAGTAACACCACCACTCGTTCCGTCAGGCCCTCTGGGGAACCGACCGGACAACAGGAGAAGAAATGATCCAGCAAGAGTCGCGGCTCAAGGTCGCCGACAACACGGGTGCCAAGGAGCTCTTGTGCATCCGTGTGCTCGGTGGCTCGAAGCGTCGCTACGCCCACATCGGTGACACCATCGTCGCCACCGTCAAGGACGCGATCCCCGGTGGCAACGTGAAGAAGGGCGACGTCGTCAAGGCCGTGGTGGTGCGCACCGTCAAGGAGCACCGGCGCGGCGACGGCTCGTACATCAAGTTCGACGAGAACGCCGCCGTGATCCTCAAGAACGACGGGGAGCCCCGTGGCACCCGCATCTTCGGCCCGGTGGCCCGTGAGCTTCGCGAGCGGAAGTTCATGAGGATCGTCTCGCTCGCACCCGAGGTGATCTGACATGGCGAAGACCCTGCACGTGAAGAAGGGCGATCGCGTCCGCGTGATCTCCGGCAGCGACAAGGGCAAGATCGGCGAGGTCCTCAAGGTCGACGTCGAGCGCGAGCGCGTCCTCGTCTCCGGGGTGAACATCGTCAAGCGTCACAAGCGCGACTCGGCGCCCCAGCCCCAGTCGGGGCAGGTCATCAAGGGCGGCATCATCTCCTCCGAGGCCCCGATCCACGTCTCCAACGTGATGCTCGTGGTCAAGGAGGACGACAAGGACGTGACCACCCGCGTGGGCTACGTCCGCGAAGAGGTCACGCGCAAGCGTCCGGACGGCACCGAGTACACCAAGACTCGTTCGGTCCGCGTCGCCCGCAAGACCGGGGAGAGGATCGAATGAGCACCACGGTCGAGGAGAAGACCACCGCCACGGCAGCGAAGGCCCCCAAGGCCCAGCCGCGGCTCAAGGAGCGCTACCGCACCGAGATCGTCAAGGCGTTGCAGGACGAGTTCTCGTACAGCAACCCCATGCAGGTTCCCGGCCTCGTGAAGATCGTCGTGAACATGGGCGTCGGCGAGGCGGCCCGCGACTCGAAGATCATCGACAGCGCGGTTCGCGACCTCACCGCGATCACCGGCCAGAAGCCGCAGGTCACCAAGGCCCGCAAGTCCATCGCACAGTTCAAGCTGCGCGAGGGCATGCCGATCGGCTGCCACGTCACCCTCCGGGGCGACCGCATGTGGGAGTTCGCCGACCGGCTGATCACGCTGGCGCTGCCCCGTATCCGTGACTTCCGCGGCCTGTCGCCGCGCCAGTTCGACGGCAAGGGCAACTACACCTTCGGTCTGACCGAGCAGGTCATGTTCCACGAGATCGACCAGGACAGGATCGACCGGCTGCGCGGCATGGACATCACGTTCGTGACGACTGCTGCGACCGACGACGAGAGCCGTGCGCTGCTGCGCCACCTCGGCTTCCCGTTCAAGGCCGACGCCGATGTGGCGGCGAAGGCGAAGAAGAAGGGCCGACCGGCCGTCGGCAAGAAGAAGAAGTGAGCTAGGGAGCACCCGTGGCGAAGACAGCCCTCAAGGTCAAGCAGTCCCGCAAGCCCAAGTTCGAGGTGCGGGCGTACACGCGCTGCACCCGGTGCGGCCGGCCCAAGTCGGTGTACCGCAAGTTCGGCCTGTGCCGCATCTGCGTCCGGGTCCTCGCCCATCGCGGTGAGCTCCCCGGCATCACCAAGTCCTCCTGGTGAGGGCGGTCCGGCCTGTCGCCGGCCCGACCGAGCCAGACCCCCCGACCCCTGCGGTCGGACCCAACCCCTCCGGACACAGTCCGGGGAACCGCAACGCGGTAGGTCAGCGAGCTGCTGAAACCCCCGCGAGAAAGAGGCTAACCACGCCATGACGATGACTGACCCGATCGCAGACATGCTCACGCGTCTGCGGAACGCCAACCAGGCGTACCACGACCAGGCGACCATGCCGTCCTCGAAGATCAAGGTGCGTATCGCCGAGATCCTCAAGCAGGAGGGCTACATCACCGACTATGCCGTCCACGAGCCCACCGGCGACGAGGTCGGCAAGACGCTGACCGTGACGCTGAAGTACGGCCGCAACCGCGAGCGCTCCATCGCCGGCGTCCGCCGGATCTCGAAGCCGGGCCTTCGCGTGTACGCGAAGTCGAACCAGCTGCCGAAGGTCCTCGGTGGCCTGGGTGTCGCGATCATCTCGACGAGCCAGGGGCTGTTGACGGACAAGGAAGCCAACCACAAGAGCGTCGGCGGCGAAGTCATCGCCTTCGTGTGGTGACGGGAGGAAAGCAGAATGTCTCGCATCGGTAGGCTCCCCGTCCCCGTGCCCGAGGGCGTCGAGGTCACACTCGACGGCCAGGACGTGGCGGTCAAGGGCCCCAAGGGCACGTTGACCCACAAGGTCCCGACGCCCATCACGGTCGCACGCGGCGACGACGGCTCGATCGAGGTCAGCCGTCCCGACGACGAGCGCGTCTCGCGCTCGCTCCACGGCCTGACCCGCACGCTCATCAGCAACATGGTCACCGGCGTCACCGCAGGTTTCGAGAAGAAGCTCGAGATCGTCGGCGTCGGCTACCGCGTGGTGCCGAAGAGCCCGACCCAGCTCGAGTTCGCGCTGGGCTTCAGCCACCCGGTCGTCGTCAACGCGCCCGAGGGCATCACGTTCGTCGTCGAGACGAACACGCGGTTCCTCGTGCAGGGGATCGACAAGCAGCAGGTCGGTGAGGTCGCCGCGAACATCCGCAAGATCCGCAAGCCGGAGCCGTACAAGGGCAAGGGTGTGCGGTACAGCGGCGAGCGTGTGCGCAGCAAGGCCGGAAAGGCAGGTAAGTGATGGCTATCTCCCTGGGAGTGCGCAAGCACCTCGCGGACAAGACGGCATCGAAGATCCGGCGCCAGGCGCGCGGCCGCAAGGGCATCGTCGGCACCGCCGACCGCCCGCGCCTCGTGGTCACGCGCAGCTCGCGTCACATGGTGGCGCAGGTCGTCGACGACGCCATGGGGCACACGCTGGCTTCGGCGTCCACGCTTGAGGTCTCGCTGAGGTCCGGCACGGGCGACAAGTCCGCCAAGGCGCGCGAGGTCGGCAAGCTGGTCGCGGAGCGTGCGAAGAAGGCCGGTATCGACAAGGTCGTGTTCGACCGTGCCGGCAACAAGTACCAGGGCCGCGTGGCCGCTCTCGCTGAGGGCGCTCGTGAGGCCGGACTCGGGTTCTGACGGGAAGGTTTGCTTTATGACTGAGCAGCAGCAGCGTCGCGGCGGTGAGCGCCGCGGTCGTGACGACCGTCGGGGCAGCCAGCAGCCTGAGCGCGAGAAGAGCCAGTACCTGGAGCGCGTGGTCGCCATCAACCGCGTCGCCAAGGTCGTCCAGGGCGGTCGCCGGTTCAGCTTCACGGCGCTCGTCGTCGTGGGCGACGGTGAGGGCACCGTCGGTGTGGGTTACGGGAAGGCCAAGGAGGTGCCCGCGGCCATCGCCAAGGGCGTCGAGGAGGCGAAGAAGCACTTCTTCCGTGTTCCTCGCATCCTGGGCACCATCCCCCACCCCGTCCAGGGTGAGAAGGCAGCAGGTGTCGTCATGCTCCGCCCCGCATCGCCCGGTACCGGCGTCATCGCCGGCGGGTCGGCACGCGCGGTCCTCGAGTGCGCCGGCGTCCATGACGTACTCGCCAAGTCGCTCGGCTCGTCCAACGCGATCAACGTGGTCCACGCCACGGTGGCCGCGCTGCAGAGCCTCGAGGAGCCGGAGCAGGTCGCGCGTCGTCGCGGCAAGTCGGTGGAGGACGTCACCCCCGCCGCCCTGCTCAGGGCACGTGCGGAAGGGGCCCACTGACATGGCCAACCTGTTGGTGACACAGACCAAGTCCGGCGTCGGTGGCAAGCCGAGCCACCGTGAGACGCTCCGGACTCTCGGTCTCAAGAAGATCGGGCAGAGCAAGGTCCACGAGGACCGTCCCGAGGTGCGCGGCATGATCAGGGCCGTGGCTCACCTCGTGACCGTCGAGGAGGTCGACTGACATGGCGCTCAAGGTTCACCACCTGAGGCCCGCCCCCGGCGCGCACACGGCGAAGACCCGTGTCGGGCGCGGTGAGGGCTCCAAGGGCAAGACCGCTGGCCGCGGTACGAAGGGTTCGGGAGCGCGTCAGACCGTTCCGCAGAACTTCGAGGGCGGCCAGATGCCGATCCACATGCGGCTCCCGAAGCTCAAGGGCTTCAAGAACCCGTTCAAGGTCAGCTACCAGGTCGTCAACGTGGCTCGCCTCGCCGAGCTTTTCCCCGAGGGCGGCGACGTCCGCGTCGAGGACCTCGTCGAGAAGGGCGCCGTCCGTGACGGTCAGCTCGTCAAGGTGCTCGGCAACGGGGAGCTCTCCGTGGCCCTGCAGGTCAGCGCCCACGCGTTCTCCGCGTCGGCCAAGGACAAGATCGAGAAGGCAGGCGGCTCGGCCAACGAGCTCTGAGCCTGTACGACTCCCATGGCCTCGGCAGGTCGGTGTCTCACCGGCCTGCCGTCGTCGTCTCCGGGTTCGGTACGGACTGCCCGCCAGAGGGTGTGAGCGGGTCCGCAGGCGCCGTGTGCGCTTGGTACGCTGTCCCGGTTGCCCGCGGCGCACCGTCGTGCGGCAGGTCACGGCGTGCGCGCCGGGACCGACTCGTACGTGATGAAAGGGCCCGAATGCTCTCGGCCTTCGCCACCGCGTTCCGGACACCGGATCTGCGCAAGAAGCTGTTGTTCACCCTGCTCATCATCGTGCTGTTCCGGCTGGGGTCGACCATCCCCGTGCCGAACGTCAACATCCAGCAGCTCAACGTCTGCCGCACGCAGGCGGCCACTGGCGACAACGCCGGCCTGTACTCGATGGTCAACCTCTTCAGCGGCGGCGCCCTGCTCCAGCTGGCCATCTTCGCGCTCGGCATCATGCCGTACATCACGGCGAGCATCATCCTGCAGCTCCTCACCGTGGTCATCCCGCGGCTCGAGGCGCTGAAGCAGGAGGGGGCCTCCGGTACGGCCAAGATCACCCAGTACACGCGGTACCTCACGCTGGTGCTCGCCATCATCCAGGCGACGGCGTTCACCACGCTGGCCGTGAACAACCAGCTCTTCCAGGGCTGCACGGGGATCGTCTACAGCAGCGACATCTTCCCCGTCGTCGTCATGATTCTCACGATGACCGCGGGCACGAGCATCATCATGTGGATGGGCGAGCTCATCACCGACCGCGGCGTGGGCAACGGTATGTCCGTCATGATCTTCACCCAGATCGTCGCCCAGTTCCCCTCGTCGCTGTGGTCCATCAAGGTCGCGCACGAGTCGGACGCCACCAAGGGCTGGTTCGTCTTCCTGCTCGTCGTCGCCGTCGGCCTCCTC
>JAJZQV010000111.1 GCA_021803025.1 Actinomycetes bacterium | reverse complement strand
CGGGGCCCAGTCGGCAAGCCGAGTACACCGAGAAAGCGGGGCCCAGTCGGCAACCCGAGTACACCGAGAAAGCGGGGCCCAGTCGGCAACCCGAGTACACCGAGAAAGCGGGGCCCGGTCGGCAACCCGAGTGCGCGGGGAGCGAGCAGAAAGGGAGCGGGGCAAGGAGAACGCGTGGGCACGCCCGGCGGCGAGCTCCTTCCCGACGATCACTCAGCAGGGACCACGTGGACGCGCGAAGTTCGCTCTCCCCCGCTCCCCCGCCGGTCACCGGTCACGACAGGTGCCCGCCTCGCGCCCGGCACCCGGATACGTGAAGACTCCGACTCTCCCCAGCCCAGGGCTGGACGCGCGAAGGCCCGCCCCGGACGTGTCCGGAGCGGGCCCTCGTACTGCGTAGGTGCGACCGTACTGCGTAGGTGCGACGCTCAGTGAGCGTGCGCCGGCTCGTCCTCCTCGGCGGGCTTCTCGACCACGAGGGTCTCCGTGGTGAGCAGCAGGGCCGCGATGGATGCCGCGTTGGCGAGCGCGGAACGCGTCACCTTCACGGGGTCGATGACGCCGGCGGCGATGAGGTCGCCGTACTCGCCGGTCGCCGCGTTGTAGCCCTCACCGGGCTTCATCTCGGCGACCTTGCTGACGATGACGTACCCGGGTACGCCGCCGTTCTCGGCGATCCAGCGCAGCGGCTCGACGACCGCCTTGGCAACGATCGCCACGCCCGTCTTCTCGTCGCCGACCAGACCGAGACCACCCTCGAGCACTCGGGCTGCGTGAACCAGCGCAGAACCGCCGCCGGCCACGATGCCCTCCTCGATCGCGGCGCGCGTCGCGGAGACGGCGTCCTCGATGCGGTGCTTCTTCTCCTTGAGCTCCACCTCGGTGGCCGCACCGACCTTGATGACGCAGACGCCGCCGGCGAGCTTGGCGACCCGCTCCTGCAGCTTCTCGCGGTCCCAGTCGGAGTCGGTGCGCTCGATCTCCGCACGGAGCTGGTTGACGCGGGCCTCGACGGCAGCCTTGTCACCCGCACCGTCGACGATCGTCGTGTCGTCCTTGGTGACGACGACGCGACGCGCCCGGCCGAGCACCTCGAGACCCACCTGGTCGAGCTTGAGCCCGACCTCGGGCGCCACGACGGTGCCGCCGGTGAGGGTCGCGATGTCCTCGAGCATGGCCTTGCGACGGTCACCGAAGGCCGGCGCCTTCACCGCGCAGGAGGTGAACGTGCCGCGGATCTTGTTGACCACGAGGGTCGACATGGCCTCGCCGTCGACGTCCTCGGCCACGATGAACAGCGTGCCGTTCGCCGCGATGACCTTCTCGAGGATCGGGAGGAGGTCGTTCATCGAGCTGATCTTGCCCGAGTTGATGAGGATGTACGGGTCGTCGAGGACCGTCTCCATGCGCTCGGCGTCGGTGATGAAGTACGGGGACAGATAGCCCTTGTCGAACTGCATGCCCTCGGTGAACTCGAGCTCCGTGCCGAACGTGTTGGACTCGTCGACGGTGATGACACCGTCCTTGCCCACCTTGTCGAACGCCTCGGCGATGAGCGCGCCGATCTGCTCGTCACGAGCGGAGATCGTGGCGACGCTCGCCATGTCGGCGGTCGAGTCGACGTCGCGGGCCTGCGACCGCAGCTCCGTCGAGAGAGCCTCCACGGCCTTCTCGATGCCCCGCTTGAGGCCGACCGGGTTGCCGCCGGAGGCGACAGCGCGCAGGCCCTCGTGCACGAGCGCCTGGGCCAGCACCGTCGCCGTCGTCGTGCCGTCTCCGGCCACGTCGTTGGTCTTGGTAGCGACCTCCTTGGCGAGCTGGGCGCCGAGGTTCTCGTACGGGTCGGTGAGCTCGACCTCCTTGGCGACGGTCACACCGTCGTTGGTGATGGTCGGCGCGCCCCACTTCTTGTCCAGGACGACGTAGCGTCCCTTGGGGCCCAGCGTCACCTTCACCGTGTTCGCGAGGATGTCGACACCGCGCTCGAGGGAGCGCCGCGCCTGCTCGTCGAACTGAAGGATCTTCGGCATGTGTCGGTTCCTTACTTGGTGACTACTGCGAGGATGTCGCGGGCATTGAGGAGCAGGTACTCGTTGCCGTCGTACTTGACCTCGGTGCCGCCGTACTTGGAGAAGATCACGACGTCGCCCTCGGCGACGTCCATCGGAATCCGCTTGCCGTTGTCGTCGGTACGACCGGGGCCGGTCGCGATGACCTTGCCCTCCTGCGGCTTCTCCTTGGCGGTGTCCGGGATGACAAGGCCGGAAGCAGTGGTCTGCTCGGCCTCCAACGGCTGGACGAGGACGCGGTCCTCGAGCGGCTTGATCGTGGCTGCCACGTCAAGACCCCTTTCACTGTCTGTGGTGGCCGGTCGGCCACGAGGTACAAGGTGCCGGGACGAGTGTCGCGGAGCCGTCCCGAACGCTGGCACACTCGATGGTTGAGTGCTAACCAGGAATGTATACCTGCGTTAGCACTCGATCAAGCCGAGTGCTAGAGGGTAAGGGCGGGGCGCGTTCATCTCCGGGATCGAGCGCCCGTGGGCCTCGGGACATGCGAGGCTGGGACCAGAGGAAGGAGACCCCCCCGATGTCCCCAACCTGGACGAGCGACATGATCTGGTGGCATGTCTACCCGCTCGGGTTCACAGGCGCCGAGCGGTCGCTGGCCGACGCCGGACCCGATCCCGTCCCGCGCCTCACCCATCTCGAGTCGTGGCTCGACTACGCCGTGTCGTTCGGCGCGAACGGTCTGCTGCTCGGGCCCATCTTCCGGTCCGCCACCCACGGCTACGACACCCTGGACCACTATGAGGTCGACCCCCGCCTCGGCACGCTGGACACGTTCTCGCACCTCGTCGCGGCGTGCCGCAGCAAGGGCATCCGCGTCGCCCTCGACGGGGTCTTCAACCATGTCTCGCGCCAGAGCGCGATCGTCGAGCGCGCACTCGAGGGGGGGCCCGACTCACGTGACGGGCGCTGGATCCGGTGGGTCGACGGGCGTCCTCGCAGCTTCGAGGGACACGACGCCCTCGTCGAGCTCAACCTGTCTGAGCCGGCTGTGATCCGGCACGTCATCTCCGTGGTCTCGTACTGGACCGACATGGGCGCTGACGCGTGGCGCTTCGACGCCGCATACGCGCCCGGCGCGGACGCCTGGCACCCCATCACGGAGGCGATCCGGTTCCTTCACCCGGGCACGTGGATGCTGGGCGAGGTCATCCACGGCGACTACGCCGACTTCGTCCATCGGTCGGGGATGCACTCCGTGACCCAGTACGAGCTGTGGAAGGCGGTGTGGAGCTCGATCGCCACGAGGAACTTCTGGGAGCTCGCGCACGCCCTCGGCCGCCACCGGGCGATGGTGGAGCACTTCGTGCCGTACACGTTCGTGGGCAACCACGACACGACCCGGATCGCGAGCCAGATCCCGGACCCCCGCCACCTCGAGCATGCGGTCGCCCTCCTCGCGCTGCTCCCCGGGATCCCGGGCGTCTACGCCGGCGACGAGCAGGCGTTCACGGGCGTGAAGACGGAGTCCGCGACCGGCGACGACGCCGTCCGGCCGCCGTTCCCCGAGAACCCGTACGACCTGCTGCCGTTCGGCGGCAGCGTGTACCACCTCCACCAGCGGCTCCTCGGCCTGCGGCGGCGTCATCGATGGCTCGTCAGCGCCGTGGTGACGACGCGCGAGCTCGAGAACGAGTACGTCGTCGTGGAGCTCACCGGCGCCGAGGGCGAGCGGCTCGACGTCGTGCTCAGCCTGTGCGACCAGTTCCGGCCGCTTCCTCCCGGCACCGTGCTCGAGGGGTCGGACCGAGCCTCGTCGAGCCTCCAGCCGCACGGCTGGGCGGTCATCGAGCCCTGACGGCCCTCAGGCCGCCATGCGGCGGACGACGAGCGCCACGGCGCCGGTGGGTGTCGGCGTGAGGATGAGCGTGGCGCTGGCGGGCCCCTTGGGTGCCAGCCGCCGCCTCAGCGCGGCGGGGTCGACGTCGAGCCCGCGCTTCTTGATCTCCAACGTCCCGATCCGTTCGGTCCTCACCCAAGCGCGAAGGTCCCGTTCGCGGTACGGGAGGCTCTCGAGCACCTCGAAGGCGGTGGCGTACGGCGTCGGGCGGTGCTCCTCAGCCGTGAGGTAGGCGACACCAGGCGCGACGGACGTCGCGTCGAGAAGGCCGGCCAGCGCGGCGAGGCTCCCCGAGCGGATGACGGCCGGATCGGGCTCGTACAGCCAGCCCTGGACGGGGCCCACCCGCGGCGCGTCGGCGGTCGCGTCGAGGCTCGCCCCGGTGGGAAGCAGCAGGGCACCGCGCTGCCCCGGGGTCGACCCCGCACCCGTCCATAGCGCCGCCTCCACCAGGTCGCCGTGCTCGGAGACCCACACGGTCTCGGCGCGGTCGGGCAGGAGTCGGTACGGAACCCCCGGGCCGAGCTTGACGCACGCCACGCGGCCCGCGTCGAGGTACCGCGAGACGACGTCCCACGAAGGGCTCAGGTCGGCGACGTCCCAGGACCGGCCGCGCGCCGTACGGCGGGCAGGGTCCAGGAAGACTCCCGCGCCGTCCGGCACCGCGTCGTACAGGTCGCCCACGTCGGCCAGGACGACTGGTGTGGCGGGCCCGAGGTTCGCCGCTGCGAACGTGGCCGTCACCTGGTCCTTCTCGACGGCCGTGACCCGCAGACCGGCCTCCGACATGGCCAGGGCGTCGAGTCCGAGGCCGCAGCCGAGGTCCCAGACCTCGGTGACCCCGGTACCGACGAGGCGCGTCGCGCGCCAGCGAGCGACCGGTCCCCGCGTGGCCTGCTCCAGCCCGTCACGGGTGAAGAAGAGCCCCGCTGCCCGCTCGCCCAGCTTGGCCACGGCGACCCGGCGCAACGAGGCCTGCCCCAGCACGGCGGCGGCGTGTTCCGGCGGCAGCTCGCGGCGCCAGCGGTCGGCCGTCGCAAGGGAGTCCAGGTCTCGCTCGCGCGCAGCCCGCTCCAGCCAGGGCGTCGCGTCGCTGGAGACCAGCCACGCCGTGACGTCCAGCTCCTCCATGCTCGCAACCTAGCGGCTCCCCCGCACGGTGACTCCGCCCTATGCTGCGACCATGAAGGTGCTGAAGACCGTCCTGCTCGTCGTCGGGCTCCTCGTCGTCGCCGGAGCGGCCGCGCTGCTCGTCAAGAACGCGTGGGACCTGAGGGTGCTGTACGAGGTCGCGATGGCCAACAAGAGCCAGCCCTCGGTGACGAACCCGACGAACCTGGTCCTCATCGGCGCCGGTCTCGCCGCGGTCGGAGGCCTCGTGCTCGGCCTCGGCCTGGGCCTGCCCCGTCGTACCGCCGGCGCGGTCCGCCAGGAGACCCTCGAGGACCTGCACCGCAAGACGGCAGCCGATGCCACCGCAGCCGAATCGTCCGGAGCCGAGACCACTGTCCCGGCGGAGCACGCGGACCGGTCTGCCACCCAGCCGCTCCGCGCCACGCGCGACACGCCGGACGCACCCACTCGGGAGGACGTCACACCCCCCGCGGACGGCGTGAGCTGACTCAGGCCCCGCCCGGCGCGCGCCCGGCGGGGGTCACCGAGACCGCCCAGCTCTGCGGGACCCCGTCCCGGTACGGCATGACGCCGTGGAACTGCTCGACGGACTCGTCGAAGACCAGCGGCAGGAAGTAGCGGTCCCCCGGCCACAGCTCGAGGTCAAACGACAGCAGCCGGCTCAGCGGCACCCACTCGAGCCGCCCCTCGGGGTTCTCGGACAGCAGGTCCCCCGACCAGGCGTCCGCCACGAAGACGAACCCGAACCAGTCCTCACCGCCGGCGCCGAACCCGGGCCACGAGACCGTGCCGCGCAGCCTGGGCATCTCAATGAGGAGGCCGGACTCCTCACGCACCTCCCGGACGATCGCCGAGACGACGTCCTCGTCCGGTTCCACCTTGCCGCCCAGGCCGTTGTACTTGCCGAGGTGGACGTCGTCGGGGCGCCCTTCGCGGTGGATCAGGAGCACCCGGTCCGCGTCGAGGAGGTAGCAGAGCGTGCCCAGGACCGGCGCGTACGGCATCAGACGACGATGCGCGAGACGGGCAGGCCCGAGTCGACGCCGATGTCCAGCGACGAGGGGCGCACCCCGGCGACCATGGCCGCACCCCCGACGACGGCGATCATGGCGCCGTTGTCCGTGCACAGGCCCGGCCGGGGACGACGCAGGCGGATCCCCGCCGCGCTGGTCCGCTCCTCGAGAAGGGCACGCAGCCGCGAGTTGGCCGCCACGCCGCCGCCGATGAGCAGGTCGCCCACTCCCTCGGCCTCGCACGCAGCGACCGCCTTCGCCGTGAGGACGTCGCACACCGCCTCCTGGAACGAGGCGGCGACGTCGGCGACGGGGACGTCCTCCCCGTCGCGCCTCCGGGTCTCGACCCACCGCGCGACAGCGGTCTTGAGGCCGGAGAACGAGAAGTCGAAGCGGTGCTTGACGAGGTCCTTGGACGCCGTGAGGCCCCGCGGGAACGCGATCGCCCGGGGGTCGCCCTCCGCCGCCGCCTTGTCGATGACGGGACCGCCTGGGTAGGGCAGGCCGAGCAGCCGCGCCACCTTGTCGTACGCCTCGCCCGCGGCGTCGTCGATCGTCGAGCCGAGCTCGCGCACCTCGGTCGCGATGTCGTCCACACGCAGCAGGGACGTGTGGCCGCCGGACACGAGAAGTGCGATGGCGGGGCTGGGAAGCGGCCCGTGGTCGAGGACGTCGACGGCGACGTGGCCGACGAGGTGGTTGACCCCGTACAGCGGCTTGTTCAGTGCGACAGCAAGGGCCTTCGCCGTGGCGACGCCGACGACGAGCGCCGAGACGAGGCCGGGACCGGCGGTGACGGCGATCGCGTCGACCTCGCTGAGGTCGACCTCGGCGTCCTCGCAGGCGCGTTCGAGAGCGGGCCGCATCGCCTCGAGGTGGGCGCGCGACGCGACCTCGGGGACGACGCCTCCGAAACGCGCGTGCAGCTCCACCGAGGACGCGACCTGGTTCGCGAGGAGCTCCGTGCCGCGGACGAGCCCGACGCCCGTCTCGTCGCAGCTCGACTCGATGCCGAGCACGAGGGGTGCGGTCACGATGCCACCTCCACGGGGGATCCGGGTGAGTACGAGGATGCGTCGATCGGGAGCTCCATGACGATCGCGTGCCGTCCGGCGCCGTAGTAGTCGCGGCGACGGTCGATCGGAGAGAAGCCCAGCCGTCCGTACACGCTCAGAGCGGGCCCGTTCTCCTCCTCGACCTCGAGCAGGATCCGTACGGCCCCAGAGGCCTGTGCCATGAGGATGCTGGCGAGGAGCAGCTTGCGTGCGATGCCCTGGCCACGGCGCTCAGGGGCCACCACGACGCGCAGCAGGTCGCCGAAGTCGTCGACCAGCTGCATGGTGGCGACCGCCACAAGCACACCCTCGGCGTCGCGGTACGCGAGCACCTGCCGGTCCGGAGCGGTCAGCTCGGCGCCCCAGGACTCGCGCGACCACCGGGCGTGGTCGAAGCCGCTCTCCTCGAGCGCCATGATCGCGTCGAGGTCCCCCTCCTGGGCGTGGAAGACGATCACGGACGCCTCCCGGCGAGAACCGTCTTCACGCCCGTCGAGACCTGCGCGTCCGGGCGACGCAGGTACAGCGGCTCGGTGCCGAGGTCGGGAAGCCGTTCCGGCGCGACGGCGACCGCACCGGGGTCGAGCGCCACGACGACCCGCTCGCCCGGCAGGTCGTACAGGTCTGCGGCGGGTCCCACGAGGAGGCCGGTCGGTACGTCGCCCGGCAGCGTCACGCTCGGGCCGTCGAGGCGCCGGCCCGCCGCGTCGTACGTCGCCCAGTACAGCTCCTTGCGGCGAGCGTCGCTCACCACGGTGAAGCCTCGTCCGGGCTTCGTGGCGGCGACGCTGAGCGCCACGATGTCGAGGCTGCACACCCCTCGTACCGGCACGTCGAGGACGTACGCGAGGGTCTGGGCGGTCACGATGCCGACCCGCAACCCGGTGAACGGGCCGGGCCCGATCCCGACGACGACGCCGGCCAGGTCGGCCAGAGCGTGGCCCGACTCGGCCATGACCTCGCTCACGAGCGGCATGAGCCTCTCCGCGTGGACGTTCGTCGCGGACACGGCGCGCGACGCGAGGACGCGGCCTGGGCGCGCGAGCGCCACGGACACCCCCGTCGACGTGTCGATGCCGAGCCAGAGCCCGCTGTCGGATTCACTCATCGATGTCCTCCGGAGTCGCGTCGACGGCGAGGTCCACGGCAGCCCAGCGGGCGCCGACGCCGGTGAGGGTCACCGTACGTGTCTCGTCGTCCGGGTCGCTCGAGCGCTGGATGACGACGTCGAGCCGGTCGTCGCTCAGCTGCTCCGCCTTCCCCTCGCCCCACTCGACCACGGTCACCGAGTCGGCGAGCGAGGCGTCGAGGTCGAGGTCCTCCACCTCCGCGAGGTCCGCGAGCCGGTACGCGTCGACGTGGACGAGAGTCGGGCCCCCGGTACGGGAGCGGTGGACCCTCGACAGGACGAACGTCGGCGAGATCACCGCGCCCTCCACGTCGAGCCCGGCACCGATGCCCTGGGTGAGCGCGGTCTTTCCCGCGCCCAGCTCACCGCAGGCGAGCACGAGGTCGCCAGCCCGCAGCAGGCTGGCGAGACGCCTGCCCAGAGCATGCATGCTCGCGGCTGTCGGCACGACCACGACGCTGGACTTCACACGGACCTCCCTCACGACGCGCACATGCTACGGCCTGCGCTGCCACCCGCCCCGCCGCGGCGAGCGGGGTCCGGTACGCGGACGACGCTGCAGGACGGGCGGCGCGACGAGCGCCGCGTACGACTCCTCGGAGATGGGCTCGCCCGGGGTTCCGGCTATCTCCTGGACCCGGGGGTCCTCCGGCGACACCTCGACGAACTCCGCGTGGACGCCCGCCTGCTGGGCGAGCTGGGCGACCTGGCGGCGCTGGTGACGCAGGAGCAGGCTCACGACGAGGCCCTCCTCCCCGGCCCGCGCCGTACGGCCGGAGCGGTGCAGGTAGTCCTTGCCGTTCGCGGGCGGGTCCACCTGCAGCACGAGAGAGACGTCGTCGACGTGGATGCCCCGCGCGGCGACGTCCGTCGCCACGAGGACGGGGAGGCGCCCGTCCTTGAACGCCGCGAGCACGCGGGCCCGGGCGCCCTGGGTGAGGCCGCCGTGAAGCGCGCCTGCGAGGATCCCCGCCTCGCGCAGGCGGGCCGCGATACGGTCCGCGCCCTGCTGCGTCCGGGCGAAGACGAGCGTACGGCCGCCGCGGCTCGCGACGAGGTTCGACAGCTCGTTCTTGTGGTGGGGTGCCACGAGCCAGAACTCGTGCCGCATCGTGGAGATGGACGCCTGGCCGGGGTCGACCTCGTGGCTCACCGGCGAGTGCATGTAGCGCGTGACGAGCCGGTCCACGGCGCCGTCGAGCGTCGCCGAGAAGAGGAGGCGCTGCCCCTCCGCCGGCGTCTCGTCGACGATGCGGGTCACCGCGGGCCAGAACCCCAGGTCGGCCATGTGGTCGGCCTCGTCGAGCACCGTGACCTCCACCGTGCCGAGCGACGCGGCGCCCTGGTCGAGGAGGTCCACGAGCCGGCCCGGCGTCGCGACGACGACGTCGACGCCGCGCTCGAACGCACGGAGCTGAGGGCCGTACGGCATGCCGCCCGCGACGAGAGCCACGTCCAGGCCGGTCGCCCGGGCCAGGGGCGCGAGGACGTCGGCGACCTGCATCGCCAGCTCGCGGGTGGGAACGAGCACGAGTCCTCGCACGCCCATCCCGCGCTTCGTCGAGAGGCGGGTGAGCATGGGAAGCCCGAAGCCCAGGGTCTTGCCGGAGCCGGTACGGCCGCGGCCGAGCACGTCCTTGCCGTCCAGCGCGTCGGGGATCGTCGCCGCCTGGATGGGGAACGGCTCGCTGATCCCCAGGCCGGCGAGGACAGCGGTGAGCTCGGACGGGACGCCGAGGTCGGCGAAGCCGGAGCTGGTCGCGGTGACGGACGTCACCTCGGGGGCGCTCCACTCCATCTGGTCGCTCTGCGGAGCCTCCGCGCGGGGCCTGTCGTAGGTCCGGCCCTCACGGGAGCGGTCGGCGCCCGGACGACGGTCCTCCCAGCGACGCTCGGGGCTTCCCTCGCGCACGGGACGCTCGTCGTTCCACGTCCGCGGACGGTCCCCGTCGGAACGAGGCCGGTCGTCGCGCGAGCGAGGACGCTCGTCGTCGCGCGAGCGAGGACGCTCGTCGTCGCGGAAGCGCGGGCGGTCGTCCCGGACGCGCGGACGGTCGTCCCGGACGCGCGGACGGTCGTCGCGGACGCGCGGACGGTCGTCGCGGAACCGCTCGGCGTGCATCCGGGGACGGTCGTCGTGGCGTCGCGGCTCGGAGCCCGCACGACCTTCTCGCGCGTCCGCCCAGCGGCCCGAGGTCGCGACCCGGTCGCGGCGGGCGGCGTCGTCGGACCATGCCGGACGAGGCGACTCGCGTCGTGTCTGCCAGCGGCTGTTCGGGAGCTCACGCGCACGCCCGGACTCAGCGCGGTCACGATCGGGGCGCTCCTCCGAGCGGCCCCTGTCCTCCCACCGGCCGCCGCGGCGATCGGTCGACCGCTCCTGGCCGTAGCCCGAGCCGCCCTCACGGTCGCCGTAGGACGAGGAGCCCTGACGGTTGCTGTACCCCGATCCGCCCTGACGATCGCCGTAGGCCGAGGGTGCCTGACGGTCGCCGTAGCTCGAACGGCCTGGACGCTCCTCATAGCGGGGGCGGTCGTCGGTACGGGCCGTGCGGGAGCGGTCACCGGAGCTGTCGCGGGTCCCGTACGGTGCCCGGTCATCACCGCGCGGGGCCGGCCGGTCGCCGTAGCGAGCGCCTCCCTGGCGGTCGTCGGTACGAGGCGGACGGGCGCTGTCCCCGAACCGCCCCCGGCTCTGGGGCGCGGAGGAGCCGGCGCGGTCGTCCCTGCCGGAGAAGGAGCGGCTGTTCGTGGGGCGGTGCTCGTCGCGGCCCGCACCCTCACGGCGGTCGCCGTCGGGACGGAAGCTCTCGCGCCGCTCGCTGCCGCGGCCGGACGCCGGACGC
>JAJZQV010000110.1 GCA_021803025.1 Actinomycetes bacterium | reverse complement strand
GCAGGAGGAGTCCCGCCACGACCAGCGGGATCGCGATCATCAGCCAGGCGAGCGGGAAGAGGCCGGTGGGCGCCACCGGTGTCAGACCTTCGAGCAGAGTCACCGTTTCCCCTAGTACCTGAGCAGATTCTCGTTGTCGACGTTCGCCGAGTGCCGCGCGCGGTAGATCATGATGATGATGGACAGCCCGACGACGACCTCAGCGGCGGCGACCACCATGACGAAGAACGATGCGGCCTGTCCGTCGAGGTTGCCGTGCACGCGGCTGAAGCTCACGAGGAGCAGGTTGCAGGCGTTGAACATGAGCTCGACGGACATGAACAGGACGAGCGCGTTCTTGCGGACAAGGAAGCCGACGATCCCGATCGTGAACAGGACGGCCGCCAGCACCACGTAGAAGTTGGGGTTCACAGGTCCTCCTCGTCTGCGCCCTGCGCCGCCTCCATGGCGGCGAAGGCCTTCTTCGTGGGTGCCGCGAGCGCGTCGGCATCCGGAAGGCCGATGCGGTTGACGAGCACCGGGGAGACCGAGTCCTGCGCCACCGTGCCGTCCGGCAGGAGCGCCGGAGACGTGATCGCGTTGTGGCGCGCGTACACGCCGGAGCTGGGTCGCGGGCCGGGGTGGACGCCGTTCGTCACGTACTCGGCGATGCGCGCCTTGGCGCGCGCCCTCTGGTCGAGCCGGGGCGTGAGCCTCTCGGCGTACGCGAGAACCATGGCGCCGACGGCCGCCGTGATGAGCAGGGCTGACGTCGCCTCGAACGCGAGCACGTACTTGCCGAACAGCAGTGCCGCGAGGCCCTGGACGTTGCCGCCGTACTGGGCGTTCGCGTCGCCGACACCTACCGCCGAGTTGACGAGGCTGTTGCCCACGAACGCGGCGAGGAGGACGAACGCACCGACGGCCGCCAGGACCGAGGCCACCGTGTGGCCCTGGATCTTCTCGACCATCGACTCCTTGCTGTCGACCCCGACGAGCATGACGACGAACAGGAACAGCATCATCACGGCGCCCGTGTAGACGATGATCTGTACGACGAACAGGAACGGCGCGTCCAGGGAGGCGTAGATGACTGCGAGGTTGACCATGACCCCGGCCAGCGCCAGCGCCGAGTACACCGCCTTGCGGAACAGGACCATGGCGAGGGCGGCGATCACCATGAGCGGCCCGCAGACCCAGTAGGCGACGGCCTCACCGGTCACGAGCGGTACGAGCAACGTCGTCATGACGTCGCCTCCTTCTGGGTCGTCCAGGTGCGCAGGTCCGCCTGGCCGGTCGCGGGCAGCCCGAGGAAGTACTCCTCCTCGTCGTCGCCGAGGCGGCGCGGGTGCGGCGGCTGCTCCATGCCCGGCAGCAGCGGCGCCAGCAGCTCCTCCTTGGTGAAGATGAGCTTGGCGCGCGAGTAGTCGGCGAGCTTGAAGTCGTTCGTCATCGTGAGCGCACGCGTGGGGCATGCCTCGATGCACATCCCACAGAAGATGCAGCGCAGGTAGTTGATCTGGTACGTGGAGCCGTACCGCTCCCCCGGGGAGTAGCGGTCCTCCTCGGTGTTCTGGCTGCCCTCGACGTAGATCGCGTCCGCGGGGCACGCCCAGGCGCACAGCTCACAGCCCACGCACTTCTCGAGGCCGTCGGGCCAGCGGTTGAGCTGGTGACGGCCGTGGAAGCGCGGAGCGGTGACCTTCTCCTTGGCCCTCTTGCTTCCCCACCCCTCGGGGTAGCCCTGGGTGAACGTGGGGCGGAACATCGTCATGAAGGTCACGCCGAAGCCGGCCCACTGGTCGAACAGACCCATCAGGCGTCCTCCTTATCGGGCTCGGGTACGGAGCCCGGCGCAGCCGGCTCCGTGGCCGACGCGCGGAGCACGCCGACAAGCTCTGGGAGCACCTGCCCTGGCATGGGAGGTACGGGGTACCCGCCGGCGTACGGGTCGAACTCGCCCGTCTCGTACGACGGGGTGCGGCTCGTCTCCGACAGCTCCTCCTGGTCGCCACCGCGGCGCCAGTCCCACAGGAGGAACCCGACGAGGAGGATGACGACGACGCCCACGGCGGTGAGGAGGACAGTCTGGTTGAGCCAGTTCTGCGTCTGCGCGACCCGGACGAAGCTGACGAGGACGATCCAGGTGACCGAGATCGGGATGAGGACCTTCCAGCCGAGGTCCATGAACTGGTCGTACCGGAACCGGGGAAGCGTGCCGCGGAGCCAGACGAACACGCCGACGAAGATCAGCAGCTTGAGCGTGAACCACGCCAGCCCCATCCAGCCCGCGTCGAGCCACGACAGGGCGCTGGGGTTGAGCTGGATGATCCACGGCACTGGCCACGGCGCGCGGTAGCCGCCGAAGAACAACGTCGTCGCGACGGCCGACACGGTCGCCATGTTGATGTACTCGGCGAGGAAGTAGATCGCGTACCGGAACCCGGAGTAGTCGGTGAGGAAGCCGGAGACGAGCTCCTGCTCGCACTCGACGAGGTCGAACGGCGCCCGGTTGGTCTCGGCGACCATCGCGATGCAGTAGACGACCGCGCTGGGGATGAGCAGCAGCACGTACCACTGCGGGATGTGGAGGAAGCTCACGAACCCGCCGAACGTGGTGGCCTGGCTCTCCACGATGTCGGTCGTCGACATGGACCCGGCCGTGAGGAACACCGCGACGAGCGCGAGGCCCATCGAGATCTCGTAGCTGATCATCTGCGCGGTGGAGCGGATGCCGCCCAGCAGGGAGTACGTCGAGCTGGAGGCCCAGCCCGCGAGCACGATGCCGTAGATGCCGACGGACGCGACAGCCAGGATGAACAGCACCGCGACGGGCATGTCGGTCAGCTGGAGGCGCGTGTGGACACCGAACATCTCCACCTCGCCGGCCAGCGGGATGACGGACCAGCCGGTGAAGGCGGCCACGCCGGTGAGCAGCGGCGCGACGGTGAACACCCACTTGTCGGTGCCGCTGGGGCGGAAGTCCTCCTTGAACATCAGCTTGAGGCCGTCAGCGAGCGCCTGGCCGAGGCCGAGGGGGCCGTTCATGATCGGGCCCTTGCGCTGCTGCATCTTGCCGACCAGCCGCCGCTCGTACCACACGTTGAAGATCGTGATGGCGAGGAGGAACACGAAGACGAAGACGACCTTGATCAGGACGATCCACCACGGGTCGCTGCTGAACACCGTCATGACTGGAATCCTTCCTTGGCAGTCACCGGGTCACCCGCACGTGCGCCGAGCGTCTCCGCGACGTTCCGCCCCGGGGCCCGGGAAGGGATCCACACCACGCCGTCGACGACCGTGTCGTCGAGGAGCGCGAGGTAGGTGAGCTGGCCGCGGGCCGTACCGACCGTGACCGGCTCGCCGTCGGTGATCCCGGCCCGTGCAGCCGTGGCGGTGGAGAGCCTGGCGACCGGCGGGGGAGCCGTCTCCATGAGATCGTCGGCGCCGTCGTTGCGGCGGGAGTCGTCGATGAGCTCGCGCCAGGTGGCGAGGCGCAGGCCGTCGGGCGTGATCGAGTCGTCGGCGCCGGGGAACGCCGGAGCCTCGGCGCGAGCACCGTCCCAGCCGGTGAGCTCGCCGAGCTCCGCCGCTGCCTGGCGGGCGTTCCGCACACCGAGGTCCGAGCCCATCGCGTCGGCGAGCGCCGCGAGGATCCGGATGTCGGTCATCGGGGAGCGGAGCCCCTTGTTGACCCGCGCGACGGGGCGCGGCCGGTGTTCCCAGTCGAGGAACGTCCCGGTCGTCTCCTCGAGGAGCGCGGCCGGGAAGACCACGTCCGCACGTACCGCGATGTCGGAGAGCCGGTTCTCGATGCTCACGAGGAAGCCGACATGCTCGAACGCGTCCCGGGCACTGACCGGGTCGGCGAAGTCTCCGATCTCCGCGCCGGCCACGACGAGGGCCTTGAGCGTCTCGTCCGAGGCCGCGCCGAGCATGCCGTTGACGTCGAGACCAGGTCCGGACGGCAGCGACGCGACGCCCCACGCGGAGCCGGTGTCGACCCGAGCGACGCCGTCGGAGACGAGCCGTCCACCGGGCAGCAGGCTGGGCAGGCACCCGGCCTCGACCGCGCCGACCTCACCCGCACGACGCGGGACCCAGGCCAGCCGTGCACCCGTGCGCTCGGCGAGGGCGACGGCCGCGGACAGCGCGCCAGGCACGCCCGCGAGCCTCTCGCCGAGGAGCACGACCGTCCCTGCGTCGACATCCGTGAGATCCGCGATCGCTGCCGTCTCCCCCGCTGGAGCGGTGGGGACCAGCGTCGCCGACAGCTTCGCGTTGCCGTTGCTCAGGCGCGGTGCGACGGCGACGACACGGAGCTTGCGCTTGCGGACCGCCTTGCGCAGGCGCAGGAAGATGATCGGGCACTCCTCCTCGGGCTCGAGCCCCACGAGGACGACCTTCCCTGCGCGTTCCAGGTCCCCGTACGTCACCGAGTCGTCCAGACGGACGCCCGCGACGGTGGAGGCGAGGAACTGCTCCTCCTCGGCGGAGGCGACACGGGCACGGAAGTCGATGTTGTTCGTGCCGAGGACCGTACGGGCGAAGCGCTGGTAGGCGTACGCGGCCTCCATGGTGAGCCGGCCCCCGGTGAGGACGCCTACCTCGGTGCCGGCTGCCTTGAGGCCCGCGACCGCCGCGTCAACGGCCTCGGGCCACGACGCGGGCCGCAGGACGCCGTCCTCGCGGAGGAGCGGCATCGTGAGGCGGTCGGTGAGCCGTCCCGAGACGAAGGCGAAGCGGCCGACGTCGCAGTTCCACTCCTCGTTGACCTCGGGGGCTTCGCCGGCCATCCGCCGCTTCACCTGGTAGTGACGGTGGTCGGTGCGCAGCTCGCAGCCCGCCGCACAGTGCTCGCACGACGTCGTCGTGGACACGAGGTCGAACGGACGCGCCTGGAAGCGGTAGTCCGAGCTCGTGAGCGCGCCGACGGGGCAGATCTGGATGACGTTGCCAGAGAAGTACGAGTCGTACGGTTGCTCGGCGTACACGCCGACCTGCTGGAGCGCCCCACGCTCGACGAGCGCGATGAACGGGTCGCCGGAGATCTGCTCGGAGAACCGGGTGCAGCGGGCGCACAGGACGCAGCGCTCACGGTCCAGCAGCACCTGCGCGGAGATCGGCACCGGCTTGGGGAAGGTGCGCTTCACGCCGCCGTACCGGGACTCCCCGCGTCCGTTCGACATCGCCTGGTTCTGCAGGGGGCACTCGCCGCCCTTGTCGCAGATCGGGCAGTCCAGCGGGTGGTTGATGAGGAGGAACTCGAGCATCCCGCTCTGCGCCTTCGCGGCGACGGGGCTGGACAGCTGGGTGCTGATCTTCATGCCCGGCATGGCCTCGAGCGTGCAGGACGCCTGAGGCTTCGGCATGCCGCGGCCGTTGCCCATGTCGGGCACCTCGACCATGCACTCGCGGCACGCGCCGACCGGGTCGAGCAGCGGGTGGTCGCAGAACCGCGGGATGGCGATCCCGAGCCGCTCGGCGGCACGGATCACGAGGGTGCCCTTGGGGACGCTCACCTCGATCCCGTCGATGGTCAGGGTGACCTGGTCGACGGCCTGCTCAACGCTGAGGTCCTTGGCTGTGACGGTCATACGTGAGCTCCCGTGGTCGCAGGAACGGAGAAGCGTGCGCTCAGCTCGTACGGCAGGAGCTCCCAGGCAGGCGTCCTGTAGCCGGCCTCGAACTCGCTGCGGAAGTACTTCACCGCGCTCGTGACGCACGCGACGGCGCCGTCGGCGAGCGCGCAGAACGACCGCCCGCCGATGTTGTCGCACAGGTCGAGCATCGTCTCGATGTCACCCTCGCGCGCGGTGCCGGCCTCGAAGTCGCGCAGCAGCTGGACGAGCCACCACGTGCCCTCGCGGCACGGCGTGCACTTTCCGCAGGACTCGTGCTTGTAGAACTCGACCCAGCGCAGCGTCGTCCGGACGACGGAGGTCGTCTCGTCGAAGATCTGCAGAGCCTTCGTCCCGAGCATCGACCCGGCTCCCGCCATGCCCTCGTAGTCGAGGGGCAGGTCGAGGTGCTCGGCCGTGAGGATCGGTGTGGAGGACCCGCCCGGCGTGAAGAACTTGAGCTCGTGGCCCTCGCGGACCCCGCCGGCGAGCTCGAGGAGCTCCCGCAGCGTGATCCCGAGCGGCGCCTCGAACTGACCCGGGTTCGCGACGTGGCCGGACAGCGAGTAGATCGTGAAGCCCTTCGACTTCTCGGTGCCCATGGAGCCGAACCAGTCCTTGCCGCGGGCGATGATGCTCGGGACGGACGCGATCGACTCGACGTTGTTGATGACGGTCGGCGAGGCGTAGAGGCCAGCCACGGCCGGGAACGGAGGACGCAGCCTCGGCTGGCCGCGGAGTCCCTCGAGGGAGTCGAGCAAGGCCGTCTCCTCGCCGCAGATGTACGCACCGGCGCCGGCGTGGACGACGATCTCGAGGTCGAAGCCGCTGTCCAGGATGTTCGTCCCGAGGTAGCCGGCCTCACGCGCCTCGGCCACCGCCTGCTGCATCCGGCGCACGACGTGGAGCACCTCGCCGCGGATGTAGATGAACGCCGTGTGCACCCCGATCGCGTACGACGAGATGATGACGCCCTCCACCAGCGTGTGCGGCGAGGCGAGCATCAGCGGGATGTCCTTGCAGGTGCCCGGCTCCGACTCGTCGCCGTTGACGACGAGGTACTTCGGGTTCGGGTTGTCCTTGGGGACGAAGCTCCACTTCATGCCGGTCGGGAACCCGGCGCCGCCACGCCCGCGAAGCCCGGAGTCCTTGACCACCCCGGTCACCTCGTCGGGGGTCATCGTCAGCGCCTTGCGGAGCGCGTCGTAGCCGCCCGACTTCTCGTAGGCGCGGAGGGTCCAGGACTTCTCGTCTCCCCAGTTCTTCGTGAGGACGGGGGTGAGCAGGTCGGTCACTTCGCAGTCCCCTCTCCGGGCTTGGTGGTCCTGCGCCGAGGCTTCGACGGAGCCTTGCCCTGCGGCGTCTCGGCGGTGGCCGGAGCGTGGGCCTGCGCGTCGGATGAGCTCCCTGACGCGGGCTGCGCCTCGTGGTCGCCGCCGACGCCCGCCACCTCACGGACCGCGTCGGCGATCCTGTGCGCGACGCGTCCGACCACGCCGTCACCAGTCGGCTTCTCGTCACCGGGGGCCGCCCAGCCCTTGTCCTTCGCTATCTGGAGCCCGAGCAGCGACTGGGGCCCGGCGCTGGGGCCCTCGTCGGCGCGGCCGTCGGGGAAGCCGGCGAGGACGCGTTCGGCCTCGCGCCAGCTCGTGAGCGTCGCACCTCGCGTGGAGCGGACCTCGTTGCCGTCCCGCAGGTCGTCGAGCAGGGCGACGGCCTTCTCGGGTGTCATGTCGTCCATGAACTCCCAGTTGACCATCATGACGGGGGCGAAGTCGCAGGCGGCGTTGCACTCGATGCGCTCCAGCGAGATCCGGCCGTCCGGCGTCGTCTCGTCGACCCCGATGCCGAGGTGCCGCGAGGCGGTCTCCAGCAGGACGTCGCCGCCCATGACGGCGCACAGCGCGGTCGTACAGACACCGACGTGGTGCGTGCCGGCCGGGCGACGCTTGTACATCGTGTAGAACGTCGCGACGCCGGACACCTGCGCGGTCGTGATCCCGAGGACCTCGGCGCACGCCTCGATGCCCTTGGGCGAGACCCGGCCATCCACCGACTGGACCAGGTGCAGCATCGGCAGGAGCGCCGAACGCGGCTGCGGGTACCGGCTCGCCAGCTCCCGGAGCTCGGCGTACGTGGTCTCGTCGATGTCCGTCGACGGGTCGGACATGTCGACTGACCCCGACTCCGGGAAGTAGCTCTCGAACTCGTGGCCCCGCTCGCCGCGGTGGCTGGAGCTCGCTGCGCTCGCGCCCACTGGCTGACCGCTCATCGGTCGACCCCTCCCAGCACCGGGTCGAGGCTGGCGACCGCCACCACGACGTCGGAGATCATCGCGCCCTCGCACATCGCCGGCGCGGCCTGAAGATGGTTGAACCCTGGGTCGCGCATATGGACGCGGTACGGCCTCGTGCCGCCATCCGAGACCACGTGGCAGCCCAGCTCGCCCTTGGGCGACTCGATCGCGACGTACGCCTGGCCGGCGGGGACGCGGAAGCCCTCGGTCACCGTCTTGAAGTGGTGGATCAGGGCCTCCATCGACTCGCCCATGATGTGCTTGATCTTCTCGTTCGAGTTGCCCTGGCCGTCGGCGTCCACGGTGAGCTGGGCGGGCCACGCGTACTTCGGGTCCTCGACCATGACGGGCTGGCCCGTCGTCGCGGCGAGCCGGTCGTAGCACTGCTCGACGATCTTGAGGGACTCGGCCATCTCGGCGAGCCGGATCCGGAACCGCCCGTACGCGTCGTTGGTGTCCCACGTGATGACGTCGAAGTCGTACGTCTCGTACCCGCAGTACGGCTGCGACTTGCGCAGGTCCCACGGGTAGCCCGCGGCGCGGAGGACCGGGCCGGAGGCCCCGTACACCATGCACTGGGTGAGGTCGAGCGTCGCGACGCCCTGCATGCGGCCCTTGAAGATGGGGTTCTCGTTGCAGAACGCCCCGTACTCCCACAGGTGCTTGTGCAGCCAGTCGATGACGCCCTTGAGCCGCGGAAGGCCGTCGTCGGGCAGGTCGATCGAGACGCCGCCCGGCCGGACGTAGGCGTGGTTCATCCGGGTGCCGCAGACCGCCTCGAAGAAGTCGAGGATCATCTCGCGCTCACGGAAGCCGATCGTCATCATCGTGAGCGCGCCGATCTCCATGCCGCCCGTACCGACCGCGACGAGGTGGCTCGCGATCCGGTTGAGCTCCATGAACAGGACGCGCAGCACGTCGGCGCGCTCAGGCACCACCATGTCGAGGAGCTTCTCGACGGCGAGGCAGTACGCGACCTCGTTGAAGATCGGGGCGACGTAGTCCATGCGGGTGACGAACGTGGAGCCCTGGGCGAAGGTGCGGTACTCCATGTTCTTCTCGATGCCCGTGTGCAGGAAGCCGATGCCGGGACGCAGGGACGTGACGGTCTCACCGTCCATCTCGAGGATGAGGCGGAGCACCCCGTGGGTCGACGGGTGCTGCGGGCCCATGTTGATGACGATGGTCTCGTCGCCCCGGTCGGCCTGGGCACGCACGATGTCGTCCCAGTCGCCGCCCTGGGCGACGTAGACGGTGCCGACAGACTCCTCCGTCATGAGTAGCTCCTCCGCTGGTCCGGGGGCGGTACGACCGCGCCCTTGTACTCGACCGGAACACCGCCGAGGGGGTAGTCCTTGCGCTGCGGGAACCCGTCCCAGTCGTCGGGCATGAGAATCCGGGTGAGCGCCGGGTGGCCGTCGAAGATCACGCCGAACATGTCGTACGTCTCACGCTCGTGCCAGTCGGTCATCGGATAGGTCGACACCGCGCTCGGCACGTGCGGGTCGGCGTCGGGACAGGTCACCTGCAGCCTCAGCCGGCGGTTGTGGGTGATCGAGAGCAGGTGGTAGACGACGTGCAGCTCCTCATCCGGCATGTCCAGGAAGTGAACGCCCGACACGGAGACGCAGACCTCGAAGCGCAGCAGCGCGTCGTCGCGGCACGCGGTGAGGACGTCGAGCAGGTCGTTCCGGGGGACGAAGACGGTGAGCTCGTCGTGTGCGACGACGACGTGCTCGAGGTCGACGCTCGGCAGCAGGCCGCGGAGACGGTCGACGATCTCGTCGAAGTACGAGCCGTACGGACGGTCGCTCGGCGCGAAGCGCTCGAAGCGGCGTACCACGCCGCCGTAGCCGGACGTGTCGCCGGGGCCCCGGCCCCACATGCCCTGGCGCGTGACCTCGCGGGCGGGCGCACTGGCTGCGGCCCTGACCTCGGCGAGGTCTGCCGCGGTCGGATCTGTCATCGCATGAGGCCCTTCATCTCGAGCGTGCTCGGGGCGATGAGCGCAGCCTGCTCGGCGGCCTCGTCGGCGGCGACGCGGTCGGGGCCGATCGGGTGGTGCATGACGTCGCCCTTGCGGAGCTTGAACATCGCGTCGATGAGCATGTCGGGGCGCGGAGGGCACCCGGGAAGGTACACGTCGACGGGCACGATGTGGTCGCAGCCCTGGACGATCGCGTAGTTGTTGAACATGCCGCCGGACGACGCGCAGGCACCCATGGAGATGACCCACTTGGGGTTCGGCATCTGGTCGTACACCTGGCGCACGACCGGGGCCATCTTCTGGCTCACGCGGCCCGACACGATGAGCAGGTCGGCCTGGCGCGGCGAGGCCCGGAAGACCTCCTGGCCCCAACGGCCCGCGTCGAAGCGGGGGGCGCCGAACGCCATCATCTCGATGGCGCAGCAGGCCAGGCCCATGGTGGCGGGCCAGAACGACGCCTGCCTGAGCCACCCGATGACGCCCTCGACGGTCGTCAGCAGGACACCGGACGGGAGCTTGTCCTCGATACCCATGCGACTCTCACCTCATTCCCAGGTCAGGCCGCCACGGCGGACCACGTAGATGTAGGCGATGATCACTGTCACGACGAACAGCAGCATCTCGACGAAGGCGAATACCCCGAGCTGGTTGAACGCCACGGCCCAGGGATAGAGGAAGACGATCTCGATGTCGAAGACGATGAACAGCATGGCGGTGATGTAGTACTTCACCGGGAAGCGGCCACCGCCGATCGGCTGCGGCGTCGGCTCGATGCCGCACTCGTACGTGTCGTACTTCGCCTTGTTGTACCGCGCAGGCCCGATGTGGACGCTGGCGAAGATGGAGACACCCAGGAACAGCGCGGCGAGTGCCATGAGTCCCAGGACCGGTACGTAGGCGTTCATCTCTGTACTCCGATCGCGAGCGGGTGACCAGCCTTTTCTATCGCGTCCCGGGCGCCGAGGGCGACTCGGCCCCAGTCCGCGGACACGGGGCGTCCACCGGGAGGCAGACACATCTCACCACGATCCGGCGCCAGGGTCATGCGGACGGGGCCAGCTTCGTGAGCGAGTTGACGATCCGGTCGTACGCGTCGTGGCCCGGGTGGTCGGTGAGGTTGGCGAGGAGCTTGTGCACGAGCCTCATGAGCTGCGGGTGCGGCAGGCCGTACGTCGTGGCCAGCCGCATGATCCTGGGGTCGCCGATGAGCTTGACGAAGATCCCGC
>JAJZQV010000109.1 GCA_021803025.1 Actinomycetes bacterium | reverse complement strand
CGATGCCGTGGACAACTACCCGACGCGCTACCTCATCGCCGACACGTGCGCCGACCTGGGGGTCCCGGTCGTCTGGGGAGCCGTCCGTGTGACGCGCGCCCAGGTGAGCGTCTTCTGGAGCACCCCTCGACCGGCGGCCGGGGCGGTGGGCGGCCTCACGCTCCGTGACCTGTACCCGGAGCCTCCGGATCCCGCGACCTGGGTCACGGCCGCCTCGGTCGGGGTGCTCGGCGCTCTGTGCGGCCAGGTGGGGGCGCTCATGGCGTGCGAGGCGATCAAGCTCATCAGCGGCGCGGGGGACGTGCTGTTCGGCAGAGTGTGGTACCTCGATGCCATGACGGCCCGCGTGGCCGAGATCCCGCTCACGCCGAGGAGACACCAGTGACCCAGCCTTTCGGACACCTCGACGACGCCGGTGAGGCGCGCATGGTCGACGTGACGGAGAAGCCGGTGACCGTCCGGACCGCGACCGCGCAGGGGATGGTGACGTGCCCGCCGCACGTCGTCGTGCTGCTCCGCGACGGCCGGATCCCCAAGGGCGACGTGCTTGCGGTGGCGCGGATCGCCGGTATCGCGGCCGCGAAGCGGACCCCGGAGCTCCTGCCGCTCGCTCATGTCATCGGCGTCCACGGTGTTGTCGTCGACCTGGAGGTCGTCGATGCCGGTGTCCTCGTCAACGCCACAGTCCGGACAGCCGACCGTACCGGCGTGGAGATGGAGGCGCTCACGGCGGTGGCCGTCGCAGCCCTCGCGGTGGTCGACATGGTGAAGGGCGTGGACAAGTCCGTAGCCATCGCCGACGTGAGACTGCTCGCGAAGTCGGGCGGCCGCTCGGGGGAGTGGCGCCGGTCAGAGGCCTGACCAGCGATAGCTGCCATCGGCTTCGAACTGCTGCTTCCACACCGGCAGCGACCGCTTGACCTCTTCGACGAGCCGTCCGCACACGTCCATCGCAAGGGCGCGGTGCGCCGAGGAGACGGCGACGGCGAACGCGGTGTCGCCCACGACGAGGTGGCCCACCCGGTGGGCGAGCGCCGCGGCACACGCCCCGTCGGGATCCGCCTGTTCGAGGACGCGAGTCGCGATCTCCCCGATGAGCACGTACGCGGACGGATGACAGGTGTAGTCGAGCGCCACCACCCCTCCCTCCGCGTGTGGGTCGTTGTCGCGGACCGTGCCGAGGAACAGGCTCGTCGCGCCCGCCTCGGGACGTGACACGCTCCTGACGAGCAGCTCGTGGTCGATGGGCTGGTCGGTGACCTCGGCACGACGGATGTCCGGCATCAGTGGTCGCCCCCGTCGAGCTGGTCGAGGATGTGAGGGACCAGCGGGAGGACGACCTCCATGCCCTCGCGTGCGGCCTTCGGGCTGCCGGGAAGGTTGACGATGAGGGCCGCCGTCCGCCCTGGCGCAGCCGCCGTGACCCCGACGACGCCACGCGTGAGCGCCGCGTGGACCGAGTGGGCCCGCCCCTCGGCGCGCAGCAGCTCGGCGACGCCAGGGAGCTCCCTGTCGAGGGCCGCCCGGGTCGCCTCGGGCGTCCGGTCCCGTGGACCCACGCCGGTTCCCCCGGTCGTGATGACGACGCGGGCGCCTCCGGCAAGAGCGGCGTCGAGCGCGGCGGCGACGGAGTCCTCGCCGTCCGGGACGAGCGTGGCGACGACCTCGTACCCGGCTGCCTCCAGCATCTCCACGATGGCGGGTCCCGACAGGTCCTCTCGGTGCCCGGCGGCTGAACGGTCGGAGACCGTGATCACGGCGCAGCTGTTCATCCCGCCCAGACTAACGTCCGTACAGGCGGACCTGGACCGCCTTGACCACGGCCCACACGGCCGACCCCGGCCCCAGGCCCATCCCTGCTACGGACTGGCTCGTCACGTCCGCGGCGAGCCGCTGCTCGCCGACGTCGAGCAGGACGCGCACGACAGGGCCACGCGGCTCGAGAGACTGCACCACCGCCGGGAGCGCGTTGCGAGGGCTCCCGCCGGGCGGCTCGAGGTGCAGCGAGACCGCCTCGGGCGGGATGCCGGCCAGCCCGGGCCGGCCTTCGTGGAGAGGCTGGGCTTCGTCGCTGAGGCCCTGGACGTGGCGGCCGTCGGCGAGCTCCAGGTCGCCGCCGCGCCCCACGCCGGCGAGCAGCGTGAGCCCGCCCAGCTGTGCGAGGAAGTGGCTGGTGGGCCGGACGAGGAGATCGTCCGCCGGCCCCGTCTCGAGGACCCTCCCGCCGCCGATGACGGCGACCCGGTCCGCGATCGTCCACACGTCCAGCGCCTCGTGGGTGACGAGGAGGGAGGTACGACCTCGCAGGCGGTCCGCAAGGATCCCCCGGAGCTCGGCGGCCGCCCCGATGTCGAGGCCGACCATCGGCTCGTCGAGCAGCACGACACGAGGGTCGCCCGCAAGGGCACGTGCGATGGCGACACGCTGAGCCTGGCCTCCCGAGAGCTCGTGGGCCGCTCGCCCGGCGAGCGCCTCGCAGCCGACCCCGGTGAGCTCCGCCACGGCGCGCTCTCGTGCAGCCTCTCGAGTCGCTCCGGCGGCACGCGGGGCGAACGCCACGTTGTCGAGGACGCTGAGGTGGGGGAACAGCGCGCTCCGCTGGGTGAGGAGAGCGACCCGTCGGCGGTGCGTCGGGGCGACTCTGCGGGCGTCCGAGAGCACGAGGTCACCGACGCGCACGAGCCCTTCGGTGGGACGCAGCAGCCCCGCGACCAGGTGCAGGAGGGTCGTCTTCCCCGACCCGTTCGGGCCGACGACCGCCATGACCGAGCCAGACGGCACGGCGAGCTCGAGCGCGACGCCACGGGATGCCACGGCGGCGTCGACGAGGACCGTACTCATCGCCGTACCTGCTGCCGCCGGCCGAGGACTGCGGTGACGGCGACGAGGACGACGGCGATCGCCACGAGGACGACCGAGAGCGCGATCGCCGCGTCGGTGTCGGTCTCCCGGACGAGATAGACCTCCAGCGGCAGGGTTCTCGTGGTGCCCTGCAGGGACCCGGCGAACGTGAGCGTGGCGCCGAACTCGCCGAGCGCGCGGGCGAACGCGAGGGCCGTGCCCGAGGCGATGGCGGGCGCGGCCAAGGGAAGCGTCACCCGCCCCAGGACCGTGGTGGGTGAGGCACCGAGCGTGGCGGCCACGACATCGAAGTCGTCCTGCGCCGAGCGGAGCGCTCCCTCCACGGTGACCACCAGGTACGGCATCGCCACGAACGTCTGCGCCACGACCACCGCAGCGGTCGTGAACGCGAGGTCGACGCCCAGGAGGGACAGCCTGCTCCCCAGCCAGGCTCGCCGGCCCAGCGCGACGAGGAGGGCGAGTCCCGCGACGACCGGCGGCAGCACCATGGGAAGGGACGCGAGCAGCCGCCCGGCTGTGGCCAGCCGCCCATGGGACCTCGAGAGGACGACCGCGAGCGGCAGGCCGAGGACGAGGCAGACGGCCGTGCTCGCGACGCAGGTACGGAGGCTCAGCCAGAGCGCGTCCAGTGAGGACGAAGTCGCGAGCAGGGCCGGGAACCTGCTCCACGGCACCCGGACGAGCATCGCGACAAGGGGCACCGCGAGGAAGATCGCCGCGAAGGCTGCCGGCAGCGCGAGCCAGCGTGGCAGGGGAGGGCGGATCACGGCGTGGCGAACCCCGCGGCGGCGAGCGCCGTACGGCCCTCCGGTCCCGTGACCAGGGAGACGAACGCACTCGCCAGCGCCGCCTGCTTCGACGTGGCGACCACGCCGACGAGGTAGTTGTTCCTCACCGTGTCGGCCCCCGTGATCGGGATCGTGTCCACCTTGCTCCCGGATGACTTCGCGTCCGTCACGTACACGATCCCCGCGTCCGCCTGCCCGGTCTCGACCTTGGCCCGTACGTCGGTCACCTTCGTCTCCTCGGAGACGGGCTTGAGGGTCACCCCGAGCTGCTTCGCGAGCGTCGTGGTCGCCGATCCGCACGGGACGCCGTCCGCGCACACCACGAGCTTCTTCCCAGCGAGGGACGAGTCCAGACCCGTGATCCCCGCCGGGTTCCCCGCAGGAACGATGAGCGTCAGCGTGTTCGTGGCGAACAGGGCCGGAGCCCCCGAGAGGAGGTTGGCCGCCGTGGCCTTGTCCATGTTCGCCTGGTCGGCGGACGCGAACACGTCGGCGGGGGCTCCTGACGTCAGCTGGTCCACGAGCGTGGACGAGCCGTCGAAGGAGAAGACCACCGTCACCCCGGGGTGCTCGGCCTCGAACGTCCGACCCAGTGAGCCGTAGGCGTCGCTCAGCGACGCGGCAGCGAACACCACCAGCCTGGCGGGAGGGGGCGGCGCGGCGCCGCTCGTCGGCGCGCACGCGCTCAGCAGCGTGAGAGCGACGGCGGCCACGAGGCCTCTCGTACGCCTCATCGGGCGGCCTCCACCGAGACGCTGGTGGCCTTGATGATCGCGGTGGCTACAGACCCCGGTGCGAGGCCGAGCTCCCTCACGGCCTCCGTGGACACGAGGGACACCACCCGGTACGGCCCGCACTGCAGCTCGACCTGGCTCATCACCGTGTCCGAGACCACCTTCGTGACGATCCCCGTGAGGTGGTTCCTGGCACTGCGGCGGCCCAGCCCGGTGTCGAGCCTGTCCAGCTCCTTCCCGGAGTCGACCAGCAGGGCGGCCAGCTCCGCGCCGTCCACGACCTGGGCACCTGCGTCGTCCCGCAGTGCGGTGAGCCGCCCTTGCTCGACCCAGCGACGGACCGTGTCGTCGCTGACACTCACCAGCGCGGCGGCGTCGCTGATCCTGATCCGTCCCATGCGCTCATCTTAAGGGCCAGTGGCGACACTGGCGCCGCAGATGCGGAGGCCGGGGCGTCGAATACACGCATTTGCGGGAGACCGCGCCGGGGGCTGAGCGCACCAACCCGTCCTGTCGGTTCCCGCCCGTACCATGTGCGTCATGCCGACCCGAGCCGTGACACCCCTCGAGGTGCTGCGCGAGACGTTCGGGTACGACGACTTCAAGGGCGACCAGGAACGGGTCATCCGTCACGTGGTCGAGGGTGGCGATGCACTCGTGCTCATGCCGACCGGCGGCGGCAAGTCCCTGTGCTACCAGATCCCGGCTCTCGTACGGCCCGGGGTCGGCGTGGTGATCTCCCCGCTCATCGCGCTCATGCACGACCAGGTGACAGCCCTCGACGCGGTCGGAGTGCGCGCGGGGTACCTCAACTCCACGCAGAGTCTCGAGGAGCAGCGTCGTACGGAGCAGGCGGCCCTGGACGGGGAGCTCGACCTGCTCTACCTCGCTCCGGAGCGTGTCGGCCTCGCCCGGACCCAGGACTTCCTCGACCGACTGCACGTCTCCGTGTTCGCGATCGACGAGGCCCACTGCGTCTCCCAGTGGGGACACGACTTCCGGCCCGACTACCTCCGGCTCGCCGTGCTCGGCGAACGCTGGCCCGATGTGCCGCGCGTGGCACTCACCGCGACCGCGACCCGTGAGACGAGGAGCGAGATCGTCCAGCGGCTCGGTCTCGAGGCCGCCCACACGTACGTCGCGAGCTTCGACCGGCCCAACATCACCTACCGCATCGTCCCCAAGCTTCAGGGCCTCGACCAGCTGGTCGACCTCATCCGCACCGAGCACCCCGGCGATGCCGGCATCGTCTACCGGCTCTCCCGGGCGTCGGTGGAGAAGACCGCCGAGGCACTGGTACGGCAGGGGATCGAGGCGCTCCCGTACCACGCGGGCCTTCCGTCCGAGGTTCGGGCAGCGAACCAGGCCCGCTTCCTGCGCGAGGACGGTGTCGTCATGGTGGCGACCATCGCCTTCGGGATGGGCATCGACAAGCCGGACGTGCGGTTCGTGGCCCACCTCGACCTGCCGCGCAGCATCGAGGGCTACTACCAGGAGACCGGACGAGCCGGCCGCGATGGGCTGCCCGCGACGGCATGGATGGCGTACGGGCTCGCGGACGTCGTCCAGCAGCGGCAGCTCATCGCCACCTCTGAGGGGGACGCCGCCCACAAGCGCCGCCTGGGGCACCACCTCGACGCCATGCTCGGCCTGTGCGAGGCGATGTCCTGCCGGCGGCAGGTCGTCCTGGAGTACTTCGGCGAGGCCGCCGGACCGTGCGGCAACTGCGACACGTGCCTCACCCCGCCCGAAGCGTACGACGGGACCGTCGCCGCGCAGAAGCTCCTGTCCACGGTGGTGCGGCTGAGACGGGAGCGCAACCAGTCCTTCGGCGCGGGGCAGCTCATCGACATCCTGCTCGGACGCCGCACCGCCAAGGTCGACCAGTGGGCACACCACGAGCTCAGCACCTTCGGCATCGGCACGGAGCTGGCCGAGCCGCAGTGGCGCGCCGTGGTCCGGCATCTCCTGGCGGCGGGGGCGCTCGCGGTGTCCTCCGACCACGGCGCGATCACCGTCACCGACGACTCGTGGCCGGTCCTGCGCGGCGAACGTACGGTCCAGCTCCGCCAGGACGTCGTCTCCCGCGCTCGCCGCCCGTCGAAGGTCGACGCCCGAGGAGCGGCTGCGTCCCGTTCGGCGGCGGCTTCGGAGCTCAGCGCGACGGATCGCGACCTCTTCGAGCGGCTGCGTGCCTGGCGTGCGGAGACGGCCAAGGCCGCGGCCGTACCTGCGTACGTGGTCTTCCCGGACGCCACTCTCGTCTCGATCGCCTCACGACGACCGGCGAGCACGGACGAGCTCTCCGCGATCAGCGGCGTCGGCGCGAAGAAGCTCGAGGCGTACGGCGACGAGGTCCTGCTCGTGGTCGCAGGCGCCTGACAGCGCGGTTCCCCCGCGGGTTGCCCCGAGCGCAAGCCCGGCGACGGTGACCCGGAGACCGGGCCACCGTCGCACAGGCGGCTGCTCCCGACCAGCTCGGAGGACTACTCGCGCTCGCTGCCGTGAAGCGGCGCGTCCTCCGCGGAGAGCTTCTCCTCGACGCCTTCAGGGAGCACGTCGTGCGAGCTCGTCGCCACGTGCTGCACGGCGCTCTGCGACGGGGCCTCGTTGGCCCGGACCGGCGACTGCTCGGCCGTGACCGGCGCATTCTTCGTGAAGGCATTCATCATCATCCCGATGAAGCTCGGCTTGCCGCGCACCTTGCTCAGCACGTCGAAGGCGACGGCGGAGAGGAGGACGAGGCCCTTGATGATCTGGATCCAGTTCGAGTCGACGCTGAGGTTCGCCAGGCCGAGGTTCAGCACGCCCATGACGAAGCCTCCGATCATGGACCCCGAGACCTTGCCGACACCGCCCGCCACCGCTGCGCCACCGATGAAGACGGCAGCGATCGCGTCGAGCTCGAAGCCCGTGCCGTCCTTGGGGTTCGCCGCGTTGAGGTACGCCGTGAACACCATGCCCGCGATGCCGGCCAGCAGACCCATGTTGACCATGACGAAGAACGAGACCCGGCGGATGTCGACGCCCGACAGGCGCGCCGCGTTGGCGTTGCCGCCCACGGCATAGATATGACGGCCGAGAACGGTCCGCTGGGTCACGAACGTGTAGATGAGCACGAGGCCGAACAGGATCAGACCGACCACGGGGACGCCCTTGTACGAGGCGAGGAGCATGCCGAACAGGGCGATGACGCCGCCGACGACGACGATCTTGGCGACCGAGGCCCACAAGGGGGACTGCGGCATCCCGTACTTCTTGAGGTCCGACCGGGTGTGCAGCTCGCTCCAGACGAAGGCGGCGATCGCGATCGCCGTGAGGGCCACCGTGATGAGGTGGTACGGCATGCCCGGCCCGCCGATCTCAGGCAGGTAGCCGTTGGCGATCTTCTGGAAGTCCTCGGGCACGACGATGGACTCGGCGTTGAGGATCATGAGGTCGAGCCCGCGGAACAGCAGCATGCCGGCCAGCGTGACGATGAACGCGGGGATGCCCACGTAGGCCACCCAGAACCCCTGCCACATGCCCACGAGGATGCCCAGGGCGATCCCGAAGAGGATCGCCAGCGGCATCGGGAAGTGCCACATCTTCATCGACATCGCGACGGTCGCTCCGACGAACGCACAGACCGAGCCGACCGACAGGTCGATGTGGCCCGCGATGATGACCATCACCATGCCGATGGCCAGGATGAGCACGTATCCGTTCTGCACCAGGAGCGACGTGACGTTGCGGGGCTGGAGGAACAGCCCGTTGGTGAGGACCTCGAACAGCAGGATGAGCGCCGCGAGCGCGATCATCATGCCGTACTGACGGAAGTTGCCACCGAGGGCCCTGGAGATCTGCGATCCCGTCGACTCGGGCGCCGCGGCGGGAACGGCGGTGGTCGTCTGGGTGGTCATCGTCAGTCAGCCTTTCGTTGAGTCATGTAGCGCATGAGGGTTTCCTGGTCGGCGTCGGCCCGGGCCACATCGGCCGTGATGACGCCTGCCGAGAGGGTGTAGATGCGGTCGCAGATTCCCAGCAGCTCCGGCAGCTCGGAGGAGATGACGAAGCAGCCCTTCCCGGCGTCCGCGAGCTGGTTGATGATCTCGTAGATCTCGTACTTCGCGCCCACGTCGATGCCTCGTGTGGGCTCGTCGAGGATGAGCACCTCCGGCTCGGTGAACATCCACTTGCCGAGGACGACCTTCTGTTGGTTGCCGCCCGAGAGCTTGCCGACGCCTTCTTCGATCGTCGGGGCCTTGACCCGCAGGGCCTTGAAGTACGCGTTGGCCGACTGCACCTCGCGGAACTCGTTGACCACACCGTTCGGCGAGATCCTCTTGAGGCCCGCTGCGGTGGTGGAGACCCTGATCGTGTCGAGCAGGTTGAGGCCGAGGGCCTTGCGGTCCTCGGTGACGTAGGCGAGGCCGGCGTCGATCGCCTGCTGCACGGTACGCAGAGCCACGCTCTTCCCGTGGATGCTGACGGTGCCGGACAGCTTCACGCCGTACGACTGTCCGAACACGCTGCGTGCGAACTCCGTACGTCCGGCGCCCATGAGGCCCGCGAGCCCGACGATCTCGCCGGCGCGGACATGGACGGACGCGTTCTTGACAACCAGGCGGTTGGCATCGTCGGGATGGGCCACGGTCCAGTCGCGGATGTCGAGGATGACCTCGCCGATCTTCGGCTCATGCTCCGGGAAGCGGTGGTTCAGGTCCCGGCCGACCATGCCCCGGATGATGCGGTCCTCGTTCACGCCCCCCGCGGTCACATCGAGCGTCTCGATCGTGCGTCCGTCGCGGATGATCGTGATCGAGTCGGAGATCGCCTCGATCTCGTTGAGCTTGTGGCTGATCATGATGCTCGTGATGCCCTCGGTCTTGAGCTCACGGAGGATTCCGAGCAGGTGGGCGGAGTCGGCGTCGTTGAGCGCTGCAGTGGGCTCGTCGAGGATGAGGAGCCGGACGTTCTTGGAGAGCGCCTTGGCGATCTCCACGAGCTGTTGCTTGCCGATGCCGATGTTCTTGATCTGGGTATTGGGGTCCTCGTGGAGCCCCACGCGCGCGAGGATCTCCTTGGCCTTCTTGCCGGCCTCGAGCCAGTTGATGACTCCCCTGGTGGCGACCTCGTTGCCGAGGTAGAGGTTCTCGACGATGGTGAGCTCGGGGATCAGCGCGAGCTCCTGGTGGATGATCGCGATGCCGGCGTGCTCCGACTCGCGGATGTTGCGGAACTTGACCAGCTGGCCGTCGTAGTGGATCTCGCCTTCGTACGTTCCGAAGGGGTAGACGCCGGACAGCACCTTCATCAGCGTGGACTTCCCGGCGCCGTTCTCGCCGACGATGCTGTGGATCTCGCCGCGGTCCACCTCGAAGGTCACGTTCTCCAGGGCCTTCACCCCTGGGAACTCCTTCGTGATCCCCCGCATGGAGAGGATCGTGTCTGTCATGGTGCTCCTTCCGGCCGATGTGGGTCTGAGAGTGCGTGCGGGGCGGAGGACCGCCCCGCACGCCTACACCAGGTGGTGTCAGCCCAGCTGGCTCTCCGTGTAGTACTTCGCGTCAAGAAGGATCTTCTTGCAGTTCGACTTGTCGCAGGGTACGGGCTGGAGCAGCTCGGTCGGGACGACCTTGATGCCGTTGTCGTACGTCTTCGTGTCGTTGACCGTGACGGTCGCGCCGGACGTGATCTCCTGGATCATCTTGACGGTGGCCTTCGCGAGCTCGGCTGTGTCCTTGAAGATCGTGGAGTACTGCTCACCGGCGAGGATGGACTTCACGCTGTCGAGCTCGGCGTCCTGACCGGTGACAACCGGGAGCGCCTTGCCGCCAGAGCCGTAGCCCGAGCCTTTGAGGGCGGCGATGATGCCGCGGGAGATGCCGTCGTACGGGGCGAGGACGCCGTTGACGTCGCTCGAGGCGTAGGACTTGGTGAGGATGTTCTCCATACGCTTCTTGGCGGTGGCGGCATCCCAGCGGAGCGTGGCGACGACCTTGAAGTCGGTCTCACCCGAGGCGATCTTGATCGTGCCGTCGTCGATCTTCGGCTTGAGGACGCTCATCGCGCCGTTGAAGAAGAAGGTCGCGTTGTTGTCGTCGGGAGAACCCGCGAACAGCTCGACGTTCCAGGGCTTCGGCTTGCCGGAAGCAGCCAGGCCTGCGAGCAGGGACTCACCCTGCTGCACCCCGACCTTGAAGTTGTCGAACGTCGTGTAGTACGAGACCGCGTCGGTCTCGCGCAACAGGCGGTCGTAGGCGATGACCGGGATGCCGGCGTCCTTGGCGTCCTTGAGTGCACCCTTGAGGGCGACGCCGTCGATCGCGGCCACGACGAGGAGCTGGTTCTTCTTGGTCACCATGTCCTGCACCTGGGTGACCTGCGTCGGGATGTCGTCGTTGGCGTACTGGAGGTTGACCGTGTAGCCGGCCGCCTCGAGCTGCTTCTTGATGTTGTCGCCGTCCTTGATCCACCGCTCGGAGGTCTTGGTCGGCATGGCGACACCGATCGTGCCCTTCACGGCCGCGACGGCGCCCGAAGCGGACCCGCCGGTGGCCGGCGTGCCCGTGTCGCGTCCGCAGGCGGACAGCGAGAGGGCCAGAGCTGCCGCAGCGGCGACAGCCAGGATCTTGCGCATGTAGTCCCTACTTTCTCGGCCCGCAGGCGGTGAGGGCCGTCTTGCTTGACCTGGACGGGAAGTCCCCGAGCCAGGACGTGTGTGGTGCCTAGGACGCTGCTGAACAATCCGCGTGCCGCCGGGGCCGTCTGGCGGCGGGCTGGAATTGTTGGGGTGGTGCAGGGTGAGTCGAGTTGGCAGCGGGACATGTTGGATGTGGAG
>JAJZQV010000011.1 GCA_021803025.1 Actinomycetes bacterium | reverse complement strand
ATGGGGGGCGGCGGGGTGTCGTACGAACGACGCCACAGCATGAACTGCTCCTCGCCGTACTGCTCGAGGGTCTGCGCCTTGTTCTTGCCCTGGAGGTCGCCGTAGTGGCGCTCGTTGAGGCGCCACGACCGCTTCACGGGGATCCAGTGGCGGTCGCAGCCGTCGAGCGCCAGGTAGGCGGTGTGGATGGCCCGCCGCAGCACGGACGTGTGCACGACGTCCGGGAGCAGGTTCTCCGCCTTGAGGAGCTCGGCGCCGCGCTTCGCCTCGCCGACGCCCTTGGAGTTGATGTCGACGTCGACCCATCCGGTGAACAGGTTCTTGGCGTTCCATTCGCTCTCGCCGTGACGGAGCAGGATCAGCGTGGAGGTCATGGGCCGCAGCCTATCGGGGGTGGCCGGGGGACGCTCGCGAGGGTTGGAGGTGCCGCGCAAGATGTCCCCATGAGTCTTCCCATCGAGGACTACGCCCTCATCAGCGACTGTCGGACCGGGGCGCTGGTCGGCAAGGACGGCAGCATCGACTGGCTGTGCCTGCCGCGGTACGACTCGCCGTCCGTGTTCGGCGCCCTCCTCGGCGACGAGGAGCACGGCCACTGGCGAGTGGCTCCGTCGGACGGGAAGGCCACGGCGACCAGGAAGTACGTCGAGGGCACGTTCGTGCTCGTCACGCACTGGAAGACCCCCACCGGCGAGCTCGAGGTGTGCGACTTCATGCCCCACGGGGACCACCTGTCGAACATCGTGCGTCGGGTGCGCTGCGTGCGGGGCGAGGTGGAGGTCGTCGAGGAGCTGCGCATGCGCTTCGGATACGCCACAGCCACGCCCTGGGTACGCCGCGTCGACGACGGCGACGACCACATGCTCGTCGCGGTCGCCGGGCCCGACGCGCTGGTTCGCCGGGGCCCGTCCATCGAGGCGGGCGAGCGGCACCACCGGTCGACGTACGTCCTCACGGAGGGCCGGAGCGTCGACGTCACCCTGACGTGGTTCGAGTCGCACAGGAAGCCTCCCCGGCCGATCGACGTCGAGGCAGCGCACGCGGAGACGATCGGCTGGTGGCGCGAGTGGGCGTCCACGTACAGCCACGAGGGCCCGTACTACGAGGAGGTGATGCGGTCCCTGCTCGTCCTGCGCGCCCTCACCGACGAGGAGACCGGCGGCATCGTCGCGGCGGCGACCACCAGCCTGCCCGAGCAGTTCGGCGGCCAGCGCAACTGGGACTACCGCTACGTATGGCTTCGAGACGCCGCGCTGACCCTCAGCGCGTTCCTCGCCCACTCGTACGTCAGCGAGGCGCAGAACTGGCGTGCCTGGTTGCTGCGGGCGCTCGCCGGCGACCCCGACGACATCCAGACCCTGTACGGGGTCGCGGGCGAGCGGTTCCTCCCTGAGCGGGAGCTGCACTCGCTGCCCGGCTACCAGGGCGCCTCCCCCGTACGGGTCGGCAACGCGGCTGTCGCCCAGTTCCAGGGTGACGTCATCGGAGAGGTCATGGTGGCGCTGCAGGAGGCCCGAGACGCCGGGGTCGACGAGGACGCCTTCTCCTGGCCGCTGCAGCGTGCGCTCATGAGGTTCGTCGAGAAGCACTGGGACGACCCCGACCGCGGCATCTGGGAGATCCGTGGCGAGCCGCGGGCGTTCACCCACTCGAGGGTCATGATGTGGACCGCCCTGGACCGTGCGGTTCGTGGGGTGCGCGAGTCCGGACTCCCCGGGCCCGTGGAGCGCTGGGAGAGGCTCCGGGACCACATCCGTGCCGAGGTCGAGCAGCACGGCTTCGACGAGAAGCGGAACACGTACGTCCAGGCGTACGGGTCGCACGACGTCGACGCCTCGCTGCTTCAGCTCGCGCAGGTGGGCTTCTGCCAGCCGGACGACCCCCGGATGCTCGGCACCGTCGCGGCCATCGAGCAGGATCTCATCCACGACGGGCTCGTGCTGCGGTACCGGATCGACCACTCCCCCGACCTGGACCACCTTCCACCTGGCGAGCATCCCTTCCTGGCCTGCTCGTTCTGGCTGGTCGAGCAGTACGCCCGCTCGGGCCGTCTCGACGACGCCCGCCGGCTGATGGACCGGCTGGTGGGGTTCAGCAACGACGTCGGCCTGCTGTCCGAGGAGTACGACCCGTCGTCGCACCATCACGTCGGCAACACGCCTCAGGCGCTGACCCACCTCGCGCTGGTGCAGGCGGCCGACTGGATCGCGCGGTCGGCGGATGGCCACAAGCACGCTGCGAACGAGTCGAAGGTCGAGGCGGACACCCACCGGGCCTGACAGGATCAGGTTCCGGTGTGAGATCCTCCCCGAGCGCGGCACCGCGGCCGACGACTCGGGAGTTCCTCCGGGCGTTCCGGGACCACGTGGCTCGGGATGCACGCCCTGCGTCGTGAGGCAGAATTCGCCTCATGAGCCGTCCCACAGCCCTCGTCACCGGCGCCTCCTCAGGGATCGGCGCCGCCACTGCCCGTCTGCTCGCCGCGGACTACGACGTCGTGGTCGCCGCCCGCCGTACGGACCGGATCCGGGCCCTCGCCGACGAGATCGGCGGACGGGCGGTGGCGTGCGACATCACCGACGCGTCCCAGGTGGCCGCGCTCGCCGAGGCGGTCGGCGACCGGCTCGACCTGCTGGTGAACAACGCCGGTGGCGCGCTCGGGCAGGAGCCGGTCGCGGACGCGGACATCGACGCGTGGGCCGAGATGTACGACAAGAACGTCATCGGCACGGTACGGGTGACCAAGGCGCTCCTGCCCGCCCTGCGCGCCGCGGAGGGAACGATCGTCTTCGTGACGAGCGTCGCCGCCGACGGTCCGTACGAGGGCGGCGCGGGCTACTGCGGCGCCAAGGCCGCCGAGCGCATGATCGCCGGCGCCATGCGCCTGGAGATGGTCGGCGAGCCCGTACGGATCTGTGAGGTCGTGCCCGGGATGGTCCGGACGGAGGAGTTCTCCCTGACCCGGTTCGGGGGCGATGCCGAACGTGCCGCGAAGGTGTACGCCGGCGTGCCGGGACCGCTCGTCGCCGACGACATCGCCGAGACGATCGCCTGGGTCGCGAGCCGGCCGCACCACGTGAACATCGACAGGATCGTCGTCCGGCCCCTGGCCCAGGCCGCACAGCACAAGATCCACCGCGTGTCCTGAGCAACCCGGACGCGGTCGATCCCTCTCGGGCGTACCTGACAGACTGGCTCCGTGCGTTTCGTCGTCATCCGTCATGGACAGTCAGGGAACAACCTCCTGTGGGAGCAGACCGGCAGCGAGGCGGGCCGTCATCCGGACACGCCGCTGACCGAGACCGGCCACCAGCAGGCCAAGCTGCTCGCCGAGAGCATCGAGAGCCTGCTGCCGTGGCACATCGACACCATCTACACGAGCCTCATGGCCCGCGCGGTACAGACGGCCGCCCCCATCGCGGAGGCCCTGGACCTGCCGCTGACCGGTCGGACCGACCTGTTCGAGGTCGGCGGCCCGTTCGACCTCGACGAGGACGAGCAGCGGATCCCGCACCCGGGGGCGACCGCCGACGAGCTCTTCGAGCTCTGCGACCGCCTCGCACTCCCCCCGACCGCCTCGTCGAGGGGCTGGTGGACGGGTCCCGTGGAGAACGAGACGGACGGCCCGACGAACCGGGCCCGGAACCTCGTCGCTGACATCCGCGGACGCAACGACGAGGACGCGACGGTGGCGCTCGTGAGCCACGGCTACTTCTCGCAGTTCCTGTTCCGAGAGTTCCTCGGGATCAGGGAGATGCCGGGCTGGGTGGAGATCCACAACACGAGCGTGACCGTGTACGAGGACTCGCCGGAGTTCCAGAGCTGCCGCGCGCTGCGGGTCAACTGGACCCCGCACCTGCCGGACTCCCTCGTCACCAACTGATACCCGCGTCCCCGGCCTCCCGGGCAGCGAACGGCCCGCGCCGGTTGGTTCCGACGCGGGCCGACGATCAGTGGGTCACTCGAACTCGACCAGCACCTGACCGCCCTGGACGGACTCGCCCTTCGTCACGAGGAGCGCCTTGACCTTGCCGTCAGCCGGTGCGGTGATCTCGGTCTCCATCTTCATGGCCTCGAGCACGACGAGCACCTGCCCGGCCTTGATCTCGTCGCCTTCGGCCACGAGGATCTTCGACACCGACCCGGACAGGGGCGCTGTGACACCGTTGACGACGGACGCCGGTACGGACGCCGTCTGCGGCGCGCTCGCCCCGCTTCCTCCGATGACGATGGGTCCGATCTGAGGCCTCTCGTTCTCCTCGACCTCCACCTCGATGTCGTACGCGACACCGTTGACGGTCACCTTGAGCTTCATGTCTGTCCTTATCGCAGGTGGATGGGTGCGTGGTTGAGCTGGCTGCGCCGGGTCACCGTCTGCCACTCGGTCGTCTTGCGGGTGAAGGTGGGCTGGCGCTTGCGCGCGCGGTGGCCGAGGTAGGCCGCCACAGCCGCCGCGATGGCGACCATGACGTCCTCGGAAACCTCGTCGTTGCACAGCAGCCGGAGGCTCTTGACCTCGGTCTCCAGCGACTCGACGCGCTCGGAGAGGCTGCGTACGAGCTCGAGCAGCTCGGCGTTCGTGTCAGTGCTCATCGGATCACACCGGTCCCAGCCCGTGCTTCTTGGCCGGCCGCAGCTCACGCTTGTTCACGAGCAGCTCGAGCGCCATCGTCACCTTCCGGCGGGTGTCCGCCGGGTTGATGATGTCGTCGACCAGCCCGCGGGACGCGGCGACGTACGGCGTGGAGAACGTGTTCCGGTACTCCTCCACGAGCTCCTGGCGACGTGCCTCGGGGTCATCAGCCGCGTCGATCTCGCGCTTGAACACGACGGACGCGGCGCCCTCCGCGCCCATGACGGCGATCTCCGCGGTCGGCCAGGCGAACACCTGGTCGGCGCCGAGGTCCTTGCAGGCCATGGCGATGTACGCGCCGCCGTACGCCTTGCGCAGGACGACCGTGATCTTCGGCACCGTGGCGGCCGCGTACGCGTACAGCATCTTGGCGCCGTGGCGGATGATGCCGCCGTGCTCCTGGGCGACACCGGGCAGGAAGCCGGGGACGTCGACGAGCGTGACGATCGGGATGTTGAACGCGTTGCAGAACCGGATGAACTTCGAGCCCTTGTCGGACGCGTTGATGTCGAGCACGCCGGCCATGACGTTGGGCTGGCTGGCGACGACCCCGATGGTCCGGCCGTTGATCCGGGCGAAGCCGACGACGATGTTCATCGCGTAGCCGGCCTGTACCTCGAGGAAGTCCGAGTGGTCGACGAGCCGTGCGATGACCGTGCGGACGTCGTAGCCCTTCGTGCCCTCGACGGGTATGAGATCCCCCATCGTCTCGTCCGGCTCCACGTAGGGGTCGGGGTCGACGATCGGGGCATCCTCGGTGTTGTTGCTCGGCAGGAAGCTCAGCAGCTTCTTCGCGATGAGGATCGCCTGGGCGTCGTCGTCGGCGACGAAGTGGTTGACGCCGGAGATCGCCATGTGCGTGTCCGCACCGCCGAGCGCGTCCTGGGACACCTTCTCGCCGGTCACCTGCTCGATGACGTTCGGGCCCGTGATGAACATGTGGGCCTTGCGCGTCTGGATGATGAAGTCGGTGAGGGCCGGCGAGTAGGCCGCGCCACCCGCGCAGGGCCCGCAGATGATGGAGATCTGCGGCACGGCGCCCGACAGCTTGACGTTGGCGTAGAACACCTGGCCGTACCCGGACAGGGAGTCGATGCCCTCCTGGACCCGGGCGCCGCCCGAGTCGTTGATGAAGACGAACGGGGTGCCGCACTTGAGCGCGGACTCCATCATGTCGACGACCTTCTTGGAGTGGGTCTCGCCCGCCGAGCCGCCCATGACCGTGAAGTCCTGGCTGGCGACGTGGATCGGGCGGCCGAGCACCGCTCCCGCGCCGGTGACGACACCGTCGGCGGGCATGTCGGCCTTGTCCATCCCGAAGGTGACCGTACGGTTCTTGCGGAACAGCCCGATCTCCTGGAAGGTGCCCTCGTCGAGCAGGGCGTCGAGGCGCTCGCGCGCCGTCATCTTGCCCTTGTCGCGCTGCTTCTGCAGCTTGTCCTCGCCGCCTCCGAGGCGCATGCGGATGCGCGCCTGCTGCGTCTGGTCGATGCGCTCCGCCATCGACGGGACCTTGCTCTTGGCCATGCTCATGCCCTTTCGACGGTGACGCTGTGGTCGCGCCCACCCAGTGAGACCTTGTAGGTGATCGGCCCTGTGACCGCCTTGGACGCTCCCTTGGCCGCGTCCATCTCGGCGGCCATCTGCTCGGGGGTCTTGCCGACGTTCTTCGGGCCCTCGTCGCGGGTCGTGAAGAACCCGGGAGCAACGGTCGGGAACATCGCGTACGTGAGCACGTCCTCGTCGGAGCCGTTGGCGCCCTCGAGCTTCGACGTCGCCTCGACCAGCGCATCCCACTCGGGGGTGAGCAGGTCGGCGGGACGGACAGTGATCGGCTCCTTCTTCGCCTGCTGGCGTGCGATCTCGACGACCTCGGGGTTGCGCTCGCCGATGCACTCGCCGTAGTAGCCGAGCATGAGGTCGGCGAACTCGCCCGTCATGACCTTGTAGCGGCCCATGAGGACGTTGAAGACGGCCTGGGTGCCGACGATCTGGCTCGACGGCGTGACCAGCGGCGGGTGCCCGGCGTCGGCCTTGACGAGGGGGACCTCCTCCATGACCTCCTTGATCCGGTCGCCGGCGCCCTGCTGCTTGAGCTGGGACTCCATGTTGCTCAACATGCCGCCGGGGATCTGGCTGGAGAAGATGTCGGTGTCGACCAGGGTGGCGGACTCGAACGCCTTGTACTTGGGGCGCACGGCCGCGAAGTGGTCACGGATGCGGACGAGCCGCTCCGGGTCGAGGTTCGTCGTGTACTCCGTGCCCTGGAGCATCGCGACGAGGGACTCGGTCGGGTTGTGGCCCGGGCCGAGGGACATCGACGAGATCGAGGTGTCGACCACGTCGGCACCCGCCTCGATCGCCTTCATGAGGCTGACGAGCGTGACGCCGGTCGTCGCGTGGCAGTGGACGTTGACCTGGACGTCGCCGTACGTGTCCTTGATGCCCTTGACGATGTCGTACGCGGGCTGCGGCGCCAGCAGCGCGGCCATGTCCTTGAGTGCGATGGAATCGGCGCCCATGTCCAGGAGCTGGCCGGCGAGCTTGATGTAGCCCTCCGTCGTGTGCAGCGGGCTGATCGTGTAGCAGATGGTGCCCTGCGCGTGCTTCCCGGTCTTCTTCACGGCGGCCATGGCGCGCGCCATGTTGCGCGGGTCGTTGAGGGCGTCGAAGACGCGGAAGACGTCCATGCCGTTCTCGGCGGACTTCTCCACGAACTTGTCGACGACCATGTCCTCGTAGTGGCGGTAGCCCAGGAGGTTCTGGCCGCGCAGCAGCATCTGCAGCCGCGAGTTCGGCATGAGCTTCCGGAAGGTCCTCAGACGCTCCCACGGGTCCTCGTTCAGGTAGCGGATGCAGGCGTCGTACGTCGCACCGCCCCAGCACTCCACACTCCAGTAGCCAGCCTGGTCGATGTCCTCGCAGGCGCCGACCATGTCCTCCATCGCCATGCGGATGGCGATGAGGCTCTGGTGGGCGTCTCGGAGCACGACCTCGGTCACACCGATCGTTCGCGTCATGGGCCCATCCCACCAGGCTGCCCTGTCGCTGCCCATACCCCAGTGGGGTTACGGAGGGGCGCGTACGGGCTCTCGGGCGTCCGTTCCGGCCCGGGAGGCCTGCTGCGACGCGACTAGCGTGAATACGTGCAGGCGCCGCCCGGGCCGGCGCACGGATCGACCGCCGACGAGCGAGACGCCCGGCAGAGGTCCACGCTCGCCGGTCACCTCGCGCCCGGCTAGGTTGGCCCGGTGACCAGCTTCGCCGTCATCGGGTCCGGGTTCAGGTCCGCGATCTACTGGAACGTGGCCGCCGGCCTCGAGGGAGTCGACTGCGTCGGCGTCGTGACCCGGCGGCCGAGGGCGCTTCCCGTGCCCGCTTTCGAGTCCCTCGGCGCACTGCTGCGGGAGCGTACCGTCGATTTCGTCGTCACCTCGACGCCGATCTCGGTGACGCCCGGAGTCGTCGTCGACCTCGTGGACCGAGCCGTTCCCGTGCTCGCCGAGACGCCGCCGGCCGGATCTCCGGACGAGGTCGACGTCCTGTGGCGCACGGTCGGCGGGACGGGGCTGGTGCAGGTGGCCGAGCAGTACCACCTCATGCCGCTGCACGCCGCCCGCCTCGCCGCCGTACGTGGCGGTCTGGTCGGGCGCGTCGGCCAGGTCCACGTCTCGAGCACGCAGCTGTACCACGCGGTGTCGCTGATCCGGCGCTTCCTCGGCGTGGGCGTCGAGGCTGCGGTGGTGCGCGGCTCGCGGTTCGTCGCACCGCTCGTCGACCCGCTGGACCGGGGCGGCTGGACCGGCGACCTGGAGCCCCACGACGCGACCACTACGCTCGCCACGATCGACTTCGGCGGCGGGCGCAGCGGGCTGTACGACTTCACGGACAACCAGACCCGCAACCTGCTCCGGACGCGGCGCCTCCTTGTCCGGGGCAGCCACGGCGAGCTCTCCGACGAGACCGTCGTGCGCCACGTCGACGCGACCACGATCACGCGCACGTCCTTCAGCCGACGGCAGACCGGTCACGACCTGGACCAGAACGGCTACGCGACGGACCACATCGCGCTCGGCGACAACGTGTACTGGCGCAACCCCTGGCCGCTGCAGCGGTGGACCGACGACGAGCTCGCGATCGCCGAGCTGCTGACGCGCATGGCCGCCTGGGTGAACGGTGACGGCCCCGACCCGTACCCGCTCCTCGATGCCTGTACCGACCAGCTCGTCGCGCTCGCGATGACGGAGGCCGCCGAGACCGGGCAGCCCGTACGGGTGGATCCAGGGGCCGTGCTGGCCTGACGAGCGCGGTTTTCGCTGCCCAGAACGCGAGATGCGCCACGTACGGCGCGCAGCGTCCCCGTTGAGCAGCGAGAACCGCGATCCGAACGCGGAGAGGCGCCCGCGCAGCGGGTTCCTACCCCCGGCGGACACCCGGGATGCGTCGCCGGAACTCGCTCATGAACAGGTCGTGGAGGGCCTTCGAGTCGACGACGCCGCCCAGGCTCGGCAGCGCGCCGCCCGCGGACTTCTGGCACACCGCGAGCCACGCCTGGCCCATGGCGAACGTGAACGTCGAGGCGACCGAGGCGCTGATCACACCGCCCACGATCGACCCGGCTCCGGGGATCAGCTTGAGCAGCGACGTGAAGCTGGCACGGCCCGCGGTCGTCGCGACGGCGGTGGAGGCGACGGCGACGATGCCGGCCCTGTCGACGCCCATCCCGTACAGCTGCGCGATCCGCGCCATCATCGCGAGCTGCAACGGGACGAGGAGGGCGGCGTCGGAGAACGGGATCGGGGTCGCGGCCGCCGCTGCGGAGGCCGTCACCGTCGCGCCGATGAAAGCCTGCGCAGCGCGCGCCTTGGCATCGAGGTCAACGCGCTGAGCAGCGACGAGCGCTGCCTGGACGGCTTCGGGAACAACCTGAAACGTGGCGTGCACGAGCTCGCTCAAGCCGTATGGCGGCTGACCAGAGAACTGGTCCCTCATCGCGTAGGTCATGAACGGACGGCCGCCGAGGATCGGCAGGCGGAGGGACTCGATGTGCCTCGCCAGCGCCACGGCGTCGGGGTGGAACTGGTTGTCGCGCCGAGGGACCTGAGTGAGCACGACGAGCACAGGGAGGTCCAGGTCGGCGAGGGCGCGGACGAACTTCGCCTCCGACTCCTCGAAGCGGCGGTCCATGCCGCGGACGCAGTACCACGCGCAGTGGATCTGCTCCGAGAGCGGCTTCTTGCGGAGGCCGTTGACGACGTCCCGCAGCTCGCGGAGAAGCGCGGCGTCGTCGCGGCCGATCTCAAGGCCCTGGGTGTCGAAGATCCCGAGGGTGCCGTGACGGTCCACGTACAGGTGGCTGCCCTGGGTGACCGGCTCCCCGATTCCGGTCTTGGCGACCTCGGTGCCGAAGACCGCGTTGATGAGGGTTGACTTCCCCGTCCCGGTCTTGCCGAAGACGGCAAGGTTGAACCGTCCGATCGCGGCCGCCTGGCGGTCGAACTCGGCGCGGAACGACTCTGTGAACCAGTCGGGCACGTGTCCAGGGTACGGAACGGACAACGTCGCACCCCGGAACCGCCGCCACGACAGACCTCGGAGGAGGCTCCACGGGGCGAGGAGCGGCCTTCCGGGCTCCACGGGCGGCACTGGACGGGTCTGTACGGTCGGGCGCCCGGACAAGTCTTTGCTTTCTGACTTGTAAGTCAGTAGAACGGCGGTAACGTTCGAGCACAAACCGACGCAAGGAGGCGTTTTTTCGATGCCCACGATCAGCATCCAGCTCTACACACTCCGTGACGCCCTCGAAGCCGACAGGGACGGCACGCTCGCAGCCGTAGCCGCCATGGGCGTCGACGAGGTTGAGCCGTTCGGCATCGAGCACTTCGACTGGCTCCCCGACGCCCTCGCCGCCGCCGGGCTGAAGGCCGGGAGTGCGCACGCGAACATCGTCGAGAACCCGGAGGCCGTGCTCGCTGCCGCGAAGGCCCTCGGCGTCACCACCGTCTTCCAGCCCGGGCCTGTCCCCCGCGACGCGTTCAGCTCGGCCGAGGACCTCGCCTCGTTCGCCGCAGCGATCAACGCCCAGGTCGACGCCTTCGACGCGGCCGGGATCAAGATCGGCTTCCACAACCACGACTGGGAGTTCATCGCGCCCAGGATCGACGGCGAACTGGCGTACGACCACTTCGTCTCCCTGCTCGACCCCCGTACGGTCCTGGAGCTCGACACGTACTGGGCCGCTGCGGGCGGCGTCGACCCCCTCTCGCTGTTCGAGAAGTACGGCGACCGGATCACGCACCTCCACGTCAAGGACGGCCCCATCGAGGGCGGACACAGCGTCAGCAACGTGGTGCTCGGCACCGGCGCCATGAACATCCCCCCGATCCTCGAGGCCAGCCCGAACCGCACGTGGGTCCTCGAGTTCGACATCGCCTCTGACGCGGTGGCCGAGTCGGCTGCCAGCATCGACTACCTGAAGGAGAAGAAGTGACCGCAAAGGTCGGCGTCGTCGGCGCCGGAAACATCTCGCCCCAGTACCTCAGCCACATCGCGACCTATCCCGACCTGGAGATCGTTGCGATCTCCGACCTCATCGAGGAGCGGGCGACCGAGAAGGGCGAGAAGTACGGGATCGCGAAGCACGGCGTCCCGGGCCCGGACGGCTCGGACATCATCTACGACAACCCCGACGTCGAGTACGTGATCAACATCACGAACCCGCAGAACCACATCGACGTCTCCCTCAAGGCGATCCGCGCCGGCAAGCACGTGTGGAGCGAGAAGCCGCTCGGCCTCAACCTCGAGGGTGCGAAGCAGATCCTCGACGAGGCCAAGGAGCACGGCGTGGTCGTGGGCTGCGCCCCCGACACCGTCTTCGGCCCCGGCTTCCAGACCGTGCTCCGCAAGATCCGCGGCGGCGAGATCGGCACGCCGATGGGCGCCGTCGCGATCATGCAGCAGCCCGGCCCCGACCTGTGGCACCCGGGACCCGAGTTCCTGTTCCAGGTGGGCGCCGGCCCGACCCTCGACATCGGCCCGTACTACTTCACGGCCCTCGTGCTGGCCCTGGGACCGGTCGTGAGCGTCACCGCGGGTGGCGGCAAGGCGCGCGAGGTCCGAGAGGTCATGTCGGGCCCGAAGGCCGGGACGAAGTTCGACGTGGAGGTCCCGACGACGGTCCGCGCCCTCCTGCGTCACGCCTCCGGCGCGACCTCGCTCGTACTGCTCACGTTCGACTCCGGCCTCAACCGCCACGGCTTCCTGGAGTTCCAGGGCACCGACGGCGTCATCGTCGCCCCGGACCCGAACTTCCACCACGGCAAGGTCGTCACGCACAAGGGCGGCAAGGTCGTCGAGGAGATCGAGGTCCCCGAGGCGGGCATGGGTCGTGGCATCGGCCTCGTGGACATGGTCCGTTCGGCGAAGCAGGGCATCCGTCCCCGCGCGCAGGCCGACCTCGCGTATCACGTTCTGGAAATCATGCTCTCCGTCGAGAAGGGGGTCGAGTCGGGTGAGACGATTACCCTGACGTCGACGGTCCCCGAGGTCGAGCCCATGCCGGCCGACTGGAACCCGCTCACGGCAGACTGACACACACATACCGATCGGTGGCGCCGAGGCCTGGTCTCGGCGCCACCGGTCTGCCCAGGGAGAATCATGTTGCTCGGAATGTTCACGGCTGCGCTGCCAATGCTCTCGCTCGACCGCATCGCGGAGTACGCGTCCGGCCAGGGGTACGACTGCCTCGAGGTGGCCTGCTGGCCGGCGGCCGAGGGCCGCCCCTTCCAGTCCTCGCACCTGCCCGTGGCGACCTGGTCGGAGGCTGACGCCGACGCCACGCGGGCGCTTCTCGAGCGCACGGGTCTGGAGATCTCGTCGCTCGCCTACTACGACAACAACCTCGCCGTGGACCTCGAGCGACGCGCAGAGGTCCGTACCCACCTCAAGCACGTCATCGACGCGGCCGAGTCGCTCCAGATCCCGTACGTGGGCACGTTCCTCGGACGCGACGTGACGAAGTCGGTCGTCGAGAACATGGCGGAGGCCGAGCGGATCTTCCCGGAGCTCGTCGACTACGCGGGCGAGCGCGGCGTCCGGCTCATCGTCGAGAACTGCGTCATGGAGGGGTGGCACCCCGACGGCTACCCGGGCAACATCGCGTACTCCCCGGAGCTCTGGGAGTGGATGACGACCACGCTCGGGCTGTACCTCAACTGGGACCCGTCGCACCTCACGTGGATCGGCATCGACCCGCTCACCACGATCCGCGACTTCGCGCCGTACATCGTCCATGCGCAGGCGAAGGACGTCGAGCTGTTCCCGGAGAAGCTCAACCGGTACGGCTTCTACGGCATGGTCGGCAAGGGTGGCAGGCCATGGGACATGGGCTGGTGGCGCTACCGCGTGCCCGGTCACGGCATGGTCGCCTGGCGTGAGGTGGTCGACGCGCTCGACGGCGCGGGGTTCGCGGGCACCCTCTCCGTGGAGCACGAGGACCCGGTCTGGGGCGGCACCCCCGAGAAGATCCTCGAGGGGCTCGACATCGCGTACTCGACGCTCCGACCGCTCATCGGCGCTCCGGCCCCGCTGAGCGCCGCGACGGCCTGACCACGGGAAGGACACGCACCCATGACCAGACTCCGCATCGGCATCGTCGGCCTCGGCTTCATCGCGACCGGCAAGCATCTTCCCGGGCTCGCCGCCCAGAGCGACCTGTGTGACGTCGTCGGCTTCTGCGACTTCGACATCGACAAGGCCGAGCAGGCCAAGGAGCAGTACGGGTCCGCGGACGCGTACACGACGACGGACTACACCGAGCTGCTCGCGGACCCGAGCATCGACGTCATCCACGTCTGCACGTGGAATGTGAGCCACGCCGAGATCACCTGCGCGGCGCTCGAGGCGGGCAAGCACGTCCTGTGCGAGAAGCCGATGGCGATCACGGGCAGCGACGCACGACGCATGGTGGAGACGGCGCAGCGTACGGGCAAGAAGCTCTCTGTCGGGTTCCAGAACCGGTTCCGTCCCGAGAACCAGTTCCTCCGCCGCGCCGTCGAGGAGGGGCGCCTGGGTGAGATCTACGCCGCCCAGGCACACGCCGTACGACGCCGTGGCGTCCCGACCTGGGGCGTGTTCACCGACAAGGAGAAGCAGGGCGGCGGCCCGCTCATCGACCTCGGCGGCCACGCGATCGACCTGGCGCTGTGGTACATGGACAACTACGACGTCGCGTCGGTCACCGGCGTGGTGAACCACAAGCTCGGCGACAAGCCCGAGGGCAACATGATGGGCCTCTGGGACCCGGACACGTACACGGTCGAGGACTCGGCGTTCGGGTTCGTCCGGTTCACCAACGGGGCTTCTCTCTACGTGGAGTCGTCGTGGGCGCTCAACGTCGCGGACTCCCGCGAGGCCTGCGTGACCCTGTGCGGCACCGAGGGCGGCGCCGACACCGTCCAGGTGACGGGATCGCAGGACCTCAAGGTGACGCTCAACAACGTCCAGGGCGGTCAGCTCGTGACGACGTCGCCGGAGGTGGGGGCGCGGGTCTTCAGCCCCGGACGCCCACCGCTGTCGGGCATGGAGCGTGCGGCCGTCGACGAGGCCGAGTCCTGGCTCACCGCGATCCTCACCGACACCGATCCTCTCGTGACCGGCCGCCAGGCAGCGGTGGTCACCGAGATCCTCGACGCCATCTACACCTCGGCGGCGACCGGGGAGCCGGTGGTGTTCAGCAAGGCCTGAGATGTCGCCGGACGCAGCGCGGCCCGCAGGGAAGCTCCCCTGCGGGCCGCAGCCGTCTGTACGGCTCAGTGGTCCACGTACGTGTCCGTGTCCCCGAAGTCGACGACCTTGTTCGTCTCGTACGACGTCTTGGCCGCCTCGAGCACCCGCATGCACCGCAGGACCGACTCGTTGCTGACCGCCTTCTCCTCGGCACCCTCGAACACCGCGAACGCGTTGCGGTAGAAGTCGTTGACGTCGGTCTCGACCCGGGGGATGGGCAGGACCTCGACGTTGTCCTGGACCTTGAGCATCTTGGAGTAGTCGACGAGGCGGGGCGCCATCGTCTTCGTCATGCCCTGGCCCGCGACGACCGGTACCGCATCCGGCTCGCTGTCCTCGACGCGGCGCACGATCTTGCCGTTCATCGCCCAGTCGTCGATGGTGGCGGTGCCGCGGGCGCCGTTGAGGCGGAACTTCGGGCCCGGGACGTAGTTGTCGGTCGTGCAGGCGATGAGGGACTCGACGCCGTTGGCGAACGTGATGTAGATCATGAAGCCGTCCTCGACACGGGATCCCATCGTGTAGCTCATCCGCCCGTACACGGTCTTCACGGGCGCAGGGACCATGAGGAGGATCCGGTCGACCAGGTGGACTCCCCAGTCGAGGATCATGCCGCCGCCGCGTGCAGGGTCACGGCGCCAGTCGCCGGGGATCCCCCGCGAGCCGTCGATGCGGCTCTCGATGTAGCCGACCCGGCCGACCGTCATCCCGTCGTACATCTGCTTCATGACGAGGTAGTCCTCGTCCCAGCGGCGGTTCTGGTGGACGATGAACGCCTTGCCCGAGGCGGCCTCCGCGGCCACGACCTCCTCGATCTCCTCGCTGCTCAGCATGGCCGGCTTCTCGGTGATGACGTGCTTGCCGGCGGCGAGCGCTGCGAGCGCGATGGGCTTGTGGACCTCGTTCGGCGTGCAGATGAACACGGCGGTGGCCGTCTCGTCGGCGAGGGCATGGGCGAGGTCTGCGTACACGTGCAGCCCCGCCTCAGCGGCCTCCTCGCGCGCGACGGGGTCGATGTCGACGACGCCGGCGATGTGGACCCCGAGGGCCGAGAGCTTCTTGATGTGTGTCAGCCCCATCGTGCCGTAGCCGATGATGACGAACCTGTGGTCCATGGATCCCCTCGGTGGAGTCGTCGCAGTCCCCGCGTCTGCGGGCCGGGTCAAGCCTAGAGCGACCGCACGTCGCACAGGGGTCCGGGTGCGCCCATCGAGATCCTCGGTGGGCGGGGTCTCGGCCGCGCGCGAGCCTCAGGTCCGAAGGGCCGCAGGCCCACCCGACATATACCCCTATGGGGTACGTGCTGTACGCTGGCGCCGTGGCCCACGACATCACGCCGACCGTGCAGGACGCGTTCGCCGCACCTGTCGTGGCTGCGCTGCACCGGCGCACGATCTCGCTGTTGTCGGCCGCGCAGATCCTCAGCGGCCTGGCCGCGGGGGCGGTGGTCTCGGTGGGCTCTCTGATGGCCGTGAGCCTGACCGGCTCGAGCGCGTGGGCGGGCTCGGTCTCGACGGCGTCGACGCTGGGCGCCGCCCTGTCGTCCCTGGTCCTCGCGCGCCTGGCCGCGTCGCGAGGCCGACGGATCTCGCTGGTCACGGGGCTCGGCCTCGCATCCTTGGGCGCCACGTCGGTCGTCCTGTCGTCGGTGTGGTCGAGCTTCGTCCTGCTGCTCCTCGGGGGCGCGTTCATGGGGGTGGGCAATGCTGTCAACCTTCAGGCACGTTTCGCCGCGACCGACCTGTCGACGGTACGGACGAGGGCTCGCGACCTGGCACTCGTCGTCTGGATGAGCACGGCCGGGGCGGTCACCGGCCCCAACCTCATCCGCCTCGGTGCTCCCCTGTCGCGACTGACCGGGCTGCCGGAGCTCGGCGCCGTGTTCCTGTTCCCGCTCGCGGGGATGTTCGGGGCCATGCTCGTCATGTGGCTCGGCCTGCGGCCTGACCCGCTTCTCACGAGCCGTGCGCTGCTGGGCGACGCCGACGTCGGCGAGCCACGCACGCACGTACCGATCTCGATGGCGTTCACCACGCTTCGTCGGCACCCGGTCGCCCTTGCGGCACTGAGCGGCATCCTCGTCGCGCACGCCGTCATGGTCGCCGTGATGTCGATGACACCCGTCCACATGGCCGGGTACGGGGCGTCGATCTCGCTCGTCGGCCTGACCGTCAGCCTCCACATCGCCGGCATGTACGCACTGTCGCCCGTCATGGGGCTGCTCGCGGACCGGCTGGGTGCCGCGGCCGTCCTGGTCGGGGGCCTGGGCACCATCGTCGTGGCGTCTGTGCTGGCCGGTCTGGGCGGTGACTCGACGACGACGGTGACGGTCGGCCTCATCCTGCTGGGCCTCGGCTGGTCCGCCGCCACCGTCGCCGGCTCCAGCATCATCGCCGCCACGGTGACAGGCGTGGAGCGCGTCGCCGTACAGGGCCTGTCGGACTCCCTCATGTCGCTCGCGGGTGCCGGCGGCGGCGCGCTCGCCGGAGTCGTGCTCGCGGCCACCGGGTACTCGGGCTTGAGCGCGGCCGGCGGCGCGCTTGCGGCGGCCGGCATCGTCGCGTACTGGATCCTCTCCCGCCTGCGGGTGGTCGCCGGCGAGGTGCCGTAGCGGCACACCTGGGAACCCCGTCTCTCCCGGTCCACCTCAGAGCACAAGAGCGCCCCGGCCTCGTCGAGTCGAGTCGAGTCGCCGAGCATCCGCACGTTCATCGTGGAGGCCCGGACAGCCCTACGCTGCCGCTGTGCAGCTCACCTGGGCAGAGTCGGTCGAGGCATTCACGTCCGCGGCCGAGTGGTTCGTGGCCACCGCGAAGGGTGCGGACGGCCACTGGACCGGGCCGGGTCTGGGCGAATGGGACGTGCGGGCTCTCGTGGGGCACACGAGCCGCGCGCTACTCACCGTCGAGTCGTACCTCGCCTCACCCCCGGAGCGTGTGGAGCTCGAGTCTGCGGTCGACTACTACCGGACGACGCGGAGCATGGCAGCGGGACCGGCGGTGGCCCAGCGCGGACGGGATGCGGGCCGGGCCCTGGGCGATGACCCGGTGTCGGCCGTGGGCGCGATCGCCGCCCGGGTGGTCCCTCTCGTACAGCGCTGTACGGGCGAGGAGCTCCTCACCACGATCGTGGGTGGCATGCGGCTGGCCGACTACCTGCCCACGCGGACGTTCGAGCTGGTCGTGCACACATGCGACCTCTGCCTGGCGCTCGGCCAGACGCCGACCCCGCCGCCGGTGTCGCTGCGGGCGGTCATGGCTCTCGCGACAGACCTCGTGCTCGCGCGGGACGACGCGGCCGACGTCCTGCTGGCGCTCACGGGCCGGCGCTCGCTGCCGACGGGCTACTCCCTCGTCTGACACGGTCGACTTCCGTGAAGTCGGGGATATGAGCCTGGGTCGACCCTCTCCGTCAGCTGACTTCCGTGATGGGGTGGTTATGGGCCGCCCCAGCGGGCTGATAACCACCGCAACACGGAAGTCACCGCACGCGTAGCGAAATAGAGGCCCCAGAACCACCGGAACACGGAAGTCAGCCCACGACCTGGCGCAGGCGGAGCCCCGCCCTGGCGGCGCACCTGGCCCTACGCCCCGCCCGGGCGGAGCCGGGGCCGCAGACCTCGCCCTGGCGCGCCGCACGCGAATCGAGCACGTACCGGCCGACGCGGGAGTGTAATTCCGTACATGGTCACTGACTCCCCGGCCGTCTCCATCTCGGGGCTCCGCGTCAAGCGCGGCAAGGTACAGGTGTTCGATGGGCTCGACCTCGACCTGGCGCCTGGCCGCATCACGGGCCTCATGGGCCCGTCGGGATGCGGCAAGTCGACGTTGATCCGCTGCATCGTGGGCATCCAGAAGGTACAGGGCGGCTCGGTCAGCGTCCTGGGACTGCCGGCGGGCACCCCGTCGCTGCGACGCCGCGTCTCCTACTCCTCCCAGCAGGCCTCCGTCTACACCGACCTGAGCGTCAGCGAGAACATCCGCTACTTCGCCCGCCTGTACGGGCTCCCCGCCTCCGAGACCGACCGCGTGATCTCGGCTGTCGGCCTCGACGACCAGCGCAAGCAGCGTGCCGACGACCTCTCGGGCGGCCAGCTCACCCGCACCTCCCTCGCGATCGCGCTGCTCGGCTCCCCCGAGCTCCTGGCCCTGGACGAGCCGACGGTCGGGCTCGACCCCCTGCTCCGGGCCGAGCTCTGGGGCATCTTCCGCGGCCTCGCCGACTCCGGCATCACCCTCATCGTGTCGAGCCACGTCATGGACGAGGCGAACCGCTGCGACGACCTTCTCCTCATGCGACAAGGACAGATCGTCGCCCACACCACGCCCGCGGATCTGCTCACCGAGTCCGGCAAGTCCGACCCGGACGAGGCGTTCCTCGAGCTGATCCGGCGCCATGGCGACGCCCCGCGTCACAGCCTCGACACCCCTAACGACGTGCCCGAGACCGCGCCCCGCCACGCCCAGGAGGACGTCCGATGAGACTCTTCGCGACGGCGGGCCGCGTTCTCAGCCAGCTCCGCCACGACCCTCGTACCGTCGCCATGATGGCGCTGCTCCCCATGCTTCTCGTGGGGCTGTTCTCGTGGATCATGCCCGCGCGGTTGTTCGACCAGGTCGGGCCGATGCTCATCGCCTTGTTCCCGTTCACGGTGATGTTCATCGTCACGAGCATCGCGACGCTGCGCGAACGGACGTCCGGCACGCTCGAGCGCCTGCTCACCACGCCGCTGCGCAAGGCGGAGCTCCTGTTCGGGTACGAGATCGCGTTCGGTCTCGTCGCGGTGCTGCAGGCGACCCTCGTCGTGTCGTTCGCCGTGTACGTGTGCGGGCTCAAGATCGACGGCAGCCTGTGGGTGGTCGGCGGGACCGCGGTGCTCAACGCGCTCATGGGTACGGCCCTGGGTCTCCTCGCGAGCGCCTTCGCCCGTACGGAGTTCCAGGCGGTCCAGTTCATGCCCGTCTTCGTCTTCCCGCAGATGGCCCTCGGCGGCGTGTTCATGCCGCGCTCGGGCATGCCCGACGTGCTCTCGGCGATCTCAGACTGGCTGCCCTTGTCGTACTCGATCGAGGCCGTCCAGCGCGCCTCCGCGAACGTCACCGGCTGGGACCTCGGCCGCCCGCTGCTGATCCTGGTCGGCGTGACGCTCCTCGCGCTGCTGCTGGGATCGCTCACGCTGCCCCGCCGTACCCCCTGACGCTCGAGGAGAGGACCTATCCGCTCCAGGAGAGGACCTATCCGCTCCAGGAGAGGACCTCTTCGCTCCAGGAGAGGACCTCTTCGCTGCTCCTGGAAGGCCTCCGCTACAGCGTCTGCTCCGTGCGGGCGATGATGTCGTCCTGGGTCGCCTCGGAGAGGACGTTGAAGAACGCGCTGTAGCCGGCCACTCGGACGATCAGGTCGCGATGGCGCTCGGGATGAGCCTGTGCGTCGAGCAGCGTGGCGCGGTCCACCACGTTGTACTGGACGTGGAACCCGTGGAGCCGGTTGAAGAACGTGCGGAGCAGCATGACGAGCTTCGCGCGGTCCTCAGGCTTGCGCAGCATCGCCGGGGACACCTTCTGGTTGAGCAGCACGCCGCCCGTGATCCGCTCCGTGTCGAGCTTCGACACCGACGTGAACACCGCGGTCGGTCCGTGGGTGTCGGCGCCATGGCTCGGGGAGCACCCCTCGGCCAGCGGCTCGCCGGCGCGCCGGCCGTCGGGCGTCGCCATCGTCGAAGCGCCCTGGGGCACGTTCGCGGAGATCGAGCTCGTACCCGCGTAGTAGCGACCGCCGATCGGCCCGCGTCCGTACCGCGTGTTGGTGTGCGCGAAGATCTCGTCGATGCACGATCCGTACGCCTCGACGAGCAGGGTGTCGACGTAGTCGTCGTCGTTGCCGAACTTGGGCGCCGCGTCGAGGAGCTGCCGGATCTGGGCACCGCGCTCCCCGGCGAAGTCCGTCGCGAGCGCGTCCCAGAGCTCGGCCGCTGTCACCGTACGGTCCTCGAACACGCACTTCTTGATCGCCGCGAGCGAGTCGCCGAGGTTCGCGATCCCGACCTGGAGCCCGGAGACGAAGTCGTACACGGCCCCGCCCTCCTTGATCGGCTTGCCGCGCCCCAGGCAGTCCTCGACGAGGGTCGAGCACAGGATGTCGGCGACGCTCTCCTCGAGCGCGATGTCGCACGCGGAGTCGAGGATGACGCAGTGACGCTGGAACTCGCGCACGGTGACGTCCCACGCCTGCATGAGCTCGTCGAAGCTCGTCATGTCGGTGAAGTGCTTGACGGGCGTCGCGAGCGGGGTGCCGGTCTTCGGGTCGGCGCCGTTGTTCATCGCGACGAGCAGGGTCTTGGGGAAGTTGAGGAAGCTCATCCCCGTACAGCGGTAGCCCCACTTGCCCGGTACGGCGACCTCGACGCAGCCGATCGCCGAGTAGTTGTACGCGTCGGCCTCCGCGACGCCCTTGCTCATCATCGACGGGATGATGACCTCGTCGGAGTTCAGCGCCGGCATCCCGAACCCCAGACGCATGACCTCGATGCACTCCGCCATGAACTCGTCGCTCAGCCCTCGGTGGTAGCGGACAGTGAGGTTCGGCTGCGGGAGCCGGGTCTGGGCGACGGAGCGGAGGACGAGGTACGACAGGGGGTTCACCGCGTCGCGCCCGTCCGGCGTCTGCCCGGCGACGGTGACGTTCTGGTAGAGCGGGCCGCCCGCGCTGAACCTCGTGTGCGACCAGCTGCGGATCTTCGCGACCGTGATCGTCTTGAGCCACAGGTTGGTGAGCAGCTCGGTCGCCTGGTCGGGTGTCGTGCGCCCGGTGGCGAGGTCGGAGGAGTAGTAGGGATTGAGGTACTGGTCGAAGCGGCCGTACGAGAGGGAGTGGCCGTTGGACTCGATCTGCAGGCAGAGCTGTACGAGCCAGACCGCCTGTACGGCCTCGTGGAACGTCTCGGCGGGCTGCTCGGGCACCTTGCGGAGGATGCGGCTCATCTCGGTGAGCTCGGCGCGGCGTCCCGGTTCCGGCTCCGTCGTCGCGAGGTCGGCGGCCAGGTCCGCGTACCGGTGCGCGAAGGTGACGACGGCGTCGATCGTGATGAGGACGGCGCGGTAGAAGTACGACTTCTTCAGCTGTACGGCGTCGGTGAGGTCGAGGCGGGTGAGAAGCTCTTCCGTACGGTCCCGGTAGCCGGCGAGGCCCTCTCGCAGGACGCGTCCGTAGTCGACGGCGATGTGCGCGTCGCCCGAGGTGATGTTTCCCTCGGGGTGGATGATCCCGAGGTCGTAGAACGTGCGGCTGGCCGGAGGCATGAGGCTCAGTCCGCGGTCCTTGAGCGTGTTGTGCTCCCAGAACGGGGCGATGTCGTGCAGCTGCTGCTTCGCGTCCTCGGTGATGAGGAAGCGGTCGCCGGGCCGCGAGTCGAACTCGTCGAGCTCGGCGATGACCCAGTCCATGGCGTACTCGGGCATGATCGGCGCCGCGCGGTTGGCCGAGGCCTGGTTGCCGCAGATCAGTGTGGCGGGCTCGATGAAGATGCTCATGTGCTCGAGGACGTTCTGCACCATGAGCGCCCGCCGAAGGACCATCGGCTCGTCCTGGTGGATCCTGTACGTCTCGGTGGTGAGCATCGCACGCTCGACGCACACGGACTGCGGCGTGTCGAGGAGCTCTTCGCGCCAGGCCGCCATCCGTGGTGTGAGCCGTCCGAAGTGGGGTTCCCCGACAGTGATGGTCGGCTCGACCAGCGTGCTCATGGCGTCCTCTCTGGGTTGCATTTGCATCCTAGATGACTTACGAATGAAAGTCGAGCCATGGGCTGCCGCTCACTGCTCGTCCGCACGTCGCGCGACAGCAGGGACTCGATAGGCTCGCGCCCGAGACGTGGAGGAGTCCCATGGAGATCCTGTTCGACACCGCCAACCTGGCCGACATCGAGGCGATGACGCCGATCTATCCGGTCTCGGGGGTGACGACGAACCCCACGATCATCAGGGCCGAGGGGCGCATCGACTTCTACCCCCACTTCCGCCGGATCCGCGAGCTGATCGGCCCCGACCGTACGCTCCACGTCCAGGTCCTGGCCCAGGACGCCGACGGCATCATCCGCGACGCGCATCGGCTGCGGGAGATGATCGACGACGAGCTGTACGTCAAGATCCCAACCACCGAGCAGGGCATCAAGGCGATGGGGGCGCTGTATGCACAGGGGATCGGCATCACCGCGACCGCGATCTACTCCAAGACGCAGGGCATCCTCGCCATCGCGGCCGGCGCCGACTACATCGCCCCGTACTTCAACCGCATGGAGTCACTCGACATCGACACCGTGGCAACGATCAAGTCGCTGGCGAAGTTCATCGACAAGCACGGCTCTGAGTGCAAGATCATGGCCGCCAGCTTCAAGAACGTCGCCCAGGTCTCGGCCGCGTTCGAGGCCGGCGCCCAGGCCGTCACCCTCCCTCCACAGCTGCTGCGCGCCGCCCTCTCGACCCCCGACGTCAACCAGGCGGTCGGGGCGTTCGCGAACGACTGGTACGAGACGTTCGGGACCACGACGCTGCCCTGAGGGGGCTCTTTCGGCTCGACGATGTCGGGGCGCGCCCAGAGAGGCGTGGTGCAGGCGGCGGTGGGACCCTCCTGAGAGGCGTCTCCCCGCCGAGCGGCGCAGCCTGAGGGTCAGTCTCGGCAAGATCCGCCGCGTTTTCATACCGCAGATGCCAGTCACACGGCCTGGCGGGCGGGTGCGGCTGATCTGCGGTACGAAAACGCGGATCGTGGCCGCGCTCCTACACGAACGCACGTACCCCGTGCTCCCGAAAGACGGCCATGTACGGGCCGAGGTCCTCCTCGTGGAGCGCCGACACCCCCGACATCGCGTAGTCCCAGCCGAGCAGCTCGTACTTGCGTTCGCCGAACTGGTGGAACGGCAGCAGCTGGACCTCCCGCACTCCCATCGGCGCCAGAAGCCGGCAGAACGCGGTCGCGTCGTCGAGTGAGGCGTTGACGCCGGGGATGACCGGGATCCGTACGAGCACAGGGCCTTCGGCAGCCAGTGCGGTGCGGAGGTTCTGCAACGGGAGGTCGTTGTCGACGCCGGTCCAACGGCGGTGCTGGTCGCGGTCCCAGTGCTTCACGTCGATGATGAGGAGGTCGACCTCGCCGAGGATGCGCTCGAAGATCGCCGGCGCCGCGTACCCCGTCGTCTCGATGGCGGTGTGGATGCCCTGCTCGCGCAGGGCGGCCAGGAGGCTGCTCGTGAAGCGGTGCTGCACCATGGCCTCGCCACCGGACAGCGTCACGCCCCCACCGGACTCCTCGTAGAACGGCAGGTCCTGGAGGCAGGTCGCCACAACCTCGTCGAGCGCGTAGTCGCGGCTGTCCGGTCCGTGCAGGTCGGGGTGCAGGCCATCGGCGACCTGGACCACCTGGAGCTTCTGCGAGCCGGGGTTCGAGCACCACGCGCACGCCATGGGGCAGCCCTTGAGGAACACGACCGTACGGATCCCGGGTCCGTCGTGCAGCGAGAACTTCTGGATGTCGAAGATGCGGCCGACGTTGCTCGAGACTTTCGATACCATGTCCACAACCTTTCGTACGTAACTCTACAGCTCGCGGCGGGGAGGGCTCAGGTGGTCACGGACAGGCGCTCCCAGATGCTCGAGTACGTCATCGAGCAGGAGCGTGTCGACGTCAGCGAGCTGTCCGAGCGCTTCGGCGTGTCGCAGGTGACGGTACGCAAGGACCTCGACCACCTCGAGCGGAACGGGCTCGTGAGGAGGCAGCACGGGTACGCCGTGGCGATCGCGCCCGACAACCTCCGCAGCCGGCTCGCCTTCCACTACGAGACGAAGCGGCGGATCGCCGAGGCAGCCGCCGACCTCGTGCCCCACGGCGCGACGGTCATGATCGAGTCCGGCTCATGCTGCGCGCTGCTCGCGGACGAGGTGTCCCGCACGCGCCGCGGGGTCACGATCATCACGAACTCCGCCTTCATCGCGGACTACGTGCGTGACGGGCAGGCGGCCGTGGTCCTCCTGGGCGGCGACTACCAGCCGGAGTCGCAGGTGACGGTGGGGCCGCTCGTCGAGCAGTGCCTCGGCGGCTTCCACGTCGACCACCTGTTCGTCGGTGTCGACGGTTACACGCCGGAGGCCGGGTTCACGGGCAAGAACCATCTCCGGGCGGCGGTCGTCGCGCAGATGGCGAAGCGTGCGGACCAGGTGGTCGTGCTCACAGAGTCGCTCAAGTTCCCTCGTCGGGGAGCGGTACCGCTCCTCGCCGCGTCACAGGTGACCCGGGTGATCACCGACTCTCGCCTGGATGCGACCATGGCGAAGCACCTCGCCGACGCCGGGATCACGGTCTCGACCGTGGCAGTGGGCTAGGTACGGGAAGGACTCCGGCGATGACGACGATGTCGGTTGACCAGGGGATGGTTCAGGTTCCCGAACAGATGGCGTCGACCCTCGCGCTCGGCATCGACATCGGTGGTACGGGCATCAAAGGTGCGCTGGTCGACGTGGCCGCGGGGGCGCTCGTCGGCGAGCGGCGCTACATCCCGACGCCGCAGCCCCCGACGCCGGCGGCGATCGCGGAGGCTGTACGGGAGATGCGCGACCTCGTCGGCGCACCCCACGGCACCCCTGTCGGCGTGGCGTTCCCGGCGATCGTGCGGCACGGCGTCGTGCGAAACGCCACGAACATCGACGCCAGCTGGATCGGCACGAACGCGGCAGAGCTCTTCTCTGAGGCGCTCGGCTGTCCGGTCGCCGTGCTCAACGACGCGGACGCGGCCGGGCTCGCGGAGATGGCCCTGGGCGCGGGACGCGATGCCGCGGGCGTGACGCTCGTCGTCACCCTGGGCACCGGCATCGGCTCCGCCCTCTTCCTCGACGGCCGCCTTCTGCCGAACACGGAGTTCGGACACCTGAGCATCAACGGGATCGACTGCTGCCCCTGGGCGTCGGCGGCGGCGCGCGTTCGCGAGGGTCTCTCCTGGGCGCAGTGGATCTCGCGACTGCAGGACTACCTGGGGTTCGCCGAGTTCCTCATGTGGCCCGACCTCATCATCATCGGCGGCGGCATCAGCCACGACGCCGAGCAGTTCCTGCCCTTGCTGCAGCTCGATGCTCCCGTCGTACGGGCGGTGCTGGAGAACGACGCCGGCGTCATCGGTGCCGCGTGCGAGGCACTCGAGGTCGTGTGAGTGAGCGCGCGCTGAGACGGTCCCGCGGTCGCCCGTCGCGCGTGAACTGCGCGCGCGAACCGTGTGGAGACGCGCCGGCCGGGGTACGAGGTGAGGAGTGACGGCGGGTCGCGCCACGCGCGGCGCCTGCCTCGTACACCGAGTTGAGGAGGACCTCATGGCTGTGACCAGCTTCCAGGACCTGCCGCTGGCGGACAAGGATCGTGAGTGGGACGGGGATGCGGCCGAAGAACGGGTTCGGCGCTGGGCGAAGGCCGGTGACGAGCCCAACGAGAAGTACCGGGACGCGTTCGTCTGGTACGACGCCGACAGGAAGGACAGCTTCACCGCGTACAAGCTGCTCATCGCCGACGTCATCGACGGCAAGCTGTACGCCGTCCCGCGCGGGGTGATGGCCGCCGCTGCGGTCATGCAGGGGTCGCGCGGCGGTGTCGACCTCCCCGATCGCGACCGTGACCGGGTCAAGAGCCACCTTGCGAAGTACTACCGCAAGTGGGGCGACAAGGCTCCCTGGGACCGAGACTGAGCTTCGGAGAGGGCGAGGTCGCCGTTCGCGCCGCCGCTGGGTGGAGATTCCTGCTGTCACAGGAGGTTTTCCACACATTCGGTTGCGGCGCGCCCGTGGCGCGCCCAGAATGTCGCCATGGCCCGCCCCCGACGCCAGTCCGTCCTCGCGACCCTGCTCGCTGCACTCACGCTGTCCGCGTGTACGAGCTCAGCTGCGCAGCCCGTCGCTCTCCCCAGCCTCACTCCGACACCCGCAGCAAGCGTCAGCTCGCCGTCCCCCGAGGATCAGGCGAAGCAGTCCGCCAAGGCAGTGATCGAGAAGTATTGGGCCACGCTCCCGCGATGCTTGGGGGATCCCCTGAATACGCCGAGCAACTGCTTCGACAGCGTCGCGATTTCGACCGAACTTCAGGACCTGCAGAATGCCCTCGGAGCAGCCCAGCAAGTCCAGTCAAAGGCATCTGGCCAGGTCCGCATCATTTCCATGGAACTCGTGGCAGTTGACCTCACGAACCACGTCACTGAAACTCCCCCAACCGTCCCACTCGTCACGTATCGCGTTTGCCTCGACGTCTCCCAGTTCCTAATTGTGGACAAAGCGGGCAAATCGCTGATACCAGCGACGCGGCCTCCCAGGTCAAGAAGCGATATGACCGTCGTCAACTACGAGTTCCCTGACGCCTCGCAGTGGCGGGTCGGCTACCAGGAATCTGCGGGGGCAACATGTTGATCAGGTTCTTCGGGATGCTGATCCTCGTTCTCATCCCGTTCTGTCCCACGGCGTCAGCTGTGTCAGGGGTCAGGTGTGTCCAATACGCGGCCGGCGGCCAGGTCTGCATGGTGTGGAGCGGCGAAGACCCTGGATCGGGCCATACCTCCGGTGCTGAAGGCTCATTCCCCAGTGGAGTGCTAACGACCGTGGGAGGCTTTCGCTGCCTACCGGGCCGACTCTTTCAGCCCCAACCAGCAAAAACGTCCCCCGTTTGGGAGGGCCACACGGATGGCGCGATCTACCGGTGCTACACGATCGGGGCCGGGCAGAGCAGTGTGCCGGCGGTGCTGTCGATCTGGCTCGCATCGCCTCCCGCGGTGCCCGACGCTCAGGCGCTCGCCCGGACCGCTGTCGCGCAGATGGGGCTGCAGGCGATCAGCATCGGGATCGTGCCCGAACCGCTGCCCGGCCGGGTCGGCATCATCGGGCTTCCCACGTGGATGTGGGTCGATCACCCCACCGAGACCACCATGGGACCAATCAGCCGTACCGCCACAGCCGGCGGGCACAGCGTCACCGCCACCGCCCGCGTCACCCGCATCGTGTGGTCCATGGGAGACGGCAGCACGGTCACCTGCACCGGACCCGGGACGCGCTACGAGGACCGCTACGGGAAGAGCCTCTCTCCCACCTGCGGCCATCGCTACACGCGCCAGGGCGCCTACACGGTGCGCGCCACCTCGTACTGGGACATCACCTGGACCGGCCTCGGCCAGTCCGGCCGCCTCGCGCTCGACCTGACCAGCGCGACCACCATCACCATGGGCGAGATCCAGGTCCTCACGCAGTAGCGACACCAGCCACGGACGCACACGAAGCATCGCGGTTTTCGCCGCCCAACAGCGTCCCCGAGCCCGCACACGTCCTCACCGACGCGTTGAGCAGCGAAAACCGCGAAACTCGCCGCTAGGACCCGCGCAACCAGGATCCCCCCTCAGCCGATCGCCGCCACCACCCGCACTGCTCGGCCTCGGGCATCTTGCTGAGCTGCTCCCAGTGGTTCGCCGCGATGGACGCGCTGGTGTCGCAGGGCTTCACCTTCACCTTCGGCGTGTCATTCTTGGTCTCGTGCGCCGACCAGCGCGAGCCTCACCTCGCCGCCCTCGGCCGGGAAGAGCGCGATCCCGATGCAGCATCGCCCTGCCCGCTCGGGGCGCCACGATCAGCGCGAGAATGACGCCATGACCAACCCAGAACGGATCCCCGCGCTTGACCGTGTCGGCGCCGGGAAGCGCGTCGGGATTCTGACCAGCGGCGGGGACGCGCAGGGGATGAACGCGGCCGTACGCGCGGTGGTGCGTACGGCGATGACGCTCGGCGCTCAGGTGTACGCCATCTACGAGGGTTACCAGGGCATGGTCGACGGGGGCGACGGCATCCGGGAGCTCGGCTGGGAGGACGTCGGCAGCATCCTGCACCGCGGCGGAACGGTGATCGGGACCTTCCGCTCGAAGGACTTCCGCGAGCGGGCGGGGCGCAAGAGGGCGGCCGCGAACCTGCTCGCGTACGGCATCGACCGGCTCGTCGTGATCGGTGGCGACGGGTCGTTGTCGGGCCTCGACGAGTTCCGCGCCGAGTGGAGCGAGCTGCTGAGCGAGCTCGTCGCCGAGGGCGAGGTCACCCAGGAGACCGCCGAGGCTCATCCGGCGCTCATGTTCGCCGGGCTGGTGGGCTCGATCGACAACGACCTCGTCGGTACGGACATGACGATCGGCGCCGACACCGCGCTGCACCGCATCGTCGACGCGATCGACGCCCTGGCCAGCACCGCCGCGAGCCACCAGCGCAGCTTCGTGGTGGAGGTCATGGGCCGCCACTGCGGCTACCTCGCGCTCATGAGCGCGATCGCGGGCGGCTGCGACTACGTACTGATCCCCGAGCAGCCACCCGCGGACGGCTGGGAGCAACGGATGTGCGCCGCGCTGCGGCGTGGCCGGCAGGAGGGGCGCCGCGACTCCATGGTCGTCGTCGCCGAAGGGGCGTGCGACCAGCGCGGGGAGTCCATCACCTCGGGCTACGTACGGCAGGTGATCGAGGACAACCTCCACGAGGACGCACGGGTCACGATCCTCGGCCACGTGCAGAGAGGCGGGTCGCCGAGCGCGTACGACCGCTGGGCGTCGACCTGGCTGGGGTACGAGGCGGCGGTCGAGGTCCTCACAGCGGTCCCCGGCACGGTGGGTCCGGTGCTGGGGTTCCGGGGCAACCGGGTGACGCGAGTGCCGCTGATCCAGGCGGTCGCCGACACGCGGCGGGTGCCGCAGCTCATCGCATCCGGCGACTACGAGGGCGCGATAGACCTGCGCGGCGGCTCGTTCAAGGAGGCGTCCCGGATCCTCGCGGAGCTCGTCGAGCCGAGCCGCATCGACGCGCCCGAGCAGAGCAAGCGGATCGGGATCATGCACGCCGGCGGGCTGGCGCCCGGCATGAACGCGGCCGCTCGCGCTGCCGTACGGCTGGGCATCAGCCGGGGGATGAGGATGTTCGGGATCCGCAACGGGTTCCCGGGGCTGCGCGACGGCGAGATCGGCGAGCTGGGGTGGAGCGACGTCGAGAGCTGGCTGGCCGAGGGCGGGGCCGAGCTGGGCGTACGTCGTACGGTGCCGTCGCTGGATGAGCTGTACCGGATCAGCCGCTCGCTCGAGGAGTCACGCATCGACGGGTTGCTCATGATCGGCGGCTGGAGCGGCTACGAGGCCGCCGAGCTGCTGCACCGTGAGCGCGTCCGGTTTCCCACGTTCGGGATGCCGATCGTGTGCGTCCCCGCGTCCCTCGACAACAACCTCCCCGGGTCGGAGCTGGCGATCGGGGCGGACACCGCGCTCAACGTCATCACCGAGGCGGTCGACCGCATCAAGACGTCCGGCAGCGCAGCGAAGCGGGCGTTCGTGGTGGAGACGATGGGGCGCTACTGCGGCTACCTGTCGCTCATGGGCGCGATGGCGACCGGCGCCGAGCGCGTCTACCTGCACGAGGAGGGCATCAGCCTCGAGGCGCTCGTGGCCGATGTGGAGTGGCTGCGGCAGAGCTTCGCCTCGGGCCGGAAGCTGTTCCTCGCGATCCGCAACGAGAACGCCAACCCGCTCTACACGACGGACTTCCTCGCGCGGCTTCTCGAGCAGGAGAGCCACGGCACGTACGACGTGCGGCAGAACATCCTCGGCCACATCCAGCAGGGAGGTGCACCGACGGCGTTCGACAGGCTGCTGGCCGTACGGCTGGTGTCCCGGGCGCTGGATCTGCTCGGTACGGAGCTCGACGCCGGCACCTCGAACAGCTACTACCTCGGGCTCGTACAGTCCACGGTGAACGCGGCGGGCATGGACCAGATGATGGCCGAGATGGACGTGCGGCTCCACCGTCCCACACAGCAGTGGTGGCTGGCGTTGCGCCAGGTTCTTCGCGCGGTGGCGGACGCGCCGACCTGAACCTCGGGCGGATCCGCAGCACGCCGCTGAACGTGCCCCGCGCCGCAACGGGAGCCGCCTACTCCGCGAGGTGCTTGAGCGCCTCCCGCCGGGACAGGCCGGACAGGCGCGGCCCGAGCACGTCGACCTCCCGGCGTACCCATTCGGGATCCGTCCGTCCGTACTGCCGCAGCGCCCAGCCGATCGCCTTCCGCAGCCAGAACGAGGTGTCGTCGACGTTGGCCTCGACCACGTACGTGAGCAGGTCCAGATCCGTCTCCGCCGCGTGCTTGAGCTGGCTGAGCACGGCAGCGCGCCGCAGCCACAGGTCGTCGCCGGTGGCCCAGTCGCGGATCAGCGGGGTGGTCTTGCGGCGGTACTTCAGCAGCACGGGCCCGACGAGGTCGCTGGCCACGACGTCGACGAGGTCCCACCAGGCGCCGGTCGAGATCAGGTGCTCGTACAGGGCGAGCGCGTCGGGGTCGCGCCACTTCGTGGCGCCGGGGTGCTGGGCGAAGGCGACCGCGGCGTACCGCTCCTCGCGGTGCGTCGCGCCGTCCCACAGGCTGCGTACGGTCTCGTCCCACTTCTCGCGCGTCGTCGGCCGGAAGGACGTGAGCAGGGGCCGCAGCAGCGCCTTGAGCTCGGGCGAGGTGACCCCGTAGTAGGGCAGCGCCGACTTCATGTAGGCCTGCTGCGCCCGGGCACGGTCGGGATCGCCAGCCGCGGCGAGGGCCGCGCGGAGCCGGGACACGAGAAGCTGCGGCACGGTGGCTGCTGGGCGCGGGGACGCCGGCGTCTCGTTCATGGGACCAGGGTCGCAGGCGACGCCGACACCTGCCACCGACGTGGGCGTCCGCAGACAGGGCGCCTGACGGGCGAGGGTCGCTCAGCGGGCGCACACGGTGAGCGTGTCGCGCAGGGCCGTGCGGTCGCTGCTGGTCACGGCGAGCCCGTACGTGGTGAGGACGTCCACCCAGCGAATGGCGTAGTCGCAGCGGTACGAGATGTTGCTCGGCGTCCATGTAGCCGGGCCTTGGTCACCCTTCGCCTGGTTCGTGGCCTTGGTGACGGCCAGGAGGTTGACTGCCTCGTCGTTGGCGAACGCCATGCGCTTGTCGAGTGGCCAGGCGGAGGCGCCCATGGCCCAGGCGTACGCCAAGGGCACGACATGGTCGATCTGCACCTCGCTGGCCTGAGCCTTGCGGAACGTGACGGTCGTGCCGCTGTACGGGTCGACGAGCGTCCCGGCCCGTACGACGCAGCGGCTTGTGCCCTTATCGACATCACGCAGCTGCGCACTCAGCACGTCGTTGCGGGTGTCGCAGCCGTTGTGGCCGCCGGGCGCGCTCGTGTCGTCCGACCATGCGGGCCCGAAGACGCACGCGTGGCCCGGTGAGCACGACCGGTCGTACCCGGCGACGTGGGTACGAGGGCGGACTGTCACCGAGTCGAGCAGCCCCAGCGCCCGCGCGGCGCCGGCACGTTCCTCGGGAGTGCTCGGGGTCGCGGTGGGCTGGGGATGGAGCAGTCGCCCCACTGCGGGTCCTGCGAGGAAGCCGGCGAGGACGAAAAGGACGCAGGCGAGCACGACGAGTGCGGCCTTCGTCTTTCTTCTCATATGACCTCGGTGACCCGGCATGGCGTCAGCGAGCGGGCGCTCGGCTGGCCGTCCGCTCGCGGTGGACCGGCCCGAGGTGGTCCGAGCCAGGCGTCGGGCGTAGTCGCATCGATGTTCCTTTGCGGTAGGGACCCTCCGGGGAGTCTAGGACCCTCGATGTCTTCCGGGGGACGGCGTCCCACCTGCCGCAGCGACGCATCGTGGTGGTGACCCGACGTGGACCGCCCCTCTGTGCTTACCTCACGTGTCAGCGCATCCGACAGCGACCTCCGCCCGGGGCTGGCCGGTTGACCGGCGAGGGAGCTGTACGACGGCGGCCGCACCGAGGACCAGCACGCCGCCGACGAGCTGTACGGGGGTGAGCAGCTCATGAAGGGTGAGCGCGGCGAGTGCCGTCGTGACGACCGGCTCGAAGGTCGACAGGATCGAGGCGGTCGAGGGCCCTGTACGGGCGAGGCCGGCGAAGAACGCGAGCATCGCGATCACCGTGGAGACGAGGGCGATGCAGCCGACCCACAGCCAGCCGGCGGGGCTGATGTGCAGGTCGAGGCCGCCCGTGAGGGCGACCCGTCCGCCGAGGGTGACGGCCGCGCCGGCCATGACCAGGGTCGTGAGCACGACGGGCGGAAGCCGGTTGACGACGGTGTCGGACACGAGGATGTAGACGGTGTACGTGACGGCACCTCCGAACGCGAGGCCCACGCCGAGGAGGTCGAAGCGCAGGCGCCCCACGCCGACAAGGACGAGCACCGTGCCGGCAGTTGCGGCGACGAGGGCGAGGACGCGGCGCGTCGTGAGCCTCTCCCGCCCGATGAGGACGGCGCCGAGGGTCACGAGAACCGGGTACGTGTAGAGCACGAGGGCCGTGAGCGACGCGTCGATCCGCGTCAGTGCGGAGAAGTAGAACGTGGACTGGAGCGCGTACCCGACTGCGCCGAGCCCGATGGCGATGAGGACGACGCGGGTGGCTGTCCGCCCCTGGCTGGGCTGGACCAGCTTCGGCCCCGATCGCAGCCCGGGACGTACGAGGAGCACGACCCCCAGCATCGCCGCCGCCAGCCCGAACCTCAGCATCAGCAGCACCTGCGGCGAGATCCCCGCCTCGTACGCGAACTTGGCGAAGATCGCCATCGCGCCGAAGCACACCGCCGACAGCAGCACCAGGAATGGACCCACTCCTGAAGCCTGTACGAGCGGGGCGGTCGAGTCCAGTTGCGACTGACGCAAGGACTTGTCGGACGAATGTCTCGCGAGTTCCTCCCATGAGCTGCTAAGAAGACCCCGTGCCCCCGAGTGCCGAGCCGATGCGGAACGAAATCATCGCTGCGGTCATGGCGAGGGCTTCAGCCAACGGAGGATTCGTCACTCGAGCTGACCTGACCTTCGTCCGACTCGCTTCAGGCGAGGGGCTGCGGGCAATCGATGCATCGCGCGGTATCTGGAATCCCCGCCAGATGGAGGCAACGCTCAGCGTCGTAAGCTCGCCGTCGGGCCCGTACGCGGACAGAGAGGTGGAGGGCGGCCTCTTTCACTACTCGTATCGTGCGGGCTCCGATGCTGGCGACAACACAAAACTGAGGCGAGCCTGGGAGCTCGGCGTTCCGATTATCTTGCTTCGCAAGGTTCGGGACGGAATCTTTGTTCCGCTGGCACCCGTATACGTAGTCGCGGATCTTCGCGAGAGGCGTGAGTTCCTTCTTGCTCTTGACGAGAATGCTCGCCTCCTAGCTGATGATGTCGACGCCCTCCCTCAACGCAGCTACGCCGAGCGCCTGATCAAGCAGCGGCTCCATCAAGCTGACTTCCGAGGTCGAGTGATCTCCGCCTACGAGACCCAGTGCGCCGTTTGTAGAATCCGTCACGGAGAACTCCTGGATGCCGCGCACATCACTCCCGATAGCGACGAGGACGGGCTTCCCTTTGTCTCGAATGGTCTGTCGCTCTGCAAGATTCACCATGCGGCTTTCGATAGTGACCTTCTAGGAATCTCGCCTCACTACGAAATCCGTATTGCTCACAAGCTGCTGGATGAGGTTGATGGACCGATGCTGAGGCACGGCCTCCAAGAGATGCACGGCACCACACTGACGGTTCCCTCACGACGAGCTGACATGCCTGATCGGGATCGTTTGGCCGCCCGATTCTCCCGGTTCCTGCATGGTTCGTCCTGACCCAGCCGACCTCCTCACGCCTTCGGCGTATGGCTGGGCGGTCGTACAGGCGGCATGGGTGTGCTGGGGTAACGGCGGCCGCCGGTCCACAGAGCCGGCGGCGCGTCGACGGCGTAGGCGATCGCGAGGGCGGCCCGGTCGTAGTTGACCCGCCAGCCGCGGAAGTGGAGCCAGACCTCGTCGTCCGAACGCTCGATGGGATAGTCGACGCCACGCAGCATCGCCATCGCCTGGCCGAACTCCTCCCGCGTCACGGAGATCGGCTGCTCGGGGGAGGGGTCCTTCTCGTACGGCACCCTCATCGTCTCGGCGATCTGGCTCAGTGCCGTGAACCCCATCCGCAGGCAGAGCCGGGCGGAGATGCCCGGCTGCGTCGACGGGCGACGGCCAGGTGCAGCGCCGCCGCGTCCATCACCGCGATGAGCGACGTCACCCAGTGGGACAGGGGGCGCGGCGACCGGAACCGTACGAGCGCCACGTACGTGGTGTGCGACTCCCCCACCTGGGCAGCCCAGCGCTCCCACGTCTGGAACAGCCCGTCGAGGTACGTGCCGGGGTCGGCGTCGTAGATCCCCCACCTCGTCCGCAGCAGCAGCTCCGGCCCCCACGCCGGCACGCCTGTGCTCGTACGGCTCGTGGTCCGGCACGAAGTCGATCCAGGAGGTGTGCGCCAGGCGGGAAGGCGGCTCGACCTCGGTGAACGTCTTGCGGAACCGGGTGGTCAGGGGCCTCCCCTGCTGCCACACGAAGTCCGCCTGCGCCTCGTCGACCGCGGTCATCGTGGAGAGGAGGGAGCGTCCTCGGCGTATCCGTGCGCCGGCGTACTGGTGGGGTTCCGGCAGAGCATCGGCAGCTGAGCATCCGAACGAGAGGTCAGTTCGTGCTGCGACACACCGTACCGACCGCGCGTGTCGTGGCCTTTCGAGGGGGAGGAGCCGAGCCGGCCGTCGGAGGGTCCCGTGCCGGGAAGGGCCGGCCCGGTCGAGCCCGGACAGGGCTCCACTCGTACACAGGTAGACTTCCGGAGGCTGCGGTGAGGCAGTCGCCTCCCGACAAGCCTTCTGAAGGAACCGCATGCCCACTCGTACAGATCTGCGCAACGTGGCGATCATCGCCCACGTCGACCACGGAAAGACCACGCTGGTCGACGCGATGCTGTGGCAGTCCGGGGCCTTCCGCGCGAACCAGGACGTCGAGACGCGGGTCATGGACTCGATGGACCTCGAGCGCGAGAAGGGCATCACGATCCTCGCCAAGAACACGGCTGTCGAGCACATGACGGACGCGGGCGAGAAGGTCACCATCAACATCATCGACACCCCTGGTCACGCCGACTTCGGCGGCGAGGTCGAGCGCGGCCTCGAGATGGTCGACGGCGTCCTGCTGCTCGTCGACGCCTCCGAGGGCCCACTCCCCCAGACGCGCTTCGTCCTGCGCAAGGCGCTCGCCAAGGACCTGCCGATCATCGTCGTCATCAACAAGGTCGACCGCCAGGACGCGCGGATCGCCGAGGTCGTCGACGAGACGTACGCACTGTTCATGGACCTCGTCGAGGACGACCAGGCCCACCTCCTCGACTTCCCGATCGTCTACTGCGCCGCGAAGGCCGGCCGCGCCTCGCTCACCAGGCCCGCGGACGGCGGCTTCCCCGACTCGGAGAACCTCCAGCCCCTGTTCGAGACGATCTTCTCGACGATCCCCGCCCCGGAGTACGAGGAGGGCGCGGTCCTGCAGGCCCACGTCACCAACCTCGACGCGAGCCCGTACCTCGGGCGCCTCGCCCTGTGCCGCATCGTCGCCGGCACGATGACGCGCGGCCAGACCGTCGCCTGGTGCAAGGCCGACGGCACCGTCCAGAACGTACGGCTCTCCGAGCTCCTCATGACCAAGGCTCTCGACCGGGCACCCGCCGAGTCCGCCGGCCCCGGTGACATCGTCGCCATCGCCGGCATCGCGGAGATCACGATCGGCGAGACCCTCTCCGACCCCGAGAACCCGAAGCCGCTGCCGCTCATCCACGTCGACGAGCCGTCGATCTCCATGACGATCGGCATCAACACCTCGCCGCTGGCGGGCCAGTCCGGCAAGAACGTCACCGCTCGCCTGGTCAAGAACCGCCTCGACACCGAGCTCGTCGGCAACGTCTCCATCCGGGTCCTGCCGACCGAGCGCCCCGACACCTGGGAGGTGCAGGGCCGAGGCGAGCTCCAGCTCGCGATCCTCGTCGAGATGATGCGCCGGGAGTCGTTCGAGCTCACGGTGGGCAAGCCCCAGGTCGTCACCCGCGTCGTCGACGGCAAGCTGGAGGAGCCGTTCGAGGCGCTCACGATCGACGTCCCCGAGGAGTACCTCGGCGTCGTCACCCAGCTGCTCGGCCTTCGCCGCGGTCGCCTCGAGCAGATGGTCAACCACGGCACCGGCTGGGTCCGCATCGAGTACACGGTCCCCGCACGCGGCCTCATCGGCTTCCGCACGGAGTTCCTCACCGAGACCCGCGGTACCGGCATGATGCACCACGTCTTCAACGGGTACGAGCCGTGGGTGGGCGAGCTCCGTACCCGCCCCACGGGCTCCCTGGTCGCCGACCGGACCGGCGTCGTCACCTCGTACGCCCTGTTCAACCTGCAGGAGCGCGGCAGCATGTTCGTCGGCCCCGGCGCCGCCGTGTACGAGGGCATGATCGTCGGTGAGAACCCCCGCCCCGAGGACATGGACGTCAACCCGACCAAAGAGAAGAAGATGTCGAACGTCCGCTCGTCCACGGGCGAGGAGCTCGAGCGGCTCGTACCGCCGCGCAACCTGTCCCTCGAGCAGGCGCTCGAGTTCTGCCGCGAGGACGAGTGCCTCGAGGTGACGCCCGCGGCGGTACGGATCCGCAAGGTCGCGCTGTCGGCGAACGAGCGCTCCAAGCTGCGCAGCCGCAACAAGGCGAACCTGTAACGGCGAGCGCGTCAGCGTCGGCGCACAGGTCCTATCCCCGGACGCGGCAGGTCCTCTCCCCGACGGCAGAGGTCCTCTCCCGGAGCGCACAGGTCCTCTCCCGGAGGCGTGGCCCGGGGGGCCCCCGGGGCCCGGGGGCTACACCAGCCCGTCGACGACCCGTACCTGTCCCACTGGCCGGCCATGCCCCAGCACCGGGGACGTGGCCAGCGCGTCGAGGGCGTCGTTCCGGATGCCGAGGTGGCCGAGGATCGCCACCATGAGCTCGCGGCGGCCGCGGTCGGACCCGTCGACGATCTTCAGCGCGATCCCCGTCCCGTCGGGCAGACCCGCGGCGAAGACGCCCTCCGCGCCGCCCTTGCACACGAGCCCGGGCACCGCCCGGTGGATCGCGAGGTCGGCATGGCCGGTTCCGGACACGTACTCGGGGTAGGCCCGGTACGCGTCGGCGATGTCCTTGGCGGGGCCGTCCGTCGCGGCGGCGAACGCACCGAAGCCCCGTGCCAGCCCGAACAGGGAGGTCGTGAACGCGGGAGCACCGCAGCCGTCCACGGAGGGGTCCGTCATCGGCTCGGCCGTGTACTCGGCGAGCGTCTCGCGCACCAGCAGCTGCAGCGGGTGGTCGGCGTCGAGGTAGGTGGCGGGGTCCCAGCCCGCCCGTACACACGTGCGCAGCATCGCCGCATGCTTGCCGGAGCAGTTCTGTGCGACCGGCTCGGGGCCGCGCCCCGCCCGAATCCACGCGATGCGAGCCGCCTGGTCGATCGGCAGGTCGGGCGTGTTCTGGAGGTCCGCCTCGGTGAGGCCCGCGCCCGCCAGCATCGACCGTACGGCCGCGAGGTGGTACGCCTCGCCGAGGTGCGACGCCGCCGAGATGGCGAGCTCCGGCCCGGTCACGTCGAGGCCCACGAGGCACATCGCGATCGCCTGGAAGGGCTTGAGGGACGAGCGCGGGTACGTGGGGAACGCCGCGTCCCCGAGGGTCCAGCTCGACCCGTCCGGGAACGTCACCGCGGCGCGTGCGCGATGGACGCACTCGACCACACCGCCACGTACGACCTCGACGGCCGCCACATCCTGCTGAGTCACGAGGGGAAACGCTAGCGCGATCCGCGTTTTCGTACCGCAGCAGGCCCTCTCGGCGCCCTGGCGCCACATGCGCACGACCTGCGGTACGAAAAGGCGGATCCTCCCGACACGCGTAGGCGGTGCGCGGAGCAGGAGTGTCTCCTCCCGACGCGCGTGAGCGCTGCGCGGAGCACGAGTGTCCTTGTGAGACGGTTGCGCGGTGGTCATGGGACGTCGGGCGATGCTTCTGGGCGCTGCCGCGCTGCTGAGCGCGTGCGCCATCCAGCCGCCTCCGCGCAACGCCGCCCCGTACTCGCTCAGGACCGCTCCGGACGCCGACGCGACCCCGTCCGATGCGTACCCGTCGCCGGACTCCCACGACCCCCTCACCGGGGACCAGTCCGGTTCCTCCGCCGAGGAGGGCGCCACGGGAGCCCCCGCTGCGGCCACCGAGAAGCCGAGGACGGACGCCACGTCCGTACCCACCTCCGGCTCGAACCACATCCCCGCGGCAGACGCCTATGCCGTACCTGCGGCGATCGTCCATGCGTGGCTCGCGACCCGTACGGGCCCCGCCACGAAGACGGCGTTCCTCACGTTCGACGACGGCCCGAGCTCCCTCACGCCCCAGGTCCTCGACGCGCTCAAGGCGCTCCACGTGCCCGCCACGTTCTTCGCCATCGGCCGGTCGCTCGAGCTCAACCCGGCCCCGGCTCAGCGCGCCATGGCCGAGGGACACGCGATCTGCCTCCACAGCTACAGCCACGACTACGCGTACCTCTATCCCGGGCGCGTCGGCAACGTCGTGAACATCGCCACCGACTTCGACCACGCCCTGTCCGTGGCGAAGCGCGTCCTCGGCCCGACGTACGCACCCGGCGGCTACCGCTACCCGGGCGGCCACATGTCGTGGACCGGCCTCGAGGACGCCGACGTCGCCCTCGCACAACGCGGCGTGAGCTGGATCGACTGGAACTGCATGAGCGGCGACGCCGACGCGCATCCGCCCGCCTCGCCCGACGAGGCCATGGCCAGGCTGACGAAGACGTTCGTCGAGGACGGGAGCCCCAGTGCGGCCGTCATGCTGAACCACGACAAGGCCGGCGCCCACGTGACGCTGGCGACGCTGCCCCGGTTCGTCCAGTTCTTCCGCGACCGCGGATACCGCTTCGGCATCATCGGCTGACACCCGGCCCGGCCGCCCAACACTGTCGCGCCGCTCAGGCCTGACCGGCCCGGTAGTGGTCCTCGACCTGGGCGGGCGTCAACGTCGCGTTGTACACGGCGGCGAGGCGGAGGTTGCCGGTGTAGTACGCGGGGAAGGCGGCCGTGCCCCCCGACGCGGTCGGCCATCCGGTCAGCAGTCCGCAGCCCACCATCCAGTCCCCCTTGTACAGGGTCTGGGTGGCGAGGTTCGAGCGCGTCGCGGCGAGAGCGCCGTCGACGTACAGCGACACCGTTCCCGGCGCGGAGGTGGCGACGACGTGGTGCCAGCCGCCGTCGGTGTAGCTTCCCGTCGACGAGATGACGGTCTGTGCGCCGCCGGCGACGACGCCGAAGAGGACGCGTCCTGTGGGGTCGAGGTAGAGATGGCGGTCGGCGTACTGCTGCTTGCCCCTTATCGGCGTGCCGGTGGCGAAGCCCATGAGCTTGCCGTTGAGCGACGCGCCGGAGGTACGGAACCAGATCTCCTCCGAGTACGTCTCGGAGCCTGCCACCGTTCCCGGCGTGAACACGCACGTCGCGCCGTTGAACATGAGCGATCCCTGCGCGTCCTGGGGACACGGCGAGCTGGTGTTCACCGTCGCCGACGTGCCGCCCTTGACGGTCCTCATCGTGCCGGAGTTGCCGTTGCCGGTGAGGTCCGTCTGGCTGCCCGCGGTCGTCAGGCCCCAGACGAGCCAGACGTTCGGCGTGGTCGTCTCCGCGGCCTGGCACGTGACCCAGGTGCGCACCCTGACCGTGTCGGTGCTGTTCGAGATCGAGGCCGCGAACGCGGCGTTGGTGCTCATCTGCAGCACGAGAGCGGCCGCGACGATGCTCGCTGAGACGATGAGGGCCACGGGTGCGAGGCGGCGAACGCGAGCCGGGAGGCGCGTCGGGGCCGCCGCGGCATCCGACACCGTCGACGGCTGGTCCCCGCGGATGATCAGCGCCGCCAGCAAGGGCGTGAGGCAGATCATGAGCAGCAGGGCGAAGTGCCAGAAGCTCAGCGCGAGGTGCGGGGTGACGCTGTAGTGGCCGACGCTGTCTTCAGCCGACTGCGTCACGACCGCGTCCTGCCCGCTGGCGAGCACCGTACCCATCACCTTGAGCGGGAGGATCCCGGTGTTGACGAGGTGCATCCGTACGCCGTCAGCCTGCGCGACGTAGCCAGTCATCGTCATGTTCACCCACGGCCGGATCCACAGCGCGGCGAGGCTGGCGACGAGCGACCAGCCGACGAGCCGGAACGGCCACCTCAGCGCACGGCCCACCCACGGTCGCCGCGACAGGATGTACACGGCCACCCCCCCGATCACGAGCCAGGGCAGGGCCTCGACGAGAAACCCGAGGTGCCTGCCGTAGAAGGTGACGGCACCGACGATCTCCGCCGCCCTGACGGGAAGCGCGTCCGCGGTGCCGTTGATGTCGCCCTGCGTGGTGAAGCCGGCGGCCGAGGCCGCGACGATGCGGTGCGTGTAGGTACGACCGTTGCGCGCGTACGAGATGACGTCGCCGACCGCGTACGAGTCCTTCGCATGCACCGCGACGAGGGTTCCGACCGGAGCTGTCGTCCCCATGCTCGGGGTCTGGACGATGTAGAAGTGGAAACCCGCGCCGAACAGCGCGACGAGAGCGCCGGCGAGGAGCACGAGGCTCGCCGCGGCAGTGATCTTCCACGTCTTCGTGGTCACAGGTAGCACCCCCAGAGAGGTCGGGTCTGACGCACTGGTGAGGACGCGCGATGGCGCGTCAGAGCCATCCGGCCGAGGTCACGCGCGGGGCCGGACTGGTCAGCGTCTCCGCCGGGCCCCGTGACCGTTCGTCACGCAGGCCCGGCGAGAGCGCCCGATCTCAGGACTGGAACGTCCAGGTGAGCGGCTGCGAAGCCTGCAGGCCCTGGTACGTGTTGTCGGCGCTGCTGTCGAGCGAGACCGCGAAGGTGTAGCTGGCCGACGCCCCGTTGGCGAGCGGCGTGAGGGCGACGGGCGTCGTGAGGGCGCTGGCGCTGCCTTCGTACACCGTCGTGGTGCCCGTCGTGATCTTGACGTGGAGCTTGGTGCAGAGGTCGGTCGCGTTGCCGACGGGCGTGCCGAGGGCGCTCTGCGCGCAGGCGCCGGGGGTCAGGCTGAAGCTGGTGGCCGCCACGGTGCCGGTGTTCGCGATCGTCACGGTCGTGACGTTCGCCGCACCGCCCGGCGTGAGGAGGGCGCCCGTGCCGCCGTACTTGTTGATCGTGGCGCAGGTGGCGGAGTTCCCGCTCAGCCCATTCGCGCCGTCGGTGCTCCGGCAGGTCACGCTTCCCGAGGTCTCCTCCATCGTCAGGGTTCCCGCACTGGCGAGGTTCGCGCCGCTCTGGATCGAGGCGGTGAACGCGGAGAAGGTCGGCGACATCCCGAGCGCAAGGACGAGCGACGAGACGCCTCCTGCCAGGATGAGCGGAAGCGAGATCCTGCGCTTGGACGTGGTTTCGGACATGGCGATGCCTTCCAGGGAGATGAATGCCGAGCCGTCCCCTTGGCTCGGTGATGACAGGTGCAGGCACGCCGATTGGTCTCGATCTCCGACGTCCCCCTGGACGGAAGATCTCTGGCTGCCAGTGCGCGGAACGGTAACAGGGTTATGGATCGCGTTCCAGACACATGAGGAGTACCTCATCTGGCGTGTCGGTACGCGCCGGACGACCGCCCGGATGCTAAAGGCGTACGACGGTCAGGACAGCCTGAAGTGGACGCCCGCCTCGGGATCGACGAGGGGCTCCTGCGCGGCGGCCACACCATCGGCGACGAGCGGTACGTCCACGGCGACGCCCCGCTTCACGAGCGCCAGCGCGATCGGCCCCTGCTCGTGGTGGCGCGCCGAGGCTCCGACGCGACCGACGACCTTGCCGTCGGCCAGCAGGTCGGCTCCCAGCGCGGGCAGCTCGGAGACGGACCCGTCGAGCTGCAGCCGTACGAGGCGGCGCGGGGGCCGACCCAGGTTGTGGACTCGGGCCACCGTCTCCTGCCCGCGGTAGCAGCCCTTGTCGAGCGCCACAGCCACGGACGGGACGCCGAGCTCGTTGGGGATCGTGCGGTCGTCGGTGTCGACGCCGATACGTGGCACGCCCACCTCGATCCGCCGTGCCTCGTACGCCCAGGTGCCGACGGGCCGTCCTTCAGTGACAAGGGCTTCCACCTCGCCGCGCGGTGCGAACGTCTCGTACCCTCCGAGCGAGTCCTCACCTGCTCGGTGCAGGCCGTCACCGGCCGGCGCGCCGGGCCGCCACACGAGGCCGTACCCGTCGTCGAGGACGACCTCGACCCGCATCATGAAGCGCATCGAGTCGAGCCAGGCGACAAGAGCGGCACCACGGCCGGGCTCGGTCCAGGCCCAGTACGTCTCGCCGTCGTCCACTCCGTACAGCGCGTGCTCGACGTGGCCGTTCGGCGACAGCACGTACGCCGTGTTCGCCACCCCGGGGGCGAGCCCCTCGAAGACCTGGCTCGTCAGCGAGTGCAGCCACCGGAGCCGGTCAGAGCCGGAGATGCGCAGCACGTCACGGTTCGAGAGGTCGACGACACCCTCGCCGGCGTCGAGCGCGCGGCCCTCGGCCGACGGGCTGCCGTAGTGCCAGGCGACGCCGGCGTCGGGGCCGGCCGTCGCGAGGATGGCGGTCACGAGACCCGCTTCAGCCGCGCCCACAGGTACGGCTGGAGGTCCACGTCGGTGGTCGCACGGTCGAACGTCCAGAGCAGGTCGGACTCGACGTTGCCGTACAGGCGGTGCCCTCCCGTGTACTCCACCGGCGAGCTCACGGGCCGGACCACGGCATCGGTGCGCAGCTCGATCTTCGCGCCGGTGACGTTGCCCTCCCACAGCTCGGCGTAGCCGTCGGGGTGCGCGAGCGACACCTCGATCGCACCGTCGGCCTGGGGCCGCCAGAAGCCTGTCTCCATGCTGAGGGGCCGCACCGCGGTGCCGTCCTCGCCCAGCTCGTACGTCTGCATGAGGTAGTGGAGGTACGTGCCGCCGTTTTCCGCGAAGTCGATCTGGCAGCCGTACGTGAAGTCGCCCGTGTCCGGCCACTGCCCGTGGCCGGATCCCTCCCACCGTCCGATGAGCCACGCCACGCCCATGAGGCTCGGGCTCAGGTCGCCGGGGATCTCGAACGCCATGTCACTCCTTGTCGGTTCGGGCCGCCAGCACGATCCTCACGAGCGCGACGAGCGCGACCACGCCGATGACGATGGTCGCGACGATCAGCACCCAGGGTTCCGCCGACGGCACCCGGGCATTCTATGCGGTCGGTACGAGCCGGCCCGACCCGTCGACCAGCTACCGCAGGCGGCCGTGCTCCTCCACGGTGAGGTAGCGGCCGCGCTGGCGGACCACGGCCTCGGGGCGCATGAGCTCGACGGTGTCGACCCGTGCGACCACCTCAGCGGCCCAGCCGAGCGGCCGCACCTCCGACACCGTGGCCCCCAGCCAGGTCGCCCCCGTGAGGACGGGCCCCCACTCCGTCTGTGTCCAGCGGCCGAGCCGGAACAGGCCGCCCGGTGCGGGCGCGAGCCCCGCGAACGCCTCCGCCACGTACGTGTCGTCCGGTCCCAGGACCGACACCGTGAGCCTCGTCCCCGCCTCCAGCGTCGTGCCGAGGTCACTGTCGGGGTCGAGCATCATGACGACGTGCCCCTCCTCGCCGAGCACGACGAGCAGGGACGAGACCGTCAGGCCGGTACGGGCGTGACCCTTCCCGGTCGCCACCACCGTGACCGGCGACGGGAGCCTTCCCCGGAACTGCCGCAGCGCATCACGCGACGCGGGCGGGTCGGCGAACGGATGCTCCCGGTGGATCGTCACCCCGGACACACTAAGCCCGTCGCGGGCCATCGCAACGGGGTGATCCTCTATCGTCCCCATCGTGCGGGTCGTGGTGCAGAGGGCGTCCGAGGCGTCGGTCACGGTGGACGGCGAGGTCGTCGGACGGCTGCCCCGCCCGGGTCTGCTCGTCCTGGTCGGCGTCACCCACACGGACTCGGTCGCGACTGCTGCCCAGCTCGCCGGCAAGGTGTGGAACGTGAGGATCCTCGACGGCGAGACCTCCTGCGCGGACGCAGACGCGCCGCTGCTCGTGGTCAGCCAGTTCACCCTGTACGCGGACACACGCAAGGGCCGGCGGCCCTCGTGGAGCGACGCCGCCCCCGGGCCGGTCGCCGAGCCCCTCGTCACGGCCTTCGCCGACGCCCTGCGCGAGCGCGGCGCCCACGTCGAGACGGGACGGTTCGGGGCCCACATGCAGGTGGCTCTCGTCAACGACGGGCCTGTCACGCTGGTTCTCGAGGCCTGACGGCCCGTTCCCGCCCCTGTGGACCTGTACGCCCCGGCGCGGGTCGGAAGGACTACAGTCCTCGCAGGACGGGTCGTCGCCGGCGACTGTGCACCAACCGTGTCGATGTCGTCGTTCAGCCGGAAGCAAGGGAGAAGACGCGCGTGGCGAACGTGCTGCTCATCACTCCCCGGCCGGGCCACACCCCCCTTCCGGAGCTCTCCCTCCTCGCCCACCACGTGACCACGCTCGCGCCCGCCGACCAGATGCTCACCGAGTCGGCGTCGAGCGACGTCATCATCATCGACGCGCGGGACGACCTCGTCGGCGCGCGCTCCGTGTGCCAGATGTTCGTCACGGCCGGCATCATCGTGCCGCGGATGGCCGTCCTGCCCGCCGGAGGCCTCGCTGTCATCACGATCGACTGGGGGTGCGCGGACTTCATCCTGGACGGCGCCGGACCCGCCGAGTACGAGGCACGGCTGCGCCTCATGACGACGGCGACGCCGGCCGGCCCCGAGACCATCATGGGCGGGGGCCTCGTCATCGACGAGGCGGCGTACTCCGTCACCCTCGAGGACCGCCTTCTCGACCTCACGTACACGGAGTTCGAGCTCCTCAAGTACCTCGTGCAGCACCCCGGCCGCGTCTTCTCCCGCGAGCACCTGCTCGCCGAGGTGTGGGGCTACGACTACTACGGCGGCACGCGCACCGTGGACGTCCACGTCCGCCGGCTGCGCTCCAAGCTCGGCACCGAGCACGAGGGCCTCATCTCCACGGTCCGCAACGTCGGGTACAGGTTCTCCGCCGTCCCGTAGGGCCACGCGGCGTCCCCCCGTTAGGCTCGCTCTGTGGCGGACCTGGTGATCGAGACGGTCGCATCCCTCGATGCGGCGACGGTGGCCGCCGTCCAAGCCCTTGTCGACGAGATCGCGGCGTACGACCTCATCGCGCCGCTCAACGAGGCGGCCGAGCTCGGCCTCCACCACGACACGGTCTCCCACTACCTGGCCACCCCGGGCAGCCGGGTCATCGGATACGCCCAGCAGGACCCGGAGCTCGGGACCGCCCAGCTGTGCGTCCACCCGGACGCGCGCGGCCAGGGCGTCGGCACGGCCCTGTGCACGGCGCTGCTCACGGATGCGCCCGGTACGCAGGTGTGGGCGTTCGGGAACCTTCCCGCCGCCCAGGCGATCGCGACCAGGCTCGGCTACGTGAACGTGCGTGAGCTCCTCATCCTCGAACGGCCGCTCACGCTCGACGAGGCTGCGGCGCCCGTGCCGGCCGGTGTGACGATCCGTGGCTTCCAGCCCGAGGACGAGGCGGCACTCCTCGCCGTCAACGCGGCCGCCTTCGCCCACCACCCCGAGCAGGCCTCGATGGACCACGCGAACTTCACCGAACGTACCCAGCAGGCCTGGTACGAGCCGGCCGGCCTGCTCGTCGCCGTCGACGAGGCCGGCACGATGCTCGGCTTCCACTGGACGAAGCAGCATGGAGGCCGGCTCGGTGAGGTGTACGTCATCGCGACATCGCCCCAGGCCTCCGGCAAGGGACTCGGCGGCGCCCTTCTCACCGCCGGACTGGCCCACCTCGCGGCCGCGGGCTGCCGACAGGTCATCCTGTACGTCGAGTCGGACAACCCCGCGCTCCGGCTCTATCGTCGTCATGGGTTCGTCGTCGCCCGATCCGACGTCGTCTACGCACCACCAGAGAGGCAATCCCGATGAGCAACGTATGGCGGCCGTCCTTCGCGGAGCCGACGGCACTCGATTCGGAGCGGGTCGTCTCGCCCGACGTCGAGGCCGAGAGCGAGGTGTCCCCGCTGACGCCGACCGACGAGCCGTTCTCTGAGGCGCTGCCCGAAGGTCGCTACTCCGACCGGGAGCTGAGCTGGCTCGCGTTCAACAAGCGCGTCCTCGACCTCGCGATGGACGAGGCCCGCGTGCCGCTGCTCGAGCGCGCGAAGTTCCTCGCGATCTTCTCGTCCAACCTCGACGAGTTCTTCATGGTCCGCGTCGCCGGTCTCAAGCGCCGCATCGTGGCCGGGCTCGCCACCCCGAGCGCGTCCGGGATGATGCCCCGCGAGCTGTACGACGCGATCCTGGCCCGTACCCACGAGCTGGTCGACGAGCAGTCACGCGTCTTCGCCGACGTGGTGCGCCCCCAGCTCGCCGCCGAGGGGATCCGGATCCTCCGCTGGTCGGAGCTCCACGACGACGAGAAGAACTCGCTCACCCAGCTGTTCAACGACCGGATCCTGCCCGTCCTCACGCCGCTCGCCGTCGACCCGTCGCACCCGTTCCCGTACATCTCTGGACTGTCTATCAACCTCGCCGTGCAGCTGCGTCACCCCGTCACGGAGGCCCTGTCGTTCGCCCGGGTCAAGGTGCCGAACATCCTGTCGCGGTTCCTCCGCCTCTCCGAGGACCGGTTCGTCCCTCTCGAGGACGTCATCGCCAGCCACCTCGACCACCTCTTCACCGGCATGAGGATCGTGGCCTGGACGACGTTCCGCGTCACGCGCAACGAGGACGTCGAGGTCGAGGAGGACGACGCCGAGAACATCCTGTACGCACTCGAGAAGGAGCTGCTGCGCAGCAAGGTCGGGCGCCCGCCCGTACGGCTCGAGGTCGAGGACGACATCAACGAGACCATGCTCGAGCTGCTCACCCGCGAGCTCGACGTGTCCCCCAAGGAGGTCTTCCGGCTGCCCGCCCCGCTCGACCTCCGCGGCCTGTTCTCGATCGCCGACATCGACCGCGAGGAGCTCCTCTACCCCGCGTTCCTGCCTCTCACGAACCCCCACCTCGCCGAGGTGGAGACGGCCCAGGCGGCCGACCTGTTCAGCGCGCTCAAGCGGCGCGACGTGCTGCTCCACCACCCGTACGACTCGTTCGCCACGTCTGTGCAGCGCTTCATCGAGCAGGCGGCCGCAGACCCCAAGGTGCTGGCGATCAAGCAGACCCTGTACCGCACGTCCGGCGACTCGCCCATCATCGACGCGCTCATCGAGGCCGCGCAGGCCGGCAAGCAGGTGCTGGCGCTCGTCGAGATCAAGGCCCGCTTCGACGAGCAGGCCAACATCGCGTGGGCCCGCAAGCTGGAGCAGGCCGGCGTCCACGTCGTGTACGGGATGGTCGGACTCAAGACCCACTGCAAGCTGTCGCTCGTCGTACGCGACGAGGGCGAGGCGCTGCGGCGGTACGCCCACATCGGCACCGGCAACTACAACCCCAAGACGGCCCGCATGTACGAGGACATGGGCCTGCTCACCTCGAACGCCGTCATCACCGAGGACGTGGCCCGGCTGTTCAACCACCTGTCCGGAATCACCCAGGAGATCAACTACCGGCGCCTGCTCGTCGCGCCCCACGGGATCCGGCGCGGGCTCCTCGAGATGATCGACGCCGAGATCGAGAACCACCGGAAGGGCATCCCGGCCGGCGTGCGGATCAAGGTGAACTCGATCGTCGACGAGGCGACCATCGACGCGCTGTACCGGGCCTCGAACGCGGGCGTGCCGGTCGACCTGTGGGTCCGTGGCATCTGCGGGCTCAAGGCGGGCGTGCCGGGGCTCAGCGAGAACATCCGGGTGCGCAGCATCCTCGGCCGGTTCCTCGAGCACAGCCGTCTGTTCTGGTTCGCCAACGGCGGCAAGGCGCACGTCGGGATCGGCTCGAGCGACCTCATGCACCGCAACCTCGACCGGCGCGTCGAAGTGCTGGTCCAGCTCACCAACGAGCCGCACATCGCCCAGATCGAGGAGCTGTTCCGCCTGGCGTTCGACGAGGGCACGGCGTCGTGGTGGCTCGGGCCCGACGGATGGGTGAAGAAGACGACGGACGCCCAGGGGCGGCCGCTGCTGGACATGCAGGCTCACCTCATCTCCGTGATGAGCCAGCGCCGCGGACAGGTATGAGGGCGGGAGAACAGCCGACGATCCGGTCGGCCGGCGCCGTCGTCCTGCGCGGGCAGGGCAGCCGTCGGGCTGTCGCGCTGGTCCACCGGCCCGCGTACAACGACTGGTCGCTGCCGAAGGGCAAGCTCGAGAAGCGCGAGCCGGCGTACGCGGCGGCGGTCCGTGAGGTCGAGGAGGAGACGGGCGTACGGATCCGCCTCGGCGCCCCGCTGTCCGACGTCTCGTACCGCGTCATCAAGGGCCCCAAGCTCGTCCACTTCTGGGTCGGGTACCCGGTGTGGGAGACCGCACGGCGTCCTGACCATGAGGTCGACGAGGTCCAGTGGGTCCCGATCGTCCAGGCGCGCGACCAGCTCACCTACCCCGACGAGACCTCGATCCTCGAGGAGGCGCTCGCGATGCCCGACACGACGCCCTTCGTGGTCGTGCGCCACGCGAAGGCGCTGCTGCGCAAGGACTGGTCGGGTGACGACAGCAAGAGGCCCATCGACGCGAAGGGCATGGCTCAGGCGTCCAACCTCGTCGACCTGCTCGACGCGTACGGCGTCGACCTGCTCAAGAGCTCCACGTCGACCCGCTGCGTGCAGACGCTGGAGCCGTACGCGAAGACGCGCCGGCTGAGCATCAAGCCCGTCAGCCTCCTCAGTGAGGAGATCGGCGAGGAGCACCTCGCCGGGGTGCAGCGCTACGTCCGCAAGCTCGTCGTCAAAGCGGGCGCCACCGGTACGGGCACGGCCGTGTGCGGACACCGCCCTGTCCTGCCGGCGATGATCTCCGCACTCGACCTCGAGCCGCGCCCCATGACTCCAGGAATGTCGCTCGTCGTGCACGTCGACGACGAGGGCGTGGTCGTCGCCCACGAGTGGCACCCGCCGCACCCGGCCTGACGCCGGCAGTCAACGAAAGGCCACGACACGCCCGGTCCGTACGGCGCGTCTCGACACGAACTGCCCTCTCGTCGCCCGCCAACCGGCCAGGCGGGCTAGCGGTCGACGCGTGCGGAACCGCCGCCGGCGAGCTTGAGGACCTCGGCCTTCGTCGCCATGGACGTGTCGCCCGGAGTCGTCATGGCGAGGGCGCCGTGCGCGGCGCCGAGGTTCACGGCCCGCTGCAGCGGCTCCCCGGTCAGCAGCCCGTACACGAGCCCGGACGCGAACGAGTCTCCGCCACCGACGCGGTCGAGGATCTCGAGGCCGTCGCGCTGCGTCGCCTGCACCAGGCCGGACTCCTTCGACCACGCGAGCGCGCCCCAGTCGTTCACGGTCGCCGACTTCACCGCGCGCATGGTGGTGGCGATGACCTGGAAGTTGGGGTACGCCTCCGAGACGCGGCTGATCATCGCGCCGAACTGCTCGACGGGCAGCTGGGTGAGCCCCTCATCGACGCCCTCGACCTCGAAGCCGAGCGCGGCGGTGAAGTCCTCCTCGTTGCCGATCATGACGTCGACGTGCCCCGCGATGGCCTTGTTGACCTCCTGCGCCTTCGCCTGGCCGCCGACCGCCTTCCACAGGCTGGGCCGGTAGTTGAGGTCGTACGAGACGACGGTCCCGTACTTCCGCGCCGCGGTCACCGCCTCGATCGCCACCTCGGCGGTGGACTCCGAGAGCGCGGCGAAGATGCCGCCCGTGTGCAGCCAGCGCACGCCCAGCTCGCCGAAGAGGTGGTCGAAGTCGATGTCGCCCGGCCTGAGCCGGCTGACGGCCGTGTTGCCGCGGTCGGACACCCCCACCGCGCCGCGCACGCCGAAGCCGCGCTCTGTGAAGTTGAGCCCGTTGCGGACCGTACGGCCGACTCCGTCCGAAGGCACCCACACGATGTGGCGCGTGTCAAGGCCGCCGGTGAGGATGAAGTCCTCCACGAGGCGGCCGACCTCGTTGTCTACGAGGGCGGTGACGACCGCGCCCCGCAGCCCGAACACACGACGCAGGCCGCGGACCACGTTGTACTCGCCGCCGCCCTCCCACGCCTGGAAGCGGCGGGCCGTCCTGATCCGGCCCTCGCCGGGGTCCAGCCGGAGCATGACCTCGCCGAGCGCGACGGCGTCGTACGTGCACTCCTCTTTCGCACGCAGCTCCATGACCGACCTCACTTCCCCACCGCGGCCGCCGCAGCCACGGCGTCACGGCACAGCTCGCTGACACGGTCGTACGCGCCCTCGCGGATCGCGTCCACGGGGACCATCCAGGATCCGCCAACCGCAGGCACGCAGCCGAGCGACAGGTAGTCGGAGAGGTTCGACGCCGACACGCCGCCGGTGGGGACGAAGCGCATCCCCCCGAACGGCGCGGACAGCGCCTTGATCGCGGACGCACCGCCGTACACGTTAGCCGGGAAGAACTTCACAGTGTCGAGCCCCAGCTCCTGGGCGGCCATGATCTCGGACGGCGTCACCGCACCCGGCAGGACCGGCACGCCCGCGGCCTGCGCCGCGCGCACCACGTCGCGGCGCAGCCCGGGGCTCACGATGAAGGTCGCGCCGGCGGCGACCGCCTCGTCGACCTGGTCGGGGTTGAGGACGGTCCCGGCGCCGACGACCAGTCCCTCGATGCCCGACATGGCGCGGATCGACTCGGCCGCCGCGGCGGTCCGGAAGGTGATCTCGGCGACAGGAAGGCCGCCTGCGACCAGTGCCTTGCCCAGAGGCTCCGCGTCGTGCGCGTCGTGGAGGACGACCACGGGCACGATCCGTACGGAGAACATCTCGTCTGCCACAGCAACTCCGCTCGTTACAGGCTCGGCAAGCGATTTCCGAGCGCGATCAGCATAGGACACGACCCAGACGCCGCCAGAGGCTGCACCGAGTTGCCAGGACGCGGCAAGGTGCGACGTGGGGCCCACGACTGACGGTACGCTCACGGTGTGGTGACGCTCAGCGATGTGGCCAAAGCCGCCGGCGTCTCCCTGTCGACGGCATCCCGGGCCATCAACGGCAGCAAGGACCGTACGGTCAACGCGAAGCTGCGGGAACGTGTTCTCGCGGCGGCCGCAGAGCTGCGGTACGCGCCGAACGCCGCCGCGCAGGCGATCGCGCGCGGGCGTTCCGCGACGCTGTCCCTCATCGTCCACGACATCACCGACCCGTACTTCTCGTCGATCGCCACGGGCGTCTCGCGCGCGGCTCGTGCGGCCGGCTCGACGGTGATCCTCGGCATCGCCGAGCACGAGGAGCACCAGATCATGAGCCTCGTGGAGGCGGCGCGCAGCCACCGGTCGCAGGGCCTCGTCATCGTCGGCGGCCTCCGGGCCGACGACGCGCTGCTCTCGGCGCTGCAGTCCTCGATCGACGACTACAGGCGCTCGACGGGGTCGGGCGTCGCGATCGTCGGCCAGGCGGTGCTCGACGTGGCCGCCATCGCGCCGGCGAACCGCGAGGGGTCCGCGGCCCTGGCGAGGGCGCTCGTGGCGAAGGGGTACCGCACGTACGCGATCCTCACCGGGCCGTCCGACCACCTCACCGCCCGCGACCGTGCGGAAGGTTTCACCGAGGGGCTCGCGAGCTCGGGTGAGATCGTGGCGCGGGTCGAGGGGGCGTTCACCCGCGACGGAGGGTACGCGGCGATGGCAGAGCTCCTGGCGAGCGGCGTGCGGCCGGATGTGGTCTTCGCGGTCAACGACGTGATGGCTGTCGGCGCGCTGGCCGCTGCGCGTGAAGCCGGCGTCTCGGTGCCCGGCGACGTACGGGTGGCGGGGTTCGACGACATCCCCACGCTGCGCGACATCGTCCCGTCGCTGACGACCGTACGGGTGCCGCTGGAGCGCATCGGCGAGTACGCCGTGGCTCTAGCCCTCGGCGAGACGTCGCTCGACGAGTCGTCGACCCAGGAGTACGAGGTCGTCCTCCGCGACTCGACGACCTGACCCCGCGCAGGGGCTCGGTCCGGTTGGTCGTTCCTGTCGGTCACCCTTTCCA
>JAJZQV010000108.1 GCA_021803025.1 Actinomycetes bacterium | reverse complement strand
CCCGCTCGACGTCGTACCAGCGGTACGGCACGTGGTTGCGGGAGAGGAAGATCTTGATCTCGTGACTGCGCTCCGACCAGCGGTTGCCCACCAGCCGCAGCTCGCCGGAATGATCCGGGTGGGCAGTCTGCCAGTCGCCGAGCAGGTCGTCCACCACGGGGTACAGCCGTTCCGCAGGCGGGTCCCACGGCTTCAGCAGGTAGTAGTCCAGGCCGATCTCGTTGATGGCGCGGATGGCCACCTCGGTGTCCGCATACGCCGTGAGGAGGAGGAGCTTCGCCTCCGGCGCCTGGCTGCGGGACGCGGCCATCAGCTCGATGCCGGTCATGTGTGGCATTCGCTGGTCGGATGCGATGAGGGCCACCGGCTCGTCACGGAGCGCGAGCCGTCGCAGCAGGTCCAGAGCCTCAGCGCCGGAACCGGCGCTGATGACGCGGTAGTCGGACCCGTACTGGGCGACCAGGTCGCGACGTACAGCGGCAGCCACCGCCGCGTCGTCGTCGACGGCGAGGATTACAGGACGAGCCATGGTCCCTTCCTGCCGGAGCGCCACCACGCCTGCCCCCATTGGGAAAGCCGGACGGCGGTACGACTGGTGCGGAGCATAGTGGTGGCCGAGTTCGCCGACCAGAGGCAGCGTCGGGGTCGTCGATCACCTCGGCAGAGGGGTCCAACATCCGCCACGTCCGCTGGACCCCCGCCGCACACTTCTGTCGGCCTCATTCAGACTTCCGCAGGCGTCCGTCCCGCCCGACCGTGTGGGGGTGGCACGTCCTCGCCAGGGCTTGTGTGCAGCCTCGCCTCACCTGCAAGGGCACAGCCACTCACGGCCCAGTGGGCCGAAAGTGGCTGTGGCAAGGGGTACTACTGGTGGGCGGTACTGGGATCGAACCAGTGACCTCTTCCGTGTCAGGGAAGCGCGCTCCCGCTGCGCCAACCGCCCGAGGTGGAGACGGGATTTGAACCCGTGTACACGGATTTGCAGTCCGTTGCCTCGCCTCTCGGCCACTCCACCGTGTTGTCTCCGAGCGGACGACGGGATTCGAACCCGCGACCCTCACCTTGGCAAGGTGATGCTCTACCAACTGAGCCACGTCCGCGTTGCACCCTCCCGGGTGCCCGGTAGACATTACAGGTACAGCGACGACGCGCACAAACCGGCTCGCAGGTCACGAGCTTCGCAGCGGCAGACGCATCGCGGGCATCGGGTGGACGGCGAATCCGGCCGACTCGTACAGGCCCTGGCCCATGCCGGTGGCGAAGAGCTCGGCCACCTCGGCGCCGGATTCCCGGGCCCACGCGAGCACCGCTGCGAAGGCCAGCCGGGCGTAGCCGCGTCCCCGGTGCTCAGCGAACGTGGAGACGTTGGAGATCGTCGCGATCTGCCCGCTCGGGTTGCCGGGGGAGGGGAGGTGGGTACGAAGGTGTGCGACCGCGCCCGCCACGACCTCACCGTCGACCTCCACGACCCGCAGTCCCACGTCGGGGGAGTCGACATGGGCGATGAACCAGGCGCGCGCGGCCTCCTGCCAGGCCGGCTCTGCATGGCGGGCGACACCCATGGCCTCGAACATGGAGGCGCGGAGCGCCGTGAGAGTGTCTGCGTCGTGGACGGTGGCCGCACGTACCTGTGTCGTCATGGTGAGAGTGTGCCGCCTGCCCGGATGCGTCCGGCCCTCCCGGTCGGCTATGGTTGTCCACCGCAGGGGCGTATGGCGCAGTGGTAGCGCGCTTCGTTCACACCGAAGAGGTCACTGGTTCGAACCCAGTTACGCCCACGCTTCTGACTAGGGGAAATACCCAAAACTTGGGCCCTGCACAACATATGCACAACATCGGAACCGGTCCAGCGCCGCTCAACCCCGCCATGAACCGAGTTCCAGAAACCCTTGATCCGAGTCGATCGTGTCCTCAGACGGTTGGAGCCTGTCCCGCGTCAGCAGCATCCTCGAACCCGCAGAGCTCCGTGACCTGAACCTCGACTTCCGTGGAGCCCAGCTTGGTCCACGATCCGCGCCGGGTTACGTGACCGGTCCTTCGGAGGGCAAACGCAACCGCCGATCTGCCACACCCTCGGTGCATTTGGGCCCGAGTAAGTCGTTGTGACGAAACGTCTGATGCCCTGGCGCCGCGTGGTCGAGTCGCCAATGCAACTTGCCTAGAACGTGCTTGGCGGCCGGGGGATGGCGTACATCTCGCCAAGCGAACGTGAATCAGCCCGCCGTCGGCAACTCCACCGCCGTGGGCCTCGAAGCGGGAGGTCCTGGGGTGGTACCGCTACAGCTCTCGGCGACAGTCCTGTGCCAGCCGAGTCTCTTGCAGGCATGGCGTCGAGGAGGTTCAACATCCGACTCTGGCGAGAGTGATGCGTCGCTACCGCCTTCCCGTCGAGAGGCCACGACACGCGCGGTCGCTTCGGCGTGTCGCCGCACCAATTGACCTCTCGTGCCGAGAGTGGTGCGTTGGCCGGCCCTGGGTCATGGCACGGCACTGCCGACCGGATGAGGGCCAGATTGCCGGGCACGCTGCCTTACCCGTCGTCGAGGGACGGTCAAACGCATTAACGGTTGTTATGGCGAGGCGAACACGGGTCGTCTGGGCCCCAAACCGGATAACGGTTGATATGAGCCGGTTTTCGGCCCTCATAACAACCGTTTCTGCGCGGCCGGCAACAAAGCCTCCTGAATCGCCGCTGTATTCAATCATAAACGCGTTCGAGCGCCCGTCGGCCACGACGCAACAGCGATGCACCGATGAAGGAGCCTCGACTGGGCCCAGCAGCCACGTCAGGATGGCCATGCCATGGACCCTGCAGCAGGGTCATTCCCGGAGAGGAGTCCTCCCCGGGCGGGACGTCTCGACCGTCGACCCAGGGAACGACCTAAATGCCGCGATGACGATCCAGTGACTGCACGACGAGGGGCGGTGTCAGGATTCGGGAAAAGATCGAAACTCGTCGCCGGGGACCACAGGCTGAGTCGTGAGAGACCGGTCTCGCTCGACGGCTCAGATGAGAGCCGGCAGGGGCCAGGTGTCGCCGGTGCTGCTGTCCACCAGCGCCGCACGGGTGCCCGCGACAGACAACGGCAGCGTGTCCGTGACCGTCGTCGCGACGATCGGGAGCTGGTCCGCGTTGCCGCCGGTAGCGATCGAGACGTGCGGGACCCAGTGGCCGGGAAGGTAGTGGTGATGCAGATCGGCGCCGGTCGCCCTCACCGCGGCCACGGCGGCCTCCTGACGCCTAGCCAGGTCCGCGCTCACTGCGGTGGCCAGGGCCGCACGCCCGCGCGGGAACGCCACGATTCCCTGGCACGCGAGGCGCACGGGCAGTGCCGGCGGAAGAGCCGCCACGGACGCCAAGACAGCGTCGAGGTCCCAGGTACGCGCAACGGCGAGCGACAGGTGTGGATGGTGTCGGCCGTGCGTGTGGGTGAGCGGCGTCGGAATCCCGCGCGACTCGAGCCGCGCCCAAAGTCCGCGGATGACCCGCTCCCCTTCCGCGTCGAACAGGATGCAGACTGCCAGTGCCACACGCCCATCATGCCGCCGCACAGGCGCTCATGCCGCGGTCGCGCGTCCCCGCGGGAACGTTCTCGATTAGCCGCAGGTCGCGCGTTCCCTGGACGTGGGTCTGCCGCCGACAGCTAGTGCCACTTCGCCAGGAGGGAGGCAGCCTCCGGGTAGCTGGTCGCACCGCTGGCGATGGCTATGACGAGGTCGTAGGCGTCATCGTCGGGGGCTTCTAGCTCGATGTTGTTCAGCCCGTAGAACACGACGGTCGCGAGCCATCCGATCCTCTTGTTGCCGTCGACCAAGGCGTGGTTCCGAACGAGCGACTCCAGGAGTACAGCTGCCTTCTGGTCGAGGTCGGGGTAGGCATCGTCTCCGTACACGGTGACCTGGGGTCGATGAACCGCCGAGTCGAGCAGGCCCAGGTCGCGGATGGGGCCGATGCCCAAGTCCTCGATCAACTCCAGCAGGTCTTCCAGCGTCAGGTACTCGATCACTTGCCGAGGCGGTTCAGCAGGTCGGCGTACCGCTGTCGGGCGCCGGCTGAGAGCGTGCGGATCTTGTCCTGGCGCAGGCGGCGGGAGGCCGCCTCGTGGATTGCCCGGACGGTCGCTTCCTGCTTGCTCACACCGTCGGCCTCAGCGAGCAGCGCGAGGGCCTGCTCGTCGTCGGGACTCAGTCGCAATGTCATCGCCATGCCCTCATGATACCAACCTGGTATCGACTGACTGCCGAACGAATGGATGGCGGCGTTTTGTGCGCCGGATCGTCCTGGCCTTCCTCCTTGGACACAAACGTTCCCCAACCGCAGCGAGTTGCCTTCGGTGATTGATGACGTGGGCGTGGTGGAGGAGCCGGTCGACGGCGGCGGTGGCCAGGGTTTTGGGCATGATGGCGTCGAACCCGGAGGGGTGGATGTTGCTGGTGACCGCGACCGAGCGGCGTTCGTAGGCGGCTTCCACGACCCGGTAGAACGCCTCTGCGGCGGCTTGTCCGGCAGGGAGCAAGCTCTTCGAGAGTCGCAGGTTGGATCGGCCTCACTCGTCGCGGCGCCGATGCTCCGCGGACATGACAGGGGTTCGTCTTGATCAGCTCTTCGTCGAACTCGGTCTCCAAGATCGTCCGCAACAGCCCGTACACGTGCGCTCTGAGTGTTGGCGTGCGGTTCCCGAGCCGTGCGTGTCACTGCCGGACGGTCGTCGGCGTGATCGAAGCGAGCGAGATGGAGCCGAGGCCCCGGATCTGCCCCTCGAGGATCGATTCGTAGTGCTCGCGGGTCCGTCGTTTCAGACCCGGTCCTCGAGCCACTGGTGCGCGTACGACTCGAGGCTCAGGCCGCGCGCGACCTGCTGTGTACGGCGTTCGACGGGGGAGGCCCACTCGTCGTACTCGATCAGGCGCCGCTTTGCCGACAACCAGGCCGTCGCATCGTCCTTGGCGTCGAAGGTCTGGGGGGCTCTGTCCAACACGGTATCGGGACCTGTGTACCCAGCGGACCAGCTCCCGAGCGCTCTGTCCTTCCGGAGCCGCCCGAACCCGCGACGATCGGCGTCCTTCTGAGGTCCGCGGGGGGCTGCGCTGCGCAACATATGTACAACATGAAAGCCAGTAACCGTGCCTATTCCTGACCACGCAAGACCCCTCCGGAGAGCGTCACTGTTTAGCATCACCCCTAGTGAATAGGCTATTGACAAGGGCGCACCCAGTTGCGCTGCCGGGCGTTTTCGAACCCAGTTACGCCCACCGCGTGAACCGTGTCATCCCTCCGGATGACTCCCCCTCAGCAGCGTCCCGCTGGGGCGACGAGCCTGCCCCGACTGGGTCTGGGTTCAGGTTCCTGCCGCGCTCCGGCTGGGGGACTCGAGCTCCGCCGGAAGGAACGCTACATCGGACTTCCGCGGGAGGCCCACGCACGAAATGCCGATGCTCAAGACCAGCGGAACCATTCCGGCCAGCCTCCTCCACAGCACTGGCGTCTCCTCATGCGGCCAGATCGGAGACGCCACGAGACACAGTGCCAGCAGTAGCCAGCCCCAGACGGCGGCGCCCTTGGAGCTGTTAAGCACGATGTACACAGCCGCCGCGACCAGCCAGACCAGGTGATGGTCCCAGGCGATCGGACCGATCGCCGTGGTCGCAAGACCGACGACAATGCCTGCGGCCACTGGCTCACCGGCGCGGAAATGGCGCCACCCCGCGTACAGGGCGAGGACCGCGACGGAGAGCGCCAGCAACGCCCAGGTCGGGGTGCCGACGGAGTCAGGAACACCCCACATCCTCAGGTCACCCAGGATCGTGAGGTTCCTGGGGGAGCTGAGACCGGGGATCCGACTGGACTGGAAGACGATCGAGGTCCAGTACTCGAAGGACTCACGTGGTAACACGACGAACCCGAGGACGGTTGCGCCGCAGAACGAGGCCGTCGTCGTGATGGCGGCCCGCCACTGTCGTGTGACGAGGAAGTAGAGCACGAAGAACATCGGGGTGAGCTTGATGGCGCCGGCGACTCCAATGAGCGCGCCGCGCGATCGAGGGCCCAACAGGACGATGTCTGCGAGCGCCAAGATCATGATGCCGAGGCTGATCTGGCCGATGTTGATGTCGAACATGACGGGATCTGACAGGAGAACCATCGCCCACGACGCCGCAGGAACGACGAGCCCTTTGCGCCACCGCGCGTCTCTGAGGAGCAGCAACGAAAGGACGACCGTCATCGCGACCTGCGTGACGGTCCATCCCGATATCACTGACGCGAGCGTCAAGCCTTGAGCCGGAAGCATGACGAGGGCCGCGAACGGTGGGTAGAGGAACGGTGACGGGCCCGTGTCCAGAGACATGGCATAGCTGTACAGGCCATCGCCGCGCAGCATCGCCTCGATCGCACCCCGGTAGATGCGGAGGTCACCCGCGACGTCGTCGGAATGAGGCAGGGGCCACAACCACGCCAGGAGCACCAGAACGACTCCTGCCGCACCTAACGGCCGTAGACGTCCAAGGGCGTGAAGCGCGCTGGTCCTGCTCGGTGCTGGGACCGATTCCATCCGCCAACCTCCGGTCAGCTGCTGCGCCGACCAGCGTAGGGATTGCGCATCCGGCACCGCGCCGCGGGGCCATCATTGTTCGTTCCCACATATGGAAAAGTCGCCGAACGCCATTATGGGATCGCCTGGGCGAACGACTGGTCGATTCTGCGGCGTCGCGTCACCCGAGGCTTCCCGGTCACTCACGTGCGAGTGACTAGAGCTTTTCGGGGGCCACAACGAGGGGAGTGTGGGCGGACAGCTTGTAGACCCCGAAGACGGCGACCGCTCCGGCGAGCGCGAAGACGATGGTCGCCCACCAGGGCGCCGCTGCTGCCTCGCCCAGGACGACGATGCCGATTGTCACGCCGACGAGGGGGTCGATGACCGTGAGGCCTGCAACCACCACGGTGGGCGAGCCGGTGGAGTACGCGGTCTGCACGAAGTAGCTGCCAAGGAGGGCGGCCGCGACGAGTCCGACAAAGCAGACGATCGTGAGCCAGTCCGTGGCGGCGAGGTGGAAACCGTTCTGGATGATGGTCTGGATCCTCGTGATGAGCACCTTCGCCAGCGTCGCGACGAAGCCGAACAGCATGCCCGCAGCGACGACGTAGAAGAGCCGCGGGAGCCTCGTCCGCAGGAACGCGAACCCGATCCCGACGGTGGCGAGGAGCACGGCCAGGAGCGCCACCACGACGAGGAGCTGAGTGCCCTGGATCGGGACGGTGGTCGTCGTCATCGCCGCGATCGTGACGAACGCGCCGACACCGAGCACGCAGAGGAGGACGGCCCGGATCGAGACCCGGTCCAGACGCTGCTTGGTCACCCGTGCGTTCACGAGGACGGTGATGACGAGCGCAGCGGCTCCGAGTGGCTGGACCACCATCAGCGGGGCCAGGTACAGGCTGAACAGCTGGAGGACGATCGCGAGACCGAGCAGCAGGGTGCCGAGGAGCCAGGACGGCCTTCGAGCCAGGGCCAGGAGCTCCCGGACGTGGAGGCTGACCCGTGGCCCCGTCGAACGTCGCGACTCGACGACAGAGACCCCGTGGTGCTGGAGCTGCGAGCCGATGGCCAGGCAGACCGCAGCGAGCAGCGCGACCGGGATCCCGAAAGCCTGCGCGGGGGTGAGGGATATCACCTGGTGGCTCATGGTGGGAGGCTACAAGCCCGGGAAACCAGCCGCTCCGGTCGCGGCGCCTACTGCGGGTTGCATTCCGCACCGTTCGTACACTCGGGAGTTCGTGAGCGGGAGTCGGATGCGCGGGATACCCGAGGTTCCGGTCGGGCTGCACTACTCGCCGTCGTTCCCGGACGGTGACGACGAGGCACGGATGGTGGCCGAGGCTGCTATCGCTTCAGTACGGGGAGGTGCGGAGGCACGGTCAGGTAGCGCGCCGCGTCGTGCGCCACTGGGGCGTGGGCTACGACTTCGACAGTCGGCAGGAGCCGATACCGGCGTGGCTGCATCCCTTGCGACGTCAGGCAGCGGCGTTCATGGACGTGGAAGCGGACGAGCTCGCGGACGCCTTGGCCATCTACTACCCGCCGGGGGCGACGATCGGCTGGTACCGGGACGCTCCCGCGTTCGGCACCGTGGCTGGTATCTCCTTCGGTTCCGCCTGCCTCATGCGCTTCCGCTCGGCAAGGGGAGGGAGCGCCGGGTGCACGAGCAGGTCCTCGAGCCTGGCTCGGTCTACGTCCTCGCGGGCCTGCGCGGACGCGTTGGGAGCACAACATTCCTGCCGTTAAGGAACCCCGCTGGTCCGTGGCCTTCAGGACGATCCGGAAGGGATGGGCGCGCTGATCCGCCGGGTCGGAGCCCTGCTGATCCCGGTCGTGCGCGAGGTCTCTTCGGGGTGGCGCACCCCATCCCGTGACGGTCCGTCCCGGTCGGCGGTCCGTGCCAGGATGGCGAGAACAGACGAAGGAGGCTGGCGATGAGCGCACTGACCGAGACGTTCCCACTCAACAGCGGCACGACGATCCCGAAGATCGGCTTCGGCACCTGGCTGCTGAAGGAGGGCGAGGAGTGCTACCGAGCGGTCCGCGTCGCTGTGGAGGCCGGTTACCGGCACATCGACACCGCACGGGCGTACCACAACGAGGCGTCCGTCGGACGTGCCGTACGGGACTCCGGGGTCCCTCGTGAGGAGATCTTCGTCACCTCGAAGGTGCCCGCCGAGTCCAAGAGCTACGAGGCCGCCGTCGAGCAGTTCGACATCACGTTGCGGGAGATCGGGCTGGACTACCTCGACCTGCTCCTCATCCACGCGCCCTGGCCGTGGAACGAGCGTGGCAAGGACTGCCGGGCCGAGAACAAGGAGGTCTGGCGCGCCATGGAGAGCTTCGTGGCCGACGGACGCGTCCGCGCCATCGGGATCTCGAACTTCACCCGCTCGGACATCGAGAGCCTCCTTCCCGCCTGCACGATCGTGCCGGCGGTCGACCAGATCCAGTGGTACATCGGGCTCGACGTGAGCGACACCGTGGCCGCCTGCAACGAGCACTGGATCCTCGTCGAGGCGTACTCGCCGTTCGCGCACGGGCGCATCGTCAACCACCCCGACCTCGTCGAGATGGGTCGCCGGTACGAGGTCTCGGCGCCGCAGCTGTCGCTCCGCTACCTGCTCCAGAAGGGCGCGGTGCCCCTGCCGAAGGCCACCTCCCCCGATCACATCCGGGCGAACGCCGAGGTGGACTTCGAGATCTCGGACGCCGACATGGCTGTCCTCGACGCGATGCGCGACACCGAGAGCCACCCGGGGGCTGCGGAGTTCAGCTGGTCATAGGTCGGTTCGATTACGTGTCCCGTCACGAATATGGCTCTTGTAATCGAACACATGAGGCATTAGTATGGGGACATGGACGGATCGCCATCGGCTCAGACGTCGCAGACACCTGCGTCGACGAGTCAGGTCTGCGTCGCGATCGAGAACGTCCTCGCGGGTCTGGAGGCTGTACGAGTCGCTGATCGGACGATGGCCTCGGATCAACAGCGTCTCGCGTGGATCGAGAAGGTGAGCGAAGCCGAGCGCCGCGTCTCGGCGCTGAGGACCGTACTCGTCGGCGAGGCGGAGGCGGCGGGGTCGGCGATGCGGGTTCGGCACACGCCCCTTCGGGACTGGATGGCAGCGTCCGGGCAACACAGCCCGCGCCAGGCTGCGGCGACGGTGTGGAGGGCTCGGGAGCTCGAGCTGCGGCCACGGGTGCAAGAGGCGGCTACGAGGGGTCGCATCACCCTCGACCAGGCGTCAGCGATCAACCAGGCGCTGAACGGCCTGCCGGCGGATCTGGATCGGGACCAGCGTGAGCATGCCGAGACCCTCATTCTCGATGCGGCCGCTCATACCCCGGCCGAGAAGCTGCGCTCGATGTCGGAGACGCTCGTGGCTCACGTGGCACCTTCGCTCGCCGAGACACCAGAGCAGCGGGGTGCCCGACTTGAGGCGCGGGATGCGCGGGCGCGAGCGCGCCGGTGTCTCAGGTTCGGAGCCGAGACGGATGGGTCGGTCGACTTCTCCGGAAACCTGCCCGTGCTCGACGGCCGACGGCTGCAGCAGGTCGTGCAGGCCATCGCCGACCGCGAGTACCGCTCAGCGAAGGACACCCACGACCGGCGACGTCTGCTGGAGACGCCGCAGCAACGGCTCGCTGACGCCCTGTCCACCCTGGTCGTCGCCGCTCAAGCCGTGGAGAACCCGAGCTCGTCCCCGTCAGAGGGAGCGAGTCCCGGCCTCCCGGCCGCTGCCACGCAGGTCATGGTCGTCATGCCGTATGAGGGACTTCTCGACCGGGCGTGCGACCGCGGCGTGCTCATGGATGGAACCGCTGTGTCTCCCGCCGAGCTGCGGCTTCGTGCCTGCGAGGCCGACCTTGTCCCCGTGGTGCTCGGGACCGGCTCCACGGTGCTCGACATGGGCCGGCGACATCGGCTGGCTCCGCCGGGGCTGCGGCTCGCCGTGGCGTTGAGGGACGGAGGGTGTGCGTTTCCTGGTTGTACGACGCCGATGTGGCACTGCGACGTGCACCACGTCGTGCCGTGGCAGCTCGGAGGCCCTACGAGCCTTGGGAACCTCGTCGCCCTGTGCAGGTCGCACCATCGGCTCGTCGAACCCTCATCCCCGAGCAGGCTCGACGACGGGACGTTTGAGCCGGTCGACCAGTGGCAGGTACGGATCGACTCCCGAGGACTGCCCGAGTTCCTGCCACCACGTGCCGTCGACCCGGCCCAGGTGCCCGTACGGAAGGTGGCCAGCCACGCCCAGCTCCTGCTCGACACCGGATGAGGCAGTCGGGCGAGGAGAACCTTGGGAGCGAAGACCTGGGGGCCACTTTGGCGGAGAGGGAGTGTCATGGGCCGGAGGGCGTGACCCGGCATCAGGGTTCCGGGATGAGCAAGGACGTGTCGGTGAGTTCCTGCGATGCCAGGCTTGCCTCCGCCTCGATGCGGGTTTCCGGGCCCGCATCCGTCGGCCTGGGGCGTCTCAGGGCGGGCATCCTTCGGCATGCGGCCGGTATCCGTCGGCTTCGGGGCCTTGGGGGGCTGACATCCGCCGGGATGGGGGTGTCTCGGGTCTGCGCCCTCGGCAGGGGGCGTGTCGGGTCTGGACCCTTGGCCCGGGGGTGTCGGGTCTGGACCCTGGGCACGGGGCGTGTCGGGTCTGGACCCTGGGCACGGGGCGTGTCGGGTCTGGACCCTTGGCCCGGGGTGTCGGG
>JAJZQV010000107.1 GCA_021803025.1 Actinomycetes bacterium | reverse complement strand
CGAAGCCGCGGCCGCGGGTGAGGGCCATGACCTCCTCGGCCGACCGCGTGCCGTCGTCGCCGACGCGCAGGCCGTACCGCATGGCGTCGAAGCGCGCCAGGTTGCTGGAGACCTCGCTGGGCATGATGAGGTAGTAGGCGGCAAGGGCGTAGTCGAAGTGCGGGCACGAGACCTCGACGACCTCGGCGCCGGAGTCCTGGAGCAGGGCGACCGCCTCGGTGAACCGCTGCTCGACGCCCGGGGCGTAGCCCTCCCCGCCGAGCTCGCGGACCACGCCGATGCGAAGGCCGCGTACGTCCCCGCTCCGCGCGGCGCCGACGACGTCCGGCACCGGCGCGTCGATCGACGTCGAGTCCCGCGGGTCGTGTCCCGCGATCACCTCATGGAGGAGCGCGGCGTCCACGACGGTACGAGCGCAGGGCCCGGGCGTGTCGAGCGACGACGCCATGGCGACCAGCCCGTACCGGGACGTGCCTCCGTACGTGGGCTTGATCCCGACCGTTCCTGTCACGGAGGCCGGCTGCCGGATGGAGCCGCCGGTGTCGGAACCGAGGGTCAGCGGAGCCTCGTACGCCACGAGGGCCGCGGCTGAGCCGCCACCCGAGCCGCCGGGGATCCGGTCGAGGTCCCAGGGGTTGTGCGACGGGCCGAAGGCCGAGTTCTCCGTCGACGAGCCCATGGCGAACTCGTCCATGTTGGTCTTGCCGAGCGGGATCATGCCCGCGTCGAGAACCCGCTTCACCAGCGTCGACGTGTACGGGGGGATCCAGCCCTCGAGGATCCGCGAGCCGCACGTCGTCGGCGCACCCTCGTAGGTGAACACGTCCTTGACGCCCACGGGGACGCCGGCCAGGGGTCCCAGCTTCTCCCCCGCGGCGCGGCGCGCGTCGATGTCCCTGGCCAGCGCGAGCGCCCGGTCCGTGTCGACGTACAGGAAGGCGTGGACGTGCCCGTCGACCGCCGCGATCCGCTCGAGGTGCGCGGCCGTCACCTCCTCGGCGGAGACCTCCCGGCGCGCCAGCATCCCGGCGAGGTCCGCGGCGGAGCGTGTCGTGAGGCTCATGCCTCCTCCCCCAGGATGCGCGGGACGGCGAAGCGGTTGTCCTCGGCGGCCGGCGCCATGGCGAGCACCGCGTCGACAGGCAGGGACGGCGTGACCTCGTCGGGCCGGAAGACGTTCACGAGCGGCAGCGCGTGGGACGTGGCCGGCACGTCGGCTCCCGCCACCTCGGTGACACGAGCCACCGACTCCAGGATCACGTCGAGCTGCGGCGCGAGGTGCGCGAGCTCGGCATCGGACAGGTCGATCCGCGCCAGCCCGGCAAGGCGGGCGACGTCGTCGGGCGTGAGCGCCACAGATCCTCCTCAAGCGTCGACTGGTCATCCTAGGGCGCAGGCCGGACGGCCCGGCGCAGCGCCCACGCGGCAGACAGCGCCCGGCACATATCCCGCGATGCCGGGCATCACCTCCCCGTGTGCGCACGACCGCAGGGGCTGCGGGGGCGCGCCCGGGGCCCGCGCACCCGACCGGAAACCAGATGCCTCGTGTCCGAGCCATCTGGTTGGCTCATCCCATGGACCTGGTCGACATCTTCCCCGCCTTCGGCATCCGCATCGAGTGCGGTCCCGTGACCCTGCGCGCCATGCGCGAGTCCGATGCGACGCGGGTCGCGGAGCTCGCAGCAGAGGGCATCCACGCGCCGAGCGCCCGGCCGTTCCTGCGGCCGTGGAACCTCGAGGAGGAACAGCCGACGACGAGCCTGCAGTTCTACTACCGCACGTGGGCCTCCGTGACCCCGGAGAGCTGGACCCTGCTGTTCGCAGTGGAGCGCGACGGCATCCTGGTGGGGGCGCAGGACATGAGGACGGAGTCCTTCGCGGTCCTGCGGACAGCCGAGACCGGCTCATGGCTGGGCCTCGCCCACCAGGGACACGGCACGGGCACCCTCATGCGCCAGGCGATCCTCGTGTTCGCGTTCGACCACCTCGCCGCCGTGCAGATGACCTCCGGCGCGTGGGCGGACAACCCGAGCTCCCACCGGGTCAGCGAGAAGTGCGGGTACGGCCTCAACGGGTACGACCTCAGGGACCGCCAGGGGGAGCCCGTCCGCTCGGACCGTTTCGTCGTGACACCCGGCACGTTCGTCCGGCCTCCGTACGACGTCGTGGTGACCGGGCTGGAAGCCTTCGCGCGCTCGGTCGGTCTGGACGTGACGCCATGACGACGTGGGCCGGACGTGTCGCGGGGATTACGGTTTCGCGACGTTCACCGACACAGACGCCCTTCAGGGGCCGGAGGGTGGGAATCGAGGCGGAGCTCGCCTCGGCGTACTCCAAGATGGGCCCCATGTTGCTGCTGCGGGTTCAGCTCCCCGACCGTCCCGGGTCCCTCGGCGCGGTCGCGACCGCCCTCGGAAGCGTCGGGGCGGACATCCACGCCGTCGAGATCATCGACCGCGGCGTGGACTGCGCGGTGGACGACTTCATGCTGTCCCTGCCGCAGTCGGTCCTGCCCGAGAACCTGCTCAGCGCCTGCGCCCAGGTCGAGGGAGTCAAGGTGCTGTGGGTTTCGCGCTATCACTCCGACTGGGGTGTCGAGTCGGACATCGCGACGCTCAACCGCATGGCCAGCGAGCCGGAGCGGGCGGCACAGATCCTCACCGAGGAGTCGCCGATCGTGTTCCACTCGACGTGGGCCGTCCTCGTCGACGTCACGGCCGGGAAGGTGCTCGCGAGGAGCACCTTGGCGCCGGAGATCGACGGGAAGGACCTCTCGGTGTTCGGCACGCTCGAGACCACGTACGCAGCCGAGCTCGAGGCGGGCTGGCAGCCGGGCTGGGGGGACACGCCCATCGCGGCGGCACCCCTTCCGGGCGGCCGGGCGATCGTCATCGGACGGAACGGCGGACCTGCGTACCTTCCGGTGGAGCTGGTGCGGCTGCAGCACCTCGCGACGCTCGCGGGCGCGCGCTGAGAGGCGCCGTCCGCAGGGCCGACCGGACGGCTCAGCTCCCGTTGAGCTTGGTGAACACCCAGTAGCCGAGCCCGAACAGGGCCGCCGCTGCGACGATGGACGCCAGGCTCACCCACACGCGCGCCCACTTCTTGGCCCGCGTCGAGGGCACCCGGATGGGTCCCCACTCGCCGATGCTCGGCTGGGCACGCGGAGGGACGTCGGCGTTGAGGTCGAGGTCGGTGAAGACGCGTCGAGGCACGCGTCCAGACTACGGGCTCGCCAAACGGTTATCGCTCGTTCCGCGACTCTCGTCGCGTCCCACCCGCGCCGGTCGCCGAGACCGGAACCCCGTGCTGGTCCAGACCCCGTGCTGGTCCAGACCCCGTGCTGGTCCAGACCCCGTGCTGGTCCAGACCCCGTGCTGGTCCAGACGCCGTGCTGGTCCAGGCGCCGTGCTGGTCCATGCGCTGTCCCGACCCCCGGACGCCTCTCGCTCGGCTGCTACTCCGAGCGCGCCAGACCCCTCGCCGCGTCGGCTCCGTCGTGCAACAGGACCTCGAACCCCGCCGCGTCGAGGATCGGCCGCTTCAGGGCCACGGCCTTGTCGTACTTCGACCCCGCGTTCTCGCCGACCACGACGAAGTCCGTGCTCTTCGACACGGACCCGGCCGCCTTGCCGCCGCGGGCCACGATGGCCTCGGTGGCGCTGTCCCGGGTGTAGCCGGGAAGCGACCCCGTGACCACCACGCTGAGACCCTCGAGCGTCTGCGGGAGCCGCTCGGACTCGTGCTGGCGCACCGGCAGCATCGCCCCGGCCGCCTGCCACTTCCGGACGATCTCGCGGTGCCAGTCGACGGCGAACCACTCCCGGATCGACGTCACGAGGATCGAGCCGAGACCGGGGACACTGGACAGCTGCTCGTCGGTGGCCGACTGCAGCGCCTCGATGTCGGGGAAGACAGCGGCCACGTCCGGTGCGACGCCCTTGCCGATGTGGCGGATGGACAGCGCGACGAGAAACCGGGAGAACGGCTTGGTCTTGGCCGCCTCGAGCTCGGTGAGAAGCCGCGCGCCGTTCGCAGACAGGGCTCCGGACTTGGTCGTGAAGAAGGGGCTCTTCAGCAGGTCGGACTCCGTGAGGGAGAAGATGTCGCCCTCGTCGCTGACGAGGCCCGCCTCCAGGAGCGCTTGTGCGGCCTTCCAGCCCAGCACCTCGATGTCGAGCGCCTGCCGCGACGCCAGGTGGAAGAGCCGCTCGGTGAGCTGCGACGGGCAGGACCGCTGGTTGGGGCAGCGGATGTCCGCGTCGCCCTCCTTCTCAGGGCGCAGCTCGGAGCCGCACGAAGGGCAGTGCGTCGGCATGACGAACTCCCGCTCCGTGCCGTCCCGCAGGGCGGCCACGGGTCCCAGCACCTCAGGGATGACGTCGCCGGCCTTGCGCAGCACGACCGTGTCGCCGATGAGCACGCCCTTGCGCCTCACCTCGGACGCGTTGTGGAGCGTCGCCTGCGACACCGTGCTGCCGGCGACGACGACGGGCTCCATCACGGCGAACGGGGTGACCCTGCCCGTACGGCCCACGTTCACGGCGATGTCCAGCAGCTTCGTCGTGACCTCGACGGGGGGGTACTTGTAGGCGATGGCCCACCGGGGTGCCCGGGAGGTGGCGCCCAGCCGGTCCTGGAGCGCGCGGTCGTCGAGCTTGACCACGACGCCGTCCATCTCGTAGGCGAACGTGTGGCGTCGCTCCCCCGCCGAGACGATGAACGCCCAGACCTCCTCGATGCCTGTGCACCTCGTCGTCTGGTCGCTCGTCGGCAGTCCCCACCCCTGCATGAGCCCGTACGCCTCGCTGAGGGTGGAGATCTCCATGCCCGACGTCTCGCCGAGACCGTGGCAGAGGAAGGAGAGCGGCCTGGTCGCCGTGACGCGCGGGTCCTTCTGGCGCAGCGATCCCGCGGCGGCGTTGCGGGGGTTGGCGAACGGTGCCTTGCCCGCCTCGACGAGCGCCGCGTTGAGGTCCGTGAACGCCGCGATCGGCAGGAACACCTCGCCCCGGACCTCGAGGACGTCTGGTGCGGACCCTTGGAGGGTCGTCGGGATCGCCGAGATCGTCCGTACGTTCGCGGTCACGTCCTCGCCCGTACGCCCGTCGCCTCGCGTGGCCGCCCGTACGAGCCGGCCCCTCTCGTACACGAGGTCGAGCGCCAGCCCGTCGATCTTCAGCTCGCACAGATAGCCCGAGGCGGCGACGGCCTCCGCGCCCGCCTCCCGTACCGCCCGGGCGTTCCAGGCGTCCAGCTCGTCCCGGTCGAAGGCGTTGTCGAGGCTCATCATCGGTTGCAGGTGGGTCACCGGCGCGAAGGTGGTCGCGGGCGCGCCGCCGACCTGCTGGGTCGGCGAGTCGGGCGTACGCAGGCCCGGGTAGGTGTCCTCGATCTCCTCGAGCTCCCTCATGAGGGCGTCGAACTCGCTGTCGGAGATCGTCGGCGCGTCGAGCACGTAGTAGCGCCAGCGGTGGTCCGTCAGCGTCTGCGCCAGCTCTGCGTGACGCTGCACGGCCGAGAGCGGCGGGTCGGTCGGCACCTTCTCGTCATGTGTCACGGGCTCGTCGTCTGCCACGGGCCCATCTAAGCAGCGCGCACCGACAGATGTCCCTAGCCGAAGAGCCGCTCGGCGACGAGGCCGGACGCCTCTGCCAGCGCTGTGGCCGTCCGTACAGCCACAGCGGGCGTCGCCGACGCCAGGCCGCAGGCCGGGGTGAGCGTGAGGTGTCCGTCGAGCCGGTCGCCGAGCTCGAGCGGGCGGAGCCAGTCCAGCGTCCGTCGGACGATCGCATCGGGAGTGGGCACTCCCGAGCCGGCGGTCATCGGCACGATCCCCAGCCAGAGGTCCCCGCCTCGGTCGACGTGCTCGGCGAGCGCGTCGACGTCGCCCGGTGCGTCCGCGTCGACGGCGAACGCCCGGACCCCGGCATCCCTCAGCGTGGCCCAGGGAGCCGGTGCGCAGCTGTGGACGACGAGCCCCGCCGCGGCCGCGTCCAGCGAGACGAGGTCGCGGTACGCCCGCCCGTACTCCTCGGCGTCGACCGGCGCGCAGCGTCGCAGCCCGCTCGAGCTCGGGATGGCGCCGTCAGCCACGCCCCCGAGGGCCGGCTCGTCGAGCTGCAGCACCGGCAGGGCGCCGGGCACGAGCGAGCGCAGCCGCGCGACGAGCCCCTCAGTCGCCGCCAGGTGCGCCTGGACGAGGTCGCGCCGAGCCCCCGGGTCGGCCACCATGGGCTCGCCCCGGGCGAGGTCCACCGTCGCGAGAAGCGTGTACGGACCGGCGAGCGACACCTTGAGAGGCCCCTCGTACCCGTCGAGCGCCTCGGCGAGCACATCCATGTCGTCGCGCAGCAGCGCCCTCGCGCGCCGCTGCTCCTGTCCGGTCGAGCCGGCGACGCGCCACCGGCTCGCGCCCCTCTCCATCCCCATCTCGAGCAGCCCGAGCGTGCGGCCGACCATCTCAGCGACGGGTCCGCGTCCGGGGAGCTCCGGGAGGTACGGAAGGTCCCACAGCTGCGCGGCGTGGCGCACGGCTTCGTCGACGCTCATGAGCGGCCAGGAGCCGATGCCCGTGACTGGGAGACCTTTCATGCTGGGATCGTATGGCTTGTGCGTTGGATAGCCTTGGCCAGCCCTGAGGAGGTGGTCATGAGCGGAGTGGAGGCGCCGCGTCGTCGACCCGTCCTGCCGGGGTGGATGATCTTCGCCATCGCGGCTGTCGTCGCGATCGCCGCGGGCGGCCTCACCGGCCGCGTCATCGCCGCGCGCAGCGGGGGCACGGGCCCCTCCGACACGGTGCTGCGCTTCTTCCAGGCCGTGCGCGACAACGACGCGAAGACCGTCCTCTCGGAGCTGGCCACGCCTCCTGCGGACATGACGTTCGTCACGCACGACGTGCTGGCCACGGGTCACCTGGGGGCGGGCGCCATCACCGACATCAGCGTGCCGGCCACCAGCTCGACGGTCGTGCCCGTCACGTACAGGCTGGGCGGGGAGACGATCACGGACCGCATCTCCGTACAGCCCGTGGGGAACGGGTACAAGGTCTCGACGACCCTCAACTCCGGCGGCATCGCGCTCAAGGGCAGGATCCGTGCGGAGCTGCCGCTGTCCATCGCCGGCGTCCCCGCCAGGAACGACACCGTGGTGCTGCTGCCCGGCAGCTACCCGCTCACGACGATGACGGACAACGTGCGCTACGGCACGGGCTCGCTCGTGGTGAAGCGCCTCACCGACACACCCACCGCCAACGATCTCAAGCTGGAGCTGTCGGAGTCGGGACAGTCAGCCGCGGCGACAGCCGTCGCCGCCTCGCTCACGGGCTGTGCGGGACAGAAGTCCTTCGCTCCGGCCGGGTGCCCGTTCAAGCTCTCCGTCCCCACGGCCGACCCGAGCACTGTCGCCTGGACACTGCTGTCGAGCCCCGCGGCCGACCTGGACGTCACCGTCTCGGCGACGGACGTCACCAAGAGCACGGTCGAGGTCCCCCTCAGGATGCGGATCTCCTACGCGGACGGCACGGGCGTGGTCTCCCAGGAACTGGCGAGTGTCCAGGCGGTCGGGACCATCGACCTCCTCTCCTCTCCCATGACCGTGATCTGGACGTCCTGAACCGACCGCAGGCGCAGGCTGCCGGGGTGATGATTGGGGGCGAGGGAGCCCACCCGTGTAAAGTCCACGCGACCGACGGGTCGAGCACCCGGCCGTGAGCCGGCGCCGTCTCGGCCCCGATACGAGGAACTGATGAGCCTGGAGTCACTTCCGGCGCCGCCGCCGCACGCACGGCTCGGCGCCCACGTGGACGACAGCGGGTCGCACTTCTCCCTCTGGGCACCTCGGGCGACCCGCGTCGAGCTCGCTCTCGTCGCTTCGGACCACAGCCAGCACAACGTCGACCTCGAGCCCTGTGAGGGGGGGGTCTGGTCGACCCACGTGGACGGTGTCGGCCACGGCGCCCTGTACGGCTACCGCGTCCACGGCCCCTGGGACCCTGCCACGGGGCGGCGGTTCAACCCGGCCCGCTTCCTCATGGACCCGTACGCGCGTGCCTACACCGGCGGTGTCGACTACGCCGGACCCATCAGGGACCACCTCGCCGAGTCGAACTTCCTCATCGACAGGACCGACTCGTTCTCCGCCGTGCCGCTCTCGGTCGTCGTGGCGCCCACACCGCCCCCGCCGCCGGTCGCGCGCCGGCCCATGGCCGACAGCGTCATCTACGAGCTGCACGTCAAGGGCTACACCCGTCTGCACCCGCAGGTACCGGAGCACCTCCGCGGCACGTACGCCGGCCTGGCCCACCCCGCGGTGGTCGAGCACCTCCTCTACACCGGCGTCACCGCCGTGGAGCTGCTCCCGGTCCACCACTTCGTCTCCGAGCCGTTCGTCATCGGGTCCGGCCTCGCGAACTACTGGGGCTACAACACGATGGGGTTCTTCGCGCCCCACGAGGCGTACGGGTCGGTCCGGGCCCCGGGTGCGCAGGTGGCCGACTTCAAGGAGATGGTGTCGGTGCTCCACGGCGCGGGGATCGAGGTGATCCTCGACGTGGTCTACAACCACACCGGCGAGGGCGGCCACGAGGGACCGACGCTGAGCTTCCGCGGCATCGACCACGGGGGCTACTACCGGCTCACTCCGGACAACAAGAACGACTACGACGTCACAGGTACCGGCAACTCGGTCGACACGAGCGAGCCCGGCGTCCAGCGCCTCGTCATGGACTCGCTGCGCTACTGGGTCGAGGAGATGGGGGTTGACGGCTTCCGGTTCGACCTCGCCACCACCCTCATCCGCGACGCGAACCACCATGTCGACCTGGCTCACCCGCTCAAGCTGGCGATGCAGACCGACCCGGCGCTGGAGGGCGTGAAGCTCATCGCCGAGCCGTGGGACATCGGCCCGTACGGCTACCAGGTGGGCAAGTGGGGACCCGGCTGGAGCGAGTGGAACGACCAGTTCCGAGGCTACGCGCGGGACTACTGGCGCGGCCGCACGACCGGTGTCCAGGAGCTCGCGACCCGCCTCTCCGGCTCGCCGGACCTGTACGAGCACGGGGGACGCACGCCGGACGCGAGCATCAACATCATCACCGCGCACGACGGGTTCACGGCCCGCGACCTCGTCTCGTACGACCGCAAGCACAACGACGCCAACAAGGAGCACAACCGCGACGGGACCGACGACAACCGGTCCTGGAACTGCGGCGTCGAGGGCGAGACGGACGACGAGGGCGTCAACGCCCTGCGGCGGCGGCAGGTCAAGAACCTGCTGGCGACGATGGTGCTGTCGTTCGGCACGCCCATGATCGCCGCCGGCGACGAGCTCGGGCGCACCCAGCAGGGCAACAACAACGCGTACTGCCAGGACAGCCCGATCTCCTGGGTGGAGTGGGACGACCTCGGCGCCTGGGGCGAGATGCGCGACTTCACGGCCCGGCTCCTCGCGCTGCGCGCCGAGCACGCCGTCCTGAGATCCACGGTCTTCCGGCACCGCAGCGACGTGCTCGACAGCCGTCGCCTCCCCCTGGGCCGGTACGACCTCGCGTGGCTCAACGGCTCCTCCGGCGAGATGACGACCGACGACTGGCACGACGAAGGTCGCGCGACGCTCGGCATGTACGTGTCGGACGCGTCCGAGGCGTTCATCAGCTGGTTCCACAGCGGCGACTACCAGGTGGAGATCACGCTCCCCGACCTGCCCTGGGGCAGCGTCTACCGCATCCTGCTCCACACCGGCTCCGAGGACGAGCTCCCCGGTCCCGACGTCGCACTGTCCTCCGGGACCGTCATGACGCTGCCGCCCCGCAGCGTCGTCGTCATGCGCGCCGACGTGCCGACCCGTACGAGCAGGAGCCGCACGCGTCAGTCCTGACCCCACGGGTCGCGACGGGCCGCCGCTGGTGCGCTCACACGCCTCCTCGCCGGTGAGGTCGCTCCGGTACCTCCCTCACGAGGAAGCGGCGCTCGCGTTCGAGCCTCGCATACCTGGACTCCGACATGGCGACCATGCTCGCCCCTGTCTGCTCTCGTCGGTGTGAGCCGCGAGCCGAGCACCTCGCGCACTCGCGGCCGCTTCAATCGTGGCAGCGGAGCTTGGGGCATCTGACCTCGCTCAGGGCCGCGTGCAGCTCGCGCTCGCCGAGGTGGGCGGCGCCGACGGTGGCCGCGGGACGGGCACGAGGCGCAACGCGATCGTAACGTGACGCGCACCGGACGGTAACGGGCCGAAACCTGGCCGAAACATGGTCCCGCAATCCTGCTTCGGTGGTTCACCCGATCAACGCCGGCGACACGGCCTGGCTGCTGACGAGCGCAGCGCTCGTGCTCCTGATGACCCCCGGACTCGCTCTCTTCTACGGCGGCATGGTCCGCTCGAAGGGCGTCCTCAACATGATGATGATGAGCTTCGTCAGCATCGGCACAGTCGGGCTCTCCTGGGCCGTCGTGGGCTACAGCGAGGCCTTCGGCAACAGCGTGCACGGGGTGGTCGGCAACCCGTTCGAGTTCGCCTTCCTGGATTCCCTGGTCATGGGCGAGCCCACCGTCGGCTCCGTGCCTGCCCTGGCCTTCGCCGCGTTCCAGGGCTGCTTCGCCATCATCGCCGTCGCCCTGCTGTCCGGTGCGATCGCCGAGCGGGTCTCGTTCCGGGCCTGGACCGTGCTGTCAGTGGTCTGGCTGGTCCTCGTGTACGCGCCACTGGCCCACTGGGTCTTCGCGGCAGACGGTCTCACCGCGCCGGCGGGCGGCTGGATCGTCAACCGCCTGCATGCCGTCGACCTCGCCGGCGGCACGGCGATCGAGGTCGCGTGCGGCGCGGCCGGTCTCGCGCTGGCGATCGTCCTCGGGCCGCGCGTCGGCTTCCGGTCGACGCCCATGCGACCCCACAACATGACCCTCGTCATGCTCGGCGCGGGACTGCTGTGGTTCGGCTGGTTCGGCTTCAACTCTGGTTCTGCACTCGTGTCGGGGAGCTGGGCGGCCCTGATCTGGATGAACACGCTGCTGTCGCCCTGCGCGGCGATGCTCGCCTGGCTGTTCATCGAGAAGCGGCGCGACGGCCACCCGACGTCCCTGGGGGCGGCCTCGGGCATCGTCGCCGGCCTTGTCGCGATCACCCCGTCCGCCGGGTCGGTCTCGCCGCTGGGGGCGATGCTCATCGGGGTCGCCGCCGGTGCAGCCTGCGCGTGGGCGGTGAGCTGGAAGTTCGTCCTCGGCTTCGACGACTCCCTCGACCTCGTCGGGGTCCACCTCGTCGGAGGCGTGATCGGCACGCTCGGGGTGGGCGTCCTCGCTGACCCGCGCACGGCGAGCAAGGTCGCCGGCCTGTTCTACGGCGGCGGCGTGCACCAGCTCTGGCGACAGCTGGTCGCCGTCCTCGCGGTCGGCGCCTTCTCGTTAGATCGGAA
>JAJZQV010000010.1 GCA_021803025.1 Actinomycetes bacterium | reverse complement strand
GCAGCGTCCCGAGCGTCTCCGTACGGTTCGCGTCCTCCGTACGTCGCAGCCCTTCGGCCTGTGCCTTCGCTCGTCCGAACACCTGCAGCGTGGGAAGCCCGGCGACGAGGTCGGCGAAGTGCCGGGCGAGGCGCGTCTGGTAGCGGTAGCGGCGCCGGACGCGGGCCTCCGTCGTCCAGCCCACCATCGCCATGAACAGCGGGATCAGCGGCACGGTCACGGCGATGATGAGCGCCGAGCTCCAGTCGGACACGAGGATGGAGACGCCGACGAACAGCGGCACGGTGACGGCCAGGACGAGCTGGGGCAGGTACTTCGCGTAATAGCCGTCGAGCCCGTCGAGGCCCTGCGTCATGAGCGTGACGAGCGTCGCCGAGGCGGTCCGGCCCGGCGCCTGCAGCGTTGCCGCCATGACGTCGTGGCGAAGCTGGGACTTCACTGCCGCAGCGCTTCGGTGAGCCAGCCACGTCGTGAGCCAGGTGAGTGCGGCCCTGCCAAGCAGGACCAGCGCGAGGAGGGCGACCGCTGTCCCGAGACCGGTCGGCCTTGAGCCCCCGGCGAAGGACGAGATCGTACGGGCCAGCAGCCACGCCTGGACGATGACCAGACCGGCCGTAGCCGTACCCGCCGCGACGCCCGCGCCGAGGAAGAACCTCGTGGCGCGGGCGCGAGACAGGAGCCGGGGGTCGACGGGACCCCTCCCGGAACGTCCCGGCATCAGCCGTGGACGACCACGGGCTCCTCCACGTCGTCCGGGATGTTCTCGACACCCAGACGACGACGGAACACGGTGTAGGCCCAGATCTGGTACCCCAGGATGACCGGCACGAGGATGGCCGCCGCCCAGGTCATCAGCGTGAGCGTCGTCGGCGAGGACGACGCCGTCGTGATGTCCAGCGGCGTCGCGAGGCCGGTGTTGTTGAAGCCGAGCCCCGGGTAGAGCTGGGCGAAGATCATCACGGCGACCAAGGCGATCGTCGCGCCGGTCAGGATGAAGGCCAAACCCTCGCGACCCTTCCAGACGACGAACACGGCCGCGACGAAGAGCACCAGGCCCGCCAGACCGGCCACCCACGAGACCGTACGCAGGCTGTCGAGCTGGCCGGGCAGCTTCGGGAGGAGGTTGCCCCGCACCACGAACGCCACCGCGGGCAGGGCGGTGATGAGACCGAACGTGACCGCGAGCTTCTTGAGCCGCGCGCTGATCTCGCCCTTCGTCTTGAGCGCTGCGTAGATCGCACCGTGCGTGAGGAACACGAGGACGAACGTCACGCCCCCGATGAGCCCGTACAGGGAGAACAGCCCGAGGAACGTGCCGTTGAACAGCGGAGCCGTCGCGGTGCCGCCGAGGACCGGCTGGTTCTTGAGCGGGAGGCCGATGAGGAAGTTGGCGAAGCCCACGCCGAAGACGAGCGGCGGGATCAGCGACCCGATCGCCGCGGCCCAGTCCCAGCGGTTGCGCCAGGCCCAGTCGGTCCGCTTGCCCCGGTACTCGAAGGCGACGCCGCGGAGGATGAGGCCGAGGAGGATGAGGAGCAGCGGCAGGTACAGGGCGCTGAACAGCGTCGCGTACCACCCCGAGAAGGCGGCGAACATCGCGCCGCCCGCGGTGAGGAGCCACACCTCGTTGCCGTCCCAGACGGGACCGATGGTGTTGACGATGACGCGGCGCTCCTTGTCGTTCCTCCCGACGAACGGGAGCAGCATGGCCACGCCGTAGTCGAAGCCCTCGAGGAACAGGTACCCGATCCACAGGACCGCGATGAGGACGAGCCAGAGGACCTGGAGTGCGGTCGGTGTCACAGTGAGCAGGGTCATGTCGGTCGCTCCCTCTCAGTACGCGAAGGACAAGGGCGCGTCCTCGTCCACGATCTGCTCGACGGGGGCCACGTCCGGCAGGCCCTTGCGGATGTACAGCAGCATGAGGCCCACCTCGACGACCGCGAGGACTCCGTACAGGAGCGTGTAGACGACCATCGAGAACCACACCTCGCCGACGCTCACCGTCGGTGACACCGCGAGCGCCGTGGGCATGACGCCGGCGACGATCCACGGCTGGCGGCCCATCTCGGTGAAGATCCAGCCGAACGAGTTCGCGAAGAGCGGCAGCAGCGGCAGCCCCCACATGAGCGCGGTCCACAGGGGTCCGGGCTTCGGCATCGCGCCCTTCCGGGTCACCCACAGCATCCAGATGCCGATGAGCATGGTGAGGAAGCCGAGGCCCATCATGAGCCGGAACGTCCAGTAGCTCACGGGGATGTTCGGGGTCGGGTTGACGCCCATCGTGGCGAGCTTGTCGGCGAACTGCTTCTGGAGCGCCTCCTTGCTGCCGTCGGACTGGGTGAAGCCGTTCTTCGCATAGTCGGCCTTGATGTCGTTGACGCCCTTCACGGTGCTCTCACCGGCGAGGATGCTCAGCACCCCCGGAACCTTGATGGAGAAGACCTCCTTCGACCCGTCCAGCGAGCCGATGGTCAGCAGGGAGAAGGAGGCGTTGGTCTCCGTGTTGTACAGAGCCTCGGCGGCGGCCATCTTCATAGGCTGGACGCGGGTCATCTGCTTCCCGAGCAGGTCGCCCGACACGATGATGAGCAGGCCCGCCACGAGCATGACGACGGCACCGAGCTTCGTGGCGGTACGGAACGCCGAGACGTCCTCCGCATCCGGGTTGTCCTGCCGGGCGAGCTTGCCGAGGTGCCAGCCCGCGATGCCCGCGACGAACCCGCCCGCCACCATGAACGCCGCGATGACGGTGTGCGGCCACTGGGTGAGGAAGATCGGGTTGGTCAGCACGGCGCCGAAGTCGACGAGCTCGGCGCGACCGTTGCGGTACGTGGCTCCGACCGGGTTCTGCATCCAGGAGTTCGCGGCGATGATGAAGATCGAGGAGACGAGAGTGCCGACGGCGGCGAGCCAGATCGTGGCGAGGTGCTTGCCCCGCGAGAGCTTGTCCCAGCCGAAGATCCACAGACCTAGGAACGTCGACTCGAGGAAGAAGGCGACCAGTGCTTCGAGCGCCAGGGGCGCGCCGAAGATGTCACCGACGAAGCGGCTGTACTCGGACCAGTTCATGCCGAACTGGAACTCCTGGACGATGCCGGTGACGACACCCATCGCGAAGTTGATGAGGAACAGCTTCCCGTAGAACTTGGTGAGGCGGAGGTATCGGTCACTGCCGGTACGGAACCACTGGGTCTGCAGCACGGCCACCAGCAGCGACAGCGCGATGGTGACGGGGACGAAGAAGTAGTGGTAGACCGTCGTGATCCCGAACTGCCATCTGGCGATCGTGTCGGAGCCCATGGCGCGGAATGTACTATGCGGCGTCGTAGTTGGCACTTCGACCGGGCACGCTGCACGTGTGCTGCAGCTGGGGGCTCTCGAGGCCAGGGTCATGGAGGTGCTGTGGCCGCTCCCGCGCCGCTGTCGGTACGAGGGGTGCATGACGCGCTGGACTCCTCGGAGCTCGCCTACACGACGATCATGACCGTGCTGGACCGGCTCGCGAGGAAGCGGATCCTGCTGCGAGAGCGTGACGGGAAGGCTTGGCTGTACAGGGTGGTCGGGTCCGCGAGGAGCTTCTGGCAGGAGACATCGTCGAGGCGCTCCGCCAGGACGGGGTCGACGTGACCTCGCTCGCCCAGGCGCTCAGCGCGCGGCTCACTCCGTCGGAGAGGGCTCTGCTGGGCTCGGGTCTGGCCGCCTCCTGACCCCGTACACGTCGAAGCCCACCCCAGGTCGCGAGGACCCGGAGTGGGCTGGTGTGTCGTGGCGCCCGAAGGTCAGGCGGCCAGGGGCTGCCTGTCGTCGAGACGTGCGGCGAGCGCCATCTGCAGGCTGGCGGCGCGGCGCAGGAACGTGGCGAACCTGGTGCGTACGGGCTCGTCGATGACCGCGAGGTCGAGGTCGTCATCGCGCACGATGTCGCGACGGATGGCTTCGGGGAGAGGGGCGGCATCCCGAGACGCCGTCCACGAGTCGTAACCGAGGTAGAAGGACATGGCGTTTCCTCTCTGTGGGGCTCGGAGAGGCACGAGACCATACGGCGACGGCCTCGGGCATCGTCGAACCGAAGGACGGGGACCGTTCGCCTGCGGCGTCCGATCTCCTGTCAGTAGTTTATAGCACTAGAGACGTGAGGGCAATCGGGGTCGACGTGCGGCTCACGAGCGGCCGGAGAGCGTGGCCCGCGGGCGCACATGACGCCCCGGCAACCCCGACGACCCGCACGACTTCGAGGTGCGTGGCCCGAGGGCGCACATGACGCCGTTCCCGACAAGGGAAGACGGCGCCCCGAGGAGTGCCTACTCGGCCGGACGAGGCGTGTCCTCGGCAGCCGTGCCCGCGGCGACGATCGGGATCTCGACCGGGTGGTCGCCGTACGCCCGGGGGTCCTCGCGGGGCTCGATGTGGCTACGGACGTCTAGGTCAGGGGCGACGTCGCGCAGGTCGTCCTCGATGGCTTCGACGAGGTCGTGGGCCTTGCGCACGCTCCAGCTCCCGGGCACCAGGACGTCGAACGTGGCGAAGCCGTAGCGGCCGGCGGAGCGGGTCCGCAGACCGTGGAACATGACCTCCTCGGTCGTGTGCTTGAGCAGCACCGCCACGATCTCCGTGTTCTCCTCGTGCGGGAGAGTCCGGTCCAGTAGCCCGGACGTGGACTCGGCGAGCAGCCGGAACCCGGCGATCACGATGTTGACGCCCACTGCCGCCGCGATGATCGGGTCGAGCCGCTGCCAGCCGGTGAGGGCGACGAGAAGGACGCCGATCACGACACCTGCCGAGGTCCAGACGTCGGTCATGAGGTGCTTGCCGTCCGCGCGGAGGGTCAGTGACTTGTACGTGCGACCGGCGCGCAGGAGCACGAGAGCGACGCCGCCGTTGATGAGCGAGGCGACCACGGAGATCAGCAGGCCGACGCCCACGTTCTCGAGCGGCTGGGGGTGCAGGAACCGGTCGACCGCGCTGATGATGATGGCGATCGCGGCCACGAAGATCATGCCGCCCTCGACCGCCGCCGAGAAGAACTCGGCCTTGGTGTGCCCGAAGTGGTGGTAGTCGTCCGGGGGCTTCGCGGCAAGGCGCAGCATGAGCAGCGCGACGACCGCCGCCACGAGGTTGACCACGGACTCGGCGGCGTCCGACAGCAGGCCGACCGAGCCGGTGAGAAGCCACGCGCCCGTCTTGAGGCCGATCGTGAGGATGGCGGCCGCGATCGAGAGCCAGGCGAAGCGGGTCAGGTTGGGGCGTGTCACCCGCCCATTCTCGCAGGGGTGCACATCCCGAGCGCCGGCCCCGCACCTCGAGGCCGCCGGCGCGGACGGCTACGACACCGCCGCCAGCGCTGCGGGCGAGACGGTGCGCGCACGCAGGATGGCGACCACCGAGAACAGCGCGCCGAGCAGGGTCCAGCCGACGAGCGCGAAGACACCGCTCGTGGCCCCGGGCCCGCCCGTGACGACCGCGCGTACGGCGTCGTAGGCCGGCGACAGCGGGGACAGCGGCCGAAATCGCGTCCAGCCACCCCGGCACGCTGCTCGTGAGCGCTGCGTGCGGTCCTCGGTCGTGTAGCTCGGCACCTGCGTGGCATCCTTGGCGAGGCCCCGTGTCGTACCGTCCGCGAGATGCTTGCTCCCGTCGGCCGACTTCTGGATGCCGTCCGCGAGCCGGGAAACGCCCTCCCACCGCTCGGGATGACCCTCGGACAACCTCGATACAGACGTGTATCCTTTATCCAACAGGCCGCTGACCAGGGTCTTCGCGCTCAAGTCAGGGGACCCAAGGGGCGCGGGGCGCCAGATCCTAGGCCGCTCGCCCGCTAGATTGGACGCCCGAAGGAGGGCGAGTGAGCGACCACGCGACCATGACGCCGCGGCGTGCGGCGACACGCGCGCGCCTCCTCGAGGCGGCCCGTGAGGTGATCGCGGAGCGGGGTGCCGGGGGCGCCACCGTCGAAAGGATCGCTGAGCGCGCGGGGTTCACACGGGGTGCCTTCTACTCGAACTACGCCGACCTGGACGACCTGATCGTCGACGTCATCCGCGATGTCGGCGAGACGCGGATCGCCCAGGTGCGGGACGCGGCGGCGCGGTTCACGGCCCACCGCGAACCGGGCCAGGTGACCATCGACTCCGCGCTGCAGGGCGGTGTGCGCGACATCGTCCACCTGCTGCAGCCGCCCATGAACAAGGTGCTGCTGCAGGCGGAGCTGAGGCTGTACGCGCTGCGGCACGAGAGCGTGCGGGCCGGCTACGTCAAGGCCGTGCGGGAGACGATGACGGGTGTGTACGAGATCCTCGACACGCTGTTCACCGGGCTGCAGGTCCAGATCCGGGCGACGCCCGAGATCACCATGGACATCCTGCTCGGCTTCTTCGACCAGGGCAGCGTCATGAGCTACCTCGAGCTCGGCAGGGTCGACCCCGACGCCCAGGTCCAGCGTCTGGGCCGCCTGCTCGACGTCATCATCGACAAGAAGGCCGGGTGCGGGGGCTGACGGCCCGCTGGCGGGGCGGGCTCCGGTCCGGCTGCGCACATTATGTCGGGGCTGTCCTCCGAAATGGTCGTCATTCGGCCGGCGTTCCGGGCGGTCAGACCTCCGTCCTCCAAAGCTGTCGCCATTCCCGGGGTTTCGGGCCCCTTGGCGACAAGTTCGGAGGATGCCAAGGGATCGGCCGCTGGGACCCCAGGAATGACGACAACTTCGGGGTGCCAGGCACGTCGTGCCGGACGCGTCGGACCACGCGCGCGCAGGGAGGGCGAAGACCACAGCCGGTCCTGGGGTCCGGCCACAGGTGCGCCGATAGTGTGTCGCTGTGCGCGTACTCATCACCGGCGGCGCCGGCTACATCGGGAGCACCATCGCGTCCGCCTGCCTCGATGCGGGCCATGAGGTCGTCATCGTCGACGACTACTCCGAGGGACGGCCGGAGTTCGTCACCGGTCGTACCGCCTACCAGGGCGACATCGCCGACTCCCAGCTCATGGACAGGGTCTTCGGGGAGCACGAGATCGACGTCGTGGTCCACTGCGCGGCAGCCATCATCGTCCCGGAGTCGGTCGCGGAGCCCCTGTTCTACTACGAGAACAACGTGGGCAAGACGCTGGACCTGCTCGCCGCCATGGCCCGCCATGGCATGAACCGGATCGTGTTCTCGTCCTCGGCGTCCCTGTACGGCGCCCCCACCGACGGCCGGCTCGCGGTCACCGAGGAGTCGCCCGTCGCGCCGGGCAGCCCGTACGCACGGACGAAGCTCGTCATGGAGATGGCGCTGTCCGACGTGGCCCACGGCTCGGACCTCCGCGCGGTCGCCCTGCGCTACTTCAACCCCATCGGCGCCGACCCTTCGATGCGTACGGGCCAGCAGCGCCCCCACCCGTCCCACGTCCTTGGCAAGATGCTCGACGCGTGGCTCGAGGGCGGTACGTTCACGATCACCGGCTGCGACTGGGACACCCCCGACGGCACGGGCATCCGCGACTACCTGCACGTGTGGGACCTCGCGAAGGCCCACGTCGCGGCGATCGAGCGCTTCGACACCGTGGTCGCGGACGACCCCTTCCGGGTCATCAACATCGGCCGCGGTGAAGGAGTCTCGGTACGTGAGCTCGCCGAGGCGTTCCAGGCCGCCACGGGCGAGCCATTGAAGATCGCCGAGGGGCCCGCGCGTCCCGGCGACGTGCTCGGTGCGTACGCGGTCGTCGACACGGCCCGCCGTGAGCTGGGCTGGACGGCCGAGCTGACGGTCGCCGACGGCATCCGCGACGCGATCGCCTGGATCCCCAAGCGCAAGGAGCTGCTCGGGTACTGAGGGAGGCCCCTTCTGCCGCCGAGTTTCCCTGCGACGAGCGGCCCCGGGTCCTGGCTCTGCCCGAGCGCCTCAGCCTTCCTGGGCGACGATCGTGCGCAGGTACGTGCCGTAGCCGGACTTGCCGAGCGCGTCGGCCTGGGCGAGCAGCTGCTCGGTGTCGATGAAGCCGTTGCGCCAGGCGATCTCCTCGGGAGAGCCGACGAGCAGACCGGTCCGCTTCTGCATCGTGCGGACGAACTCGCCGGCCTCGGACAGGGAGTCGAACGTCCCGGTGTCCAGCCACGCCGTGCCGCGCGGCAGCAGCGACACCTTGAGGTCGCCCTGCTCGAGGTACATGCGGTTGAGGTCGGTGATCTCGTACTCGCCGCGCGCCGACGGCTGGAGCTCCGCCGCGTAGTCGCACACCCGCTCGTCGTAGAAGTACAGCCCCGGCACCGCCCAGTGCGACCTCGGGTGCGCGGGCTTCTCCTCGATCGAGAGCGCGGTGCCCGCGTCGTCGACCTCCACGACGCCGTACGCGGTCGGGTCCGCCACCCAGTAGCCGAAGATCGACGCACCCTCGACGTCGGAGAGGCCACGTAGCTGGGTGCCCAGTCCGCGGCCGTAGAAGAGGTTGTCACCGAGGACCAGCGCCGACTTGTCGCCGCCCACGTGCGCGCGGCCGAGCACGAACGCCTGGGCGAGACCGTCGGGCGAGGGCTGCACGGCGTACGTGATCGACATGCCCCACTGCGTACCGTCCCCCAGCAGCCGCTGGAAGGCGGGGCTGTCGGTCGGCGTCGAGATGACGAGCACCTCGCGGATCCCTGCCAGCATGAGCGTCGACAGCGGGTAGTAGATCATCGGCTTGTCGTACACGGGGAGCATCTGCTTGCTCGACCCGATCGTCAACGGATGAAGCCTCGTGCCCGCTCCACCGGCGAGGATGATCCCCTTCACGTCGACCTCCTTGCCCGTCGACGACACCGTGTCACCGTCGGCGCGGGCTAGTGTATCGGCCATGCAGAGGCTCCTCGTGACCGGCGGCGCCGGCTTCATCGGCTCCAACTTCGTCCGCTGGCTCATGGCCAACACCGACGTCTCCGTGGTCGTCCTGGACAAGCTCACGTACGCGGGCAACGAGGACTCCCTCTCGGACCTCCCCGCCGACCGCGTCGAGCTCGTGGTCGGGGACATCTGCGATGCCGCGCTCGTCGACCGCCTTGTCGGCGACGCCGATGCGGTCGTCCACTTCGCCGCCGAGTCGCACAACGACAACTCGCTCAACGACCCGTGGCCGTTCGTCCAGACGAACATCGTGGGTACGTACACGCTGCTCCAGGCCGCCCGGAAGCACGACACGAGGTTCCACCACATCTCGACCGACGAGGTGTACGGCGACCTCGAGCTCGACGACCCGGAGCGCTTCCACGAGACCACCGCGTACAACCCCTCGAGCCCGTACTCGTCGAGCAAGGGCGCGTCCGACCTCCTCGTGCGGGCGTGGGTGCGCTCGTTCGGCGTCAAGGCGACCATCTCGAACTGCTCGAACAACTACGGCCCCTACCAGCACATCGAGAAGTTCATCCCCCGCCAGATCACCAACGTGCTGTCGGGACTGCGGCCGAAGCTGTACGGCAAGGGCGAGAACGTGCGCGACTGGATCCACGTCGACGACCACAACTCGGCCGTCTGGACGATCCTCAACAAGGGCCGGATCGGCGAGACGTACCTCATCGGGGCCGACGGCGAGAAGAACAACAAGGAGGTCATCGAGGCGATCCTCGAGCTCCTCGGGCAGCCCGCCGACGCGTACGACCTCGTCGCCGACCGGCCGGGCCACGACATGAGGTACGCGATCGACTCGTCCAAGCTGCGCGCCGAGCTGGGCTGGACGCCGACGTACCGCAACTTCACGGAAGGCCTCGCGGCGACCATCGACTGGTACCGCGACAACGAGTCCTGGTGGCGGCCGGCGAAGGAGGCCACGGAGGCCAAGTACGCGAAGACGGGTCAGTGACGCGATGGCTGAGCTGACCGTCGAGAAGACCCCGATCGAGGGGATGCTCGTCGTCCGCCTGGTGGTGCACGGCGACAACCGCGGCTGGTTCAAGGAGAACTGGCAGCGGGAGAAGATGGTGGCTCTCGGGCTGCCGGACTTCGGCCCGGTGCAGAACAACATGTCGTACAACGCCGAGGTCGGCACGACCCGCGGCATCCACGCGGAGCCGTGGGACAAGTTCGTCTCGTCGGCGCAGGGCCGCTACTTCGGTGCCTGGGTCGACCTGCGTGAGGGGCCCGGGTACGGGACGGTCTTCACCACCGAGGTCGACGAGTCGGTCGCCGTCTTCGTGCCGCGCGGAGTCGGCAACGCGTACCAGACGCTCACCGAGAACGTCACGTACAGCTACCTCGTCAACGACCACTGGTCGCCCGCGCTCATCAGCGAGTACTCGTACGTGAACCTCGCCGACGAGACCATCGCGATCCCCTGGCCGATCCCGCTCAACCAGGTGCAGATCTCGGAGAAGGACCTCGCGCATCCGCGGCTCGCGGACGCGAGGCACGTCCCGCCGCTCAAGACGCTCATCCTCGGTGGCAAGGGCCAGCTCGGACGCGCGCTGGCCGTCGAGTTCCCCGGCGCGACGAGCGTCGACCTCGACGAGCTCGACCTCACGGACCCGGCGCAGGTCGAGGCGTGGCCGTGGGCGGAGTACCACCTCGTCCTCAACGCGGCCGCCTGGACGAACGTCGACGGGGCCGAGACCCCCGACGGGCGGGCGGGTGCGTGGAAGGCGAACGCGACCGTACCGGCGATGCTCGCCCGGATCGCGTCCCAGCACAGGCAGACGCTCGTGCACGTGTCGAGCGACTACGTGTTCGACGGGACGAAGAGTGGCTGGACGGAGGACGACGACCTGGCGCCCCTGTCGGTGTACGGGCAGTCCAAGGCCGCCGGCGACCTCGCGGTCTCGGTGACGCCGCGCCACTACCTGCTCCGTACGAGCTGGGTCGTCGGGGACGGCAAGAACTTCCTCCGCACGATGGCCGACCTCGCGGCGCGCGGCATCTCCCCGAGCGTGGTCGACGACCAGGTGGGACGGCTCACGCACACCTCGAACCTGGCCGCCGCGATCGCGCACCTGGTGAGGACGAACGCGCCGTACGGCACGTACAACTGCACGGACGGTGGCGACGAGATCAGCTGGGCGGACATCGCGAAGGCCGTGTTCGCGCGGGCGGGACGCTCGGCCGACGACGTGACGCCCGTCTCGACCGAGACGTACTACGCCGGCAAGGGCCACATCGCCCCCCGCCCTGCGCGGAGCACGCTGGACCTGTCCAAGCTGGAGGCGACCGGGTACGTCGTGCCCGTGTACGACCTCGGCGTGCTCTGAGCGAGGTCGCATCCATTCACTGGCAGAAACCGCGCCGCTGATCGCTCTACACATCGCGGTGCGGCTGTCTGCCACTGAATGGATGTAGGCGGTCCCCTCGCGTCTGGTTCGAGTTCCCGGACTTGTCCACAGGACGGCCTCGCTTCCCTTTCGCTGGGCATCCCGGCAACGGCATGCTCCCCGCATGCCCCCCGTGACGTATGCAGCCCTGCTCGAGTGCGGATGGACGAGACACGCCATCCGCGAGGCGATCGCACGCGGGTCTCTTCGCCGACTGTCACGCGGCTGGTACGACGCGGGTGGCTGCTCCGGCGACGAGCTGGCGGCTGCGGCACGGGGTGGCCGGATCGGCTGCCTCACTGCGCTTCGCGACCACGGCGTGTGGGTCCCCCCGACCACACACCCCCACCTCATCACGCCCCGCTGGCAGCGGGCGGGCGTCACCGGCATACATCACCCGCTACCCCGCGGGCGACTCTGGGAACGTGAGGCGATCCGCTACGACGTGGTCGAGTGCCTCAGGCAGGTCCTGCGTCACCATGACGTGGAGACGTCGTTGATCGTGCTGGAGTCCGCGTGCCACCTGCGGCTCGTGTCCGAGGCAACAGTGTCCGAGCTGATCGCTGAACGCCCGAAGCCGGTCGCGGAGCAGCTGGCCCGCTTCGACGCGCGCTCGGAGTCCGGCACCGAGACGCGGGTGCGGCTGTTCCTGGCTCGGCTCGGCTACCGCGTACGGCCACAGGTGCGCATCCTCGGTGTGGGTCGTGTGGACCTGCTCGTCGGCGAGTCGCTCATCGTCGAGTGCGACTCGCATGCGCACCACACGGGAGAGGCCCACTACCGCGGGGACCGCTCCCGCGACCTCCACGCGACCGCGCTCGGCTACCGCGTCGTGAGACTGACGTGGGAGCAGGTCTTCCTGACCTGGACCGACACGCAGGCCCTGCTCCTGCAGCATCTGCGGACGCGGCGGTACCGGCGGCCGCCGCTCGCGAGCTGACGCCCGCCATTGAGTGGCGGAAATCGGGCCGCGGATCCCTCTGTGAATCGCAGACCGAGTTTCTGCCACTCAGTGGAGACGCGTCTGATCCGCGATGCGTGAGCGGGGCCCGGCGGCGCCGGCATCGAGCCTTCAGGCCGTCGGCCGCGTCGGACAGGCCTTGGGGTCGCGGAGGCGCTGCACGAGTCCCAGCCCCGTCACGAGGGCGGACATGCCCGCAGAGGAGATCTGGAGCGGGTTCAGGTGGAGCATCAGGGCTGCCAGCGGCAGCGACGCTGCCGCCGCCGCGGCGCACGGGGCGCAGCCCCAGACGGGAGTACGGCCCGCACCTGGTCCCGGTACGTACGTGGCAAGACCGGCCGCCCCGAACGCCGAGGCGAGCGCGACGAGGACGACCCACTCGACCGACGCACCTGCCAGGCCGCCAGCCGCAGTGACGAGCGCCCAGAACGCGATCGGCGCCAGCACGACACCGACGACCACTCGTCGGGGCAGCGCCGATGGAGTCCGCGGGATGAGTGAGGAGCCAGAAGCCTGCGGTGTCTCGGTCACGTGCCCATCGTATACCCCATGGGGTATGTAGAACTGGGCTGGCGCCTGGGATCTGTCGTTGTGCCGAATTACGCTCGGCCTCATGACCGAGAGGTACCTCGCGCAGAGCCCCGTGACGGACCCGGGCGCGTTCGCCTCCTGGGTCGCGGAGCTTCCGGGTGATGTGGCGTCCCTGCGCCGGGCGTCCTCCTAGCTCGTCTTCCACTACTGGGCCGACGGGGAGTTCGAGGCCAACGGCATCCCGCCGGAGCGGGCGAAGGAGGTCGACACCCGCTACGGCGACGACATCCTTGCGATCCTTCACGAGCGGTCCTCGGCGCCCTTGAGTGAGCCCCGGCAGCCCTCCGAGCGGTTCGTCGGCTGCTGCCGAGACTTCACGGCGCTCTTCGTCTCGTTCGCGCGCGCCCACGGGATCCCCGCCCGCAGCAGGGTGGGGTTCTCCGGCTACTTCGTCGACGGATGGTGGCTCGACCACGTCGTCGCGGAGGTCTGGGACGCCGACCAGAACCGGTGGCGGCTCGTCGAGGCGCAGGTGCCGGCCGACTTCCGCGACGCCGTGACCGACGTCCTCCCCGTCCTGGACGTCGCCCGCGACCGGTTCCTCACGGGCGGGGTGGCGTGGCGGGCCGCACGTACGGGCCGGCTCGACCACGAGCGCTTCGTGGTGAACCCCGGCCTCGAGGAGCCCGCGTTCCGGTCCTGGCCGTACCTCGCCCACAACCTCGTCCTCGACCTCGCCGCTCTCGGACGACGCAAGATGGTGCTCTGGGACGAGTATGGGCTGCTGACCGGCCCCTTGCAGGAGACGGACCTGGAGCTGCTCGACGAGGTCGCAGGCGTGACGAGCGACGAGGTCGACCCCGACCTCGCACGGTCGTGGCTCCACATCGACCGGCTGCGCGTGCCCGAGGAGGTCACGAGCTACAGCCCGCGGTCCGGCCCTCGTCAGGTTCAGCTCCGCGAAGGACTCCCCACGTGACGCCTCGGGCCTCCTCACGTCGGGCCTCCTCGCGTCGGCGAACCCTGCCGGGCAGGATCGCCGCATGACGATCCGCTGGATGTACCTGTTCCTCGACACCCCCGCGCCCCAGGCCGCCGAGTCGTGGGCGTTCTGGGGGGACGTCACGTCGTCGACCCTGTCGCCCGTACGGGGTGAGCACGGACAGTTCGCCACGCTCCTCCCGAGGTCCGGGCACCCGTGGCTCAAGGTACAGGCCGTGGATGACGGGCCAGGCGGCGTCCACCTCGACCTCGACACCGCCGACCGCGCCGTCCTCGTGGAGCGAGCGCTGGAGCTCGGTGCGACCGTACAGGCCACCTACCACGACGTCGTAGTCCTACGATCGCCGGCCGGGATCGTCTTCTGTGCCACTGTCGGTGAGGGCGGCGAGGTCGACAGGGACGTCGACTCGATCGCCGACCAGGCCTGCCTCGACATCCCCCGCTCCCAGTTCGAGGCCGAGGTCGCGTTCTGGCGCGACCTCACGTCGTGGACGGCGTCCGAGATCCGCGACGACGACGAGTTCGTCTCGTTGGGGCGGCCGGAGGAGATGCCCGTACGGATCCTGCTCCAGCGCCGCGATGACGAGACGCCGGCGTCCGCCCACGTCGACTTCGCCACGCGGGACCGCGCAGCCGAGACGGCTCGCCATGTACGGGCGGGGGCGGAGGTCGTCGCCACGTACCCGCAGTGGACGGTGATGCGCGACCCCGTCGGCAGGGTCTACTGCCTCACGGACCGCGACCCGGGCACCGGTTCGCCCCGCTGACGCCGCCTGTACGACTGGGGCTGAGTCCGTACAGCTCCCCTCCCCGACCTGTACAGCTCCTCTCCCCGAGCGCACAGGTTCTCTCCCCCAGCGCACAAGTCCTCTCCCCGAGCGCACAGGTTCTCTCCCCGAGCGGGGGCGGACCGGCGAGGCGCCGCAGGGCTAGCGTGGTCCTCGTGGAGGACCGGGACCCCGAGTACAGCGAGCACGAGTACGAGGACAGGCTCGAGCCGCTCCACCTGATCCGGCGCTCCCACGTCGTCCTGCGCGCCGGGAGCCTCATGCTGGGCGCCGGCACGAGCGGGCTCCGGGTGCGCGAGGTCATGGGCGCCGTCGCCCGGACGGTCGGGGTCGAGCAGCACCACGCCCAGGTCACGTTCACGAACATCGTGCTGACCGTGGGCCGACGGGGCATCTTCCGTACCCAGGTGGCCGAGACCCGCCCGGGCGTCAACGCCGACCGGATCTCGATGCTCCAGTCGTTCGCCCACGACCTGCCGCAGCGGGCCACCGTCGCGGACGTCGAGGACCGTCTCGACGTCATCGAGCGGACGCCACGCCGCTACCCCGGCTGGCTCCTCGTCGTCCTCGTGGCCCTCGCGTGCGCCTCCGTGGCGGTGCTGTCGAACGGCGGGGTACGGGAGGCGGTGACGGTCCTCCCCGCATCCGCTCTCGCGTACGGGCTGCACCGGACGTTCACGAGGCTCCAGCTCAACACGCTGGCCGTCGTCCTCACCTCGGCCGCGATCGCGTCGGGAGCGTACGTGGGCTTCGACGCGGTCCTCACCGGCCTGCTCGGCTCTCCCAGCCCTCGCTTCGCCGCGGGCTTCATCTGCGCCTCGATCTTCCTCATCCCGGGGTTCCCCCTGGTCACCGCGGGGTTGGACCTCACCCGCGTCGACCTCGACGTCGGAGTTCCGCGCCTCACGTACGCGGCCCTGGTCGTGCTCGCAATCGCCATCGGCGTCTGGCTGGTCGCGGTGCTCGCCGGCGTGTCCCCCGACCCGGTGGCGGCGGTGACCGGGAGTCCCGTGCTCGTGTGGACCGCACGGGTGGCGGCGAGCTTCTTCGCCGTCTTCGGGTGGGCGACGATGTTCAACGTGCCTTTCACGACGGCGCTCGCGTCCGGCGTCGTCGCGGTGCTCGGCAACGTACCGCGGCTCGTCATGCTCGACAACGGCGTCAAGGCTCACGTGGCGACGTTCGTGGCCTGCGTCATCTTCGGGCTGCTCTGCGCGCTCGCGGCCCGGCTGTTCTCGATGACGAAGATCATCATGACCGTGCCGACCCTGCTCGTCTCGATCCCCGGGTCCTCGGCGCTGCGCACGCTCATCTACTTCGACCGCGCAGATGTGAACAGCGCGATCCAGTCCGGAGTCTCGACGGTCCTCGTCGTCATCGCGATGATCGCCGGGCTGTCGGGCGCACGCATGCTCACCGACCCCGAGTGGGCGTTCACGCGGCCCGACCCCCAGCTGCCGGACCCCTCCAAGGTCCCGACGCGCCGCGACTGAGCCCGCAACCGTGCCCGCCGTCGACAGTGTCCCTCGCCGCGCCCGGGCCTGACGAGCCCTCGCCACTAGCCTGGAGCCGTGGACCTTCGAGGCATGCGGACCAGCTACGAGCGCGACTCGCTCGACGAGGAGTCGGCCGGCGGGCAGCCGCTGGCCCTGTTCGAGCGGTGGTTCGCCGATGCCGTCAAGGCCAAGGTGCCCGAGCCCAACGCCATGACCCTTGCCACGGTCGGCGCCGACGGGCGGCCGTCGACGCGGATCGTCCTCGTCAAGAGCTTCGACGCCTCAGGGCTCGTGTTCTTCACGAACTATGCCAGCCGCAAGGGCCGCGAGCTCGAGGCGAACCCGTTCGCCGCGCTGCAGTTCCACTGGGTGGAGCTCGAGCGGGTCGTCCGGATCGAGGGCCGCGTGGAGCGCACCTCCGAGGCCGAGTCGGACGCGTACTTCGTCACCCGCCCGCTGGACTCGCGCATCGGCGCGTGGGCGTCGCCGCAGAGCGAGGTCATCCCTCACCGTGGGGTCCTCCTCGCGAACGCCGCGAAGGCCTCCGCCACGTACGGGGTGAACCCGCCGCGGCCGCCGCACTGGGGCGGCTACCGGCTCGTCCCCGACACGTGGGAGTTCTGGGCCGGTCGCAAGAGCCGCCTCCACGACCGCGTCCGGTTCCGGCTCGTCGACGGCCGGTGGGTCAAGGAGCGGCTCGCCCCGTAGGCCCCGAACGCAGGCTGGGAGGCTGCAGGACCGGGAGGCGGTGGCACAGCACGTGGACGGGCTTCCACCTCCGGACGCCTGTGTGGACCGAGGACGTTCACGTACGCCTGGCCTGCAGGCGTCCGGGACCTCGCGGCGTGGGGAGCGAGGACGAGCTCGACGGCCGCCGCGTGCGATCACCCTGCCCGGCCCGCGCCCGCCGCGCGTCACTCGGTGACGATGACCGCCCGGGCCCCGTACGGGGCCATCGCGATCGTGAACCCCCCGAGTGCGTCGACGACGTCGATCTGGTCACCCGTGAGAAGGTCGACGACCCGGCCGTCCGGGATGTGCTCCGACTGGACGCGCGCCATGTGCTCCTCACCGGCGAAGTTGCAGACCGTCACCTGGGTGCGCCCCGACTCGAGCCGGTTCACCATGACGAGCAGGCTCTTCGCCGAGACCTCCGGCACCGCCACGAGCGATCCGGTCGCCAGTGCGTGGACGCTCCGTACGGTGAGGAGCTCGGACAGCTTCCTCGCGAACGACTCCGGGTCCGCGAGCTGGTCGGGCAGTGACCCGTACAGGCATCTCGCCCTCGGCATCCCCGCGGCGGACCCCGTCGACTCGGCCGCGTGGCCCAGCAGGTCGTACGCGCCGCGCTCGATCCAGCGCGTGTCCCCCGACGACACCAGCGACCTCACCTCGGCCGGGTCGAGCGGCAGCGCGCCCATGAGGTCCCAGCCCGACAGAGCGAACACTCCCGGCTGCCAGGCGTTGTACGCCGCCAGCAGCAAGTGGGCCGCCTTGATCCGGTCCACCTCATCCAGCGAGAGCGCCGACAGGTCGCGGATCCCCATGCTCGCCGCGACGACGGACGCGGTGGTGCACGCGATGCCGTTCTGGACGAAGGTGAGGTTGTACGGGGCCGCCTCGCCCGTGATGGTCTTCTGCAGCGTCTCCCGCACGGTCGCCGCGAGCTCGTGGCCGGTCATCTCCTTTCCGCCGAAGACGTACGCGTCGTCGCGGTGCCTGGTCTCGAAGTGGACCAGCTCGTACGTGAGCTCGTCGTGGTTCTGCAGCGCATGGACGAGCGAGCTCTGGTCGATCCCCGCCGTGATGGCCGCGTTGAGCATGAGCCGGAGGAACTCCGTGTCGCCCGTCGCGATCGCGTACTGCGCGGCGGGTCGCGTGATGAAGTCGTAGCTGAGGTCCGCGCCGGTGCGGCCGGTCTGGGCGATGTCGTCGATGGAGAGGTTCAGCTCCTGGAACGTGAACCCGCCGACCTTGCGGACCATGGAGCCGATGAGCTGGTTGGCCGCCTCCGACAAGGGGTGGCCCTCCGACCAGGCCGGCGCGCCGACCGTCTTCTCGATGCCGAGGAAGCCGTTCGCGTCGAGCCGCAGACCGCCGGAGCCGAGGTCGAGCAGCGAGTGGAGCGCGTCGCCCATGACGAGACGCATGCCCGCGAACGTGGGGTCGAGCCAGTTGAGCGAGGGCTGGCCGTCCTTGAAGTAGTGGAGGTAGACCCAGCGGTGGGGGTGGCCCTGGATGTCGTACACGACCCGGGTGGCCGACCAGTTCGTCTCCTTGTGCCCGGGCTCGTAGAAGATGACGCGCTGGAGCGCGCCGATGATGTAGCCGGCCTCCGCGAGAGCGGCCTCCGTGGCGGCGTCGAGGTTGGCAGAGTCGGCACCGTCCGGCACCTCGGGCAGCAGATGCCAGGCGTCCTCGGGGATGTCGACCATGTGGTAGAGCCCGGGGAAGTCCCGGAACGCCATCTCCGCGAGCCGGAAGTCGGCGCCCTTCCCCGTATGACCAGGGACGATGTCGTCGATGATCGTGCCCCCGTGGAGGTGGGCGACCTCGGTGAGGACGCGGAACTCGTCGTCGGTGCCGAACAGCGGGTCGATCGCCATGCTGATCCGGTCGAAGTGGCCGTCGATGCTCGGCGTGTGGTCCCAGCCGGTGATGCCACCCGACAGCTTGAGCGGTCCGGTGTGGAGCCCGTCGATGCCGATCTGCTCGAACGCGTCCCACAGCTCCTCCGACCCTAGCGCCGCGAGGAACGACGTGCCGCGGCCCGTGATGTGCGACAGCGGGTACGCCGTGTACCAGACCGAGGTCTTCTGCACCGCGGCACGGGGGTCGGGCTGGGCGTACGAGTTCGACCACATGAGGTGGTTGCCCGCGAGCTGGCGAGCCATCATCTTCGCGTCGATGAGCATCGACTGCTCCAGCAGCCATGACACGTAAGCAGGGTTGCGTGCGTCGGCGGCGAACGGGGGCGGCGGCACGACCTGCTCGAGCGCGCGACGCTTCGCCCGGGGGCGCAGCTTCTTCGGTCGGGCGGGATACCGCTGGGCCTCGTAGCTGATCTCGGGGACGACGTCACTGACCTCCGCCACGAGGTCGTCGCTCACCTTCGGGGCAGCCGCGTCCCCGACTCCCGTCGCCTGCTCCTTCACGGTCATGCGCCCACCGTAGTGACTCCCCGGGGCGGTGTCCCAGAGCCGTGAGTGCGGGTGGAGGGCGTCTCGGGTGCGGGCCCGAGACGCTGTCGACCAGCAGGCTTGCCGGCGCCCCCGAGGTCAGCCTCCGAGCGGCACGGGCTCGTGGACGGTCACGGCCAGCGACCCTCTCTCGACGACGACCACGGCCCGCTCCGGCAGCGGCTGCGCGTCGTCGACCTCCCAGTGCGTCGAGGTGACGACGACGGAGCCCGGGCGCTGCGCGAGTCGCAGCACGTACGTGTCGGGCGTGGACTCGGGCTTGAGCTTCCTCGGCTCCCACTGGCTGTAGCCGTACAGGGCATCCGGGGTCAGCAGCAGGCAGTTGAGGGCCTCCGGGTTGTCGTGGACGTCGTCGACCCACAGGTCGCTCGTGATGAACGCCGCGGCGTCGGTGATCGCCGCGGGCCACGAGGAGTCCCGCCGGAAGAACTCGAGCACCAGCCCGAAGTAGAGCTCGGAGTCGGTCGTGCCCTCCGGAGCCCGGAGGCCGTTGTCGGCGTACCACTCGCGGAACCGGTCCGTGACGCGGAACTGGCCGTTGTGCTCGAACGCCACGTCGCCCTCTCCGAACGGGTGGCAGTTCCGCAGCTCGACGGGGATCCCGACCGATGCCCGGCGCAGGTGCACCATGCCGATGTCGCCCTGGACCCCGTCGAGCGCCGGCTCGTACGCGGGGTCGCTCCACGCCGGCAGTGCTCCCTTGACGATCCGGAGCGCACCGTCGGACTCGTACGACGCCATCCCCCAGCCGTCGGCGTGACGGTGGGACAGCTCGCAGAAGCCGTCCGACGAGTCCAGCACGCGACGCAGCGACGCGTGGTTCTCGGCGACGGCACCCAGAAGACGGCACATGGTGAGCTCCTACTGTGCGGGCTCGAGGTCCACCTCGATGGGCCTGGCCGCAGTGCGACGCGTGCCCATCCTGGCCTGGAGCCAGGAGGCGAGGCGGGTGAGGAGCCAGTTGATGAGGACGTAGACGAGGGCGATGACCAGGTACGTCTGGATCATGTAGTGGTAGTAGGCGACGAGCTCCTTGCCCTGCTGCATGAGCTCGCCGTAGCTGACGACGTAGCCCAGGGTCGAGTCCTTGAGCAGGGACACGAGGCCGGTGAGCAGGTTCGGCAGCACGATCCGGAACGCCTGGGGCAGCACGATCTGGGTCATCACGAGCGCTCGACCCATGCCGAGCGACTGGGCGGCCTCCCACTGTCCCCGGTCGATCGCGCGGATACCGGCCCGGAACACCTCCGCCGTCGTCGCGCTCGAGACGAGGATCATGGGCACGACGAGCATCCAGAAGACCGGGAGCACGATCCCGAAGCGGGGCAGGGCGAGCAGGAACGCGTACACGACGAGGATCATCGGCATCGACCGGAAGAACTCGATCCAGCCGGTGCTGACGCTGCGGAGCATCCGTGCGTGCGAGATCCTGCCCAGCGCGAGGACGAGCCCCAGCGGGAAGGCGAAGACCGCGGCGACGGCCGTCGCCAGGAACGTGTTCCCGATCCCGTCGACGACGAGGCGCTGGACGATGGCGGTGTACGTGAAGAACTGCCACCGGTACGGGGCCAGCTGGCCGCTCACCGCGAACTGCCGGACGGCTCCCGCCACGAGCAGTGCGACGAGGACGAGCGCGACCACGGTGGCGAGGCGGATGGTGGCCCGGCCGCGGGGTCCCGGCTCGTCGAAGAGGACGCGGGTGGCGGTGTCGGCGGCCATCAGCGGGTCCCGCCGATCCGGGACCGGGTCACGAGCCGCTCGAGCCACGCACCGACGCCGCCCGCCCCGAGCGCGAAGACGAGGTAGACCGCGCCCGCGATGAGGAAGAGGACGACGGCCTCGGCGTAGCGGATGTTGAGCTGCTGGGTGACGTTCGTGATGTCCGAGACGCCCACCGCCGCAGCGAGCGACGAGCCGATGAGGATGCCGATGAAGTTGTTGACCAGGGGCTGGACCATCGTGCGGAACGCCTGAGGCAGGATGATGAGCCGCAGCTGCGTCGTGAACGACATCCCCAGTGCCCGAGCGGCCTCCGACTGACCGACCCCGATCGTGTTGATGCCCGACCGTACGGTCTCGCAGACGAACGCCGACCCTGCCAGCACGAGGCCGAGCACGCCGCACCAGAACAGCGGCAGCAGCAGCCCGATGTCGGGCAGGCCGAACACGATGAGGATGAGCAGCGTGAGCAGCGGCACATTGCGGAAGAACTCCACGTAGACCGTGCCGAGGACGCGCAGCGGCGTGACAGGGCTGACGCGGAAGATCGCCACCAGCGTGCCGAGCACCAGGGCCCCGGTGAAGCCGAGGACCGTGAGGCCGATCGTCGTGAGGACGCCGTTCAGCAGGAACGTCGCGTTGTCGCGCAGCATCGTCCAGATCGTGTCCATCGCGTCCTTCCCTGGGCGGCCGCCTGTCGTGAGGGCGGCCACCGCCGTTCCGCCCGCCGTACCGCCCGCTAGCTGCCCGGCACCGAGCCGATCTTCGGCGGGGTCGGAACGGCGTCCACGTACAGGCCGACGGTCGCCTTCCACAGCTTCAGCCAGTCGCCCGAGTCGAAGATCCTCTGCAGGAACGCGTTGACGAACGCCTTCGCCGTGGGGTCGTCCTTGTTGACGCCCACGCCGTACGGGTCGGTCGTGAACGGCGTCCCGACGACCTTGAGGTCCGGGTTCTTCACCGCGTTGCCCAGGAGGATCGCCTCGTCGAGGACGTACGCGTCCGCCCGGCCCTGCTGTACGGCCGCCACGCAGGAGTCGTTGTCCGCGAACAGGGTCGGCGTGTTGCCGGGCACGAACTTCTGGAGAGCCGTGATCGCCGTCGAGTTGGACTCCGTGACGAGCTTCTTGCCCTGCAGGTCGGAGACCGACTTGATCGTCGTGTTGTCCTTCTTGACCTGGATCGAGTCGCCCGACGAGTAGTACGGGCCGGCGAAGGCGACCTTCTGAGCACGGGCCGTCGTGATCGAGTACGTCGCGACGACGATGTCGACGGTGTTGTTCTGCAGCATCGTCTCGCGCGTGTCGACGCTCGTCTGCGACACCTGGGTGAGCTTGGCCACGTCCGTGCCGCCGGTGATGTAGTGGGCGAGCAGGTCGCCGATGCCGGCGTCGAAGCCGGCGATGCGCCCGGTCACCGGGTCCTTGAGCGAGAAGATGGCGCTCGTCGTCGTACCGCCCCGCTTGATGAAGCCCTGGCTCTTGATCTTCGTGGCCCAGGGGCTCGCGGAGACCGTGGCGGCGTCGGCGACAGGTCCCGCCTTGATGATGGTGTCGTAGTCGGCCTGCGACATCTGCTTGCTGCCACCGGCCGACGAGCCGGAGGCACCGGGACTGCCGCCCCCCACCGGAGGGGTCCCGGAGGAGCACGCGGCGAGGGCGGCTGCCGCACTCGATCCCGCGGCGACGTACAGGAGGCCACGACGGCTGAAGGTGTACATCGGTTCTTCCTTTCAGTGGTGGAGCAGCTTGGACAGGAAGTCCTTGGCTCTCTCGGATCGAGGGTTGTCGAAGAACTCGCCGGGCGGTGCCTGCTCGACGATCTGGCCCGCGTCCATGAAGCAGACCCGGTCGCAGGCGTGACGGGCGAAGCCCATCTCGTGGGTGACGACGAGCATGGTCATCCCCCCGTCCGCGAGCTCGCTCATCACGTCGAGCACCTCCGAGATCATCTCGGGGTCGAGAGCGGACGTCGGCTCGTCGAAGAGCATGAGCTGCGGGTGCATGGCCAGGGCTCGCGCGATCGCCACCCGCTGCTGCTGGCCGCCCGACAGCTCCGCCGGGTAGCTGTTCGCCTTGTCGGCGAGCCCGACCCGGGCCAGCAGCTCCCGGGCCTCCTCCTCCGCCTCCGGCCTGGGCACCTTCCGGACGCGCACGGGGGCCAGGGCGATGTTCTGCAAGGCCGTGAAGTGCGGGAACAGGTTGAACGCCTGGAAGACCATCCCCACCTGGGCGCGGAGGTCGGCGAGCGCCCTGCCCTCCTGGGGGAGGGGCTGGCCGTCGAACGTGATCGTCCCGCTGGTGACGGTCTCGAGCCGGTTGATGCACCGGCACAGGGTCGACTTTCCCGAACCCGAGGCGCCGACGAGCGCGACCTTCTCGCCGCGACCGATGTCCAGGTCCACCCCCCGGAGCGCTTCGAAGCTCCCGAATGCCTTGCGGACATCCCGGACCTCGACGAGGGGCGTGGCGATCATTCCGTCACCTTAGGGGAGTCGGTCAAAACCTCTTCGAGGTCTCGCTTTGTGAGAGATGTCCCGCCGGGTTCCCGCTCGCCGGAGAGCAAGGCCCGGTAGAACGTCACCCCCACAGCAGCGAGGCCGCGGTCACACACTCGTCGACGCCGTGCAGGGAGGCACGCTGGGCGGGCGCCGGGGGGCGTCGGCTCGCTGCCCCCGCGCACGAGCCGCCGATCGTCATCGTGGTGTTCGCTTCCTGCACCGCTTGCGTGGGGACCCCTTGACCGAACATCAAACCTGAGAACGTTTCTCGGGGATTCTTAGCAACTCAAGACGTCGCCTTGAGCATCAGAACCATTCAATGGACGGGTGTCGTTGCGAGGGGTCGCGTGCCTCGGAGTGCTCACCCTGGTGGCGGGATGCATGCCGCTCGGACCCGACCGCTCTCCTCCCGTTCCCACTGTCACGTCGTCGTCCGCAGCGATCGCGCCGGAGACCCCCGCCTCGAGCAGCGTGGTCGACGTCACGAGCTTCAAGACCCGCGTCGTCGGTGCGGCACGGAGCGTGCCCACGGGCACCCTCCAGCTCGTCATCAGGACGGGTCTCCCCAGCGGCGACCTGACGTTGCGCTACAACGGCGCCTACGACGTGACGGACCCGGCCACGCCGCGGAGCCGCCTCGACGGCTCGCAGAACGGGCAGCCGCTCACGGTGATCAGCGTGGGCGACAAGCTCTACACGAGAGCCGGGACGGGGAAGTACGTCCTGTCGTCCGTGTCCACCTCGGTTGCCCGGCTGGGGCTCGTCACCGTACGGCCGGACCTGCCGACGGTCGCCGCCCTGCTCGGCTCCTCCGTACGTGGCCTCACCGACCTCGGGCCCGACACGGTCGGCGGCCTCAGCGTCGAGCGCTGGCGGACGCTCGTCGACGCGAGCGTCTTCGTGCCGAGCGCGCCCGGTGCCGCGACCGTGGACCTCTGGCTCGACTCCGCCGGCCTGCTGCGCCAGGTCTCGTACAGCCTCAGCAGCACCGGAGCCGCACCGACGACGACGCGCGTGACGCTCACGTACGGCGGCTTCAACAGCCCCGTCGACATCACCGAGCCGGCAGCGTCCGAGCTCCGCTGAGCCCGGACGCCCTCGGCGTCAGAGGCTGCTCGGTCCCGCCCAGAGGTTGAGTCCGCCTTCGGTGGCGTGGCGGTCGATCGCCGCGAGCTCGTCATCGGTGAACGTGAGGTTCCTCACCGCGGCCACCGAGTCCTCCAGCTGGCGCACGCTCGACGCCCCGATGAGCGCCGACGTCACCGTGGCGCGCCGGAGCACCCACGAGATGGCCAGCTGCGCGAGGCTCTGGTTCCTGGTCGCGGCGATCTCGTTGAGCGCGCGGATGTGACCGATGTTCTCCTCGGTCAGGAGGTCGGGCGACAGCGACTTGCCCTGTGCCGCGCGCGAGCCCTCCGGGATCCCGCCCAGGTACTTGTCGGTGAGCATCCCCTGCGCGAGCGGCGAGAACGCGATGCAGCCGACGCCGGTTTCGTCGAGCACGTCGAGCAGGCCCTCCTCGACCCAGCGGTTCAGCATCGAGTACGACGGCTGGTGGATGAGGAGCGGTGTGCCGAGCGCGGTGAGGATCTCGACGGCGCGGCGGGTGCGCTGCGGCGAGTACGACGAGATGCCGACGTAGCGTGCCCGGCCCGAGCGCACGGCGTAGTCGAGCGCTCCCATCGTCTCCTCGAGCGGCGTGTCGGGGTCGGCGCGGTGGTGGTAGAAGATGTCGACGTGGTCGACGCCCATCCGGGCGAGCGACGCGTCGAGGCTGTCGAGCAGGTACTTCCGAGAACCGAGGTCGCCGTACGGTCCGGGCCAGTAGTCCCAGCCGGCCTTCGTCGAGATGACGAGCTGCTCGCGGTACGGCAGGAAGTCCTTGCGGAGGTGCCGCGCGAAGTTCTCCTCAGCCGCCCCGTACGGAGGTCCGTAGTTGTTCGCCAGGTCGAAGTGGGTGACCCCGAGGTCGAACGCCCGGCGCAGGATGTCGCGCTGGCGGTCGAACGGCACGTCGTCACCGAAGTTGTGCCACAGGCCCAGCGACACGGCCGGCAGGACCAGGCCGCTGCGCCCGACCCTCCTGTACGGCATGCGACCGTCGTAGCGGTCGGGATCGGCTCGGTACGGATCGAGGATCGGCATGGTCTCTCCCTGTGCGGCGTGGACGTCTCGACCCTAGACCGCCGCGCAGAGGGCTGGCCACCGTGTGCACACGCTTGCCCGGCTCAGCGCCGCAGCACGGTGACCTCGAGCTCGATGGCCGACGTGAGGGAGTTCGCGATGAAGCACTCCTCGTGAGCCTGGTGTGCCATCCGCCGGACTTCCTCGACCTCGACGTCCCCCTCGACCTCGATCGTCGCGTCGATGCGGATCCGGCCCACGCGCTGCGGCTTGTCGGCCATGTCCATCCACCCCTGGGCCACGTCCGAGTACCGGACCACCGTCACGCCGTGTCGCGCTGCGACGGCGAGGAAGCTCAGCATCTGGCAGGAGCTCGCCGCGATGACGAGGAGCTGTTCGGGGTTCAGCAGCATCGGGTCGCCGCGGAACGCCTTGTCGGACGACAGGGTGAGCTCCTGGGTCTCAGGCACGGTCACCGCCTGGTGAGTCCGCGAGTACGTGCGGTAGCCGTCCGCCGTCGAACCCGTCCAGGTGAGGTGGGTCTCATAGGTGTGCGTGAGCATGGACGCACCGTACGCGGTCGCTAGGGTCGCCCAGAGACCTCACCGAGGAGGACGATGAGGCACTCCGGTTCCGTACGCCCTGGACCGTAGAGCTCACCGACGCGCCGGAGCCCGCCCCCGGCCCGACGAGGTCGTCCTCGAGGTCGACGCGGTGGGCATCTGCGGCAGCGACGTGCACGGCTTCGTCGGCATCACCGACCGGCGCCAGTCCGGGGTCGTCATGTGAGATCGGCGGCCGTGTCGTGTCCGGTGAGCTCGAGCAGACGCTCTTCCAGGTCGAGGACAGGATCGCCGACCAGGGACGTGATCCTGGGCCACGCATCCGGAGGCCCTGGCGCGGAGGTGTCAGCGCGTGGCCTCACGCAGCGCGAGCAGCGTCTCGGAGGTACCCGCGTCGAGGCGCACGGTGGCGAGGTCGTCGCCCCTTGTCGGGCCCCGGTTGACGATCGCCACCGGGGCCCCCCGACGGGCGGCGTGCCTCACGAACCGCAGGCCGCTCATGACCGTGAGCGACGACCCGAGGACGACCAGGGCGTCGACGGCGTCGACGAGCTCGTACGCCTGGTCGACGACCTCCCGGCGCGCCGACTCGCCGAAGAAGACGACGTCCGGCTTGAGGACGCCTCCGCACGCTTCGCACGGCGCGATCCGGAAGTCCTGCCAGTGGTCGACCTCGGCGTCCCCGTCGGGGCGCAGACGCGCTGAGTCGAGCTCGGCCGCCCCAGCAGGGAGGTAGCCGTCGACGTCCGGGTTGAGGATCTGGAGCCGGTGCTGCAGGTCGGCCCGCGGCGAGTACGTGCGGCACGACAAGCAGACGACCCTGTCGATCCGTCCGTGCAGGTCGACGACCGGGGCGCTGCCCGCCGCCTCGTGCAGGCCGTCGACGTTCTGGGTGACGACGCCGGTGAGCCCGGCCGCGCCGACGAGCGCGTGGTGCCCGGAGTTGGGGACGGCCCGTCCGAACGACTGCCAGCCGAGCATCGAGCGCGCCCAGTACCGGCGGCGGTTCGCCTCGTCGGAGACGAACTCGTCGTACATCATCGGCGTCGAGCGCGGCGCCGACGGCCCGCGGTAGTCGGGGATCCCCGAGTCGGTGGAGACTCCGGCCCCCGTGAGGGCCACCCACCGGCGGCCGGCGAGCATCGACACCAGGTCGCCCAGGTCGCCGCGCACCCTCACAGGCGGCAGCGTCGGCCTGGGCACCCGGTGCCTCAGGGTCATGCGAACAGTGCGCTGATCGCGTCGAGAACGTCGTCAGAAAGCACCGTGGCGCCGGCCTCGGCGTTCGCCACGACCTGCTCGGGTCGGGTCGCTCCGGCGATGACGCTGCTGACTCCCGGCTGCGCGAGGAGCCACGCGAACGTGGCCTGCAGCATCGTGACGCCGGCCTCGGCGCACAGCGCCTCGTACCTCTCCATGAGGTCCCAGTCGACGGACTCGAGCACTTCGGGCTTCTGACGCGTGAGGCGTCCCTCGCCGCCCTGCCGCGTGTACTTGCCGGTGAGGAGCCCGTTGTAGAGGGGGAAGTACGGCAGGAAGCCGAGCCCGGCCTCTCGCACGGCGGGGAGCACCTCCGCCTCGACGCCGCGCGCCATGAGGCTGTACTCGTTCTGCGCCGAGACGAACGGCAGGAGTCCGAGCTCCTTGCTCACGGCGTCAGCCTCGCGGATCTGCTCGGCGCTGAGGTTCGAGTGGCCGATGAAGCGCACCTTGCCCTCGCGGATGAGGTCCGAGAGCGCCTGCAGCGTCTCGCCGATCGGCGTCTGCGGGTCGGGCATGTGCAGCTGGTACAGGTCGATGCGATCCGTACGCAGCCGCCTCAGCGACCCCTCGACCGCGTGCGCGATGTACGAGGCGGAGCCGTTCGACCCCCAGCTCTCGGACCCGCTCGGACCTCCTGCCGTGTGGCCGAACTTGGTCGCGACGACGACCTTGTCGCGCCGCCCCTCGAGCGCCTGGCCCATGAGCTCCTCGCTGCCGCCCGTCGGGTCGCCGTAGAGCTCGGCGGTGTCGAGGAACGTCACGCCCTGGTCGATCGCCGCGTCGAGGACGGCTCTCGTGCCGTCTAGGGTCGCCGTCGGCGTGCCGGGCCGGGAGAAGTTGTTGCACCCCAGGCCGACGGCGCTGACAACGAGGTCACTGCTGCCAAGATTCCGCGTCTGCATCATGGCGCCAGCCTAGGCGAGGTCGCCGACAGTCCGAGACCTCTCTTGCCGGCCGCGAGAGGTCACCACTGGTTCGCACCCGCGTCCTTCACACCAGGGGGAAGACCGGCATGAACTCCCAGGGCGACAGGCCGGACTCCGTCATCGCGGTGACGAGCATCGTCACGGCCTCGCCGACACCTTGGGGGGTGAGGGGGACGCCGGCCGACCGCGAGGGGACTCCTCCGGTCTTCGCCACCCCCAGCCTGCCGCTCGGCCACCGCCGGGCGAGGACCGCCGGCTGCGCCGTCACGACCAGCCGTCGCTGCCCCTGCCACAGGGCGGCTTCGATCCCGAGGAAGACGTCGCCGCCCCTGAGGCCACCGGGCGTGAGAGCCCAGCGCTCGTCCCGCCGGAGGGCGACGTCGAGCATGTGCCGAAGCTGCCACGCGGCGTGGGGGTCGAGGGACGCGTCCGACAGCCCCACCGGCCGGCCTGGGAACGTTCGCGGGGCGCCGGAGGACGGGTTGCGGTTGCGGATCTGCAGGGACGTCTTCTCCCTGTCGAGGCGCCCGCACTCCGCGAAGCCCCGGCCGACGTCGACCCGCTCGACCTCGCCGACACCGAGGACGGCTGCCAGTGCTGCGGGGTTGTCGGGGCGCCAGACCTCGACGGACTGAGGACCCCAGACCCCCACGAGCCCTCCGGCGACCAGCCCGAGGGTGCCCGCCGTACGTCCGTCGGCGTCCGGCACGACGACCGGCTCAGGGGCGACGCCGAGGAGGTCGAGGGGAGGCAGGTCGAGCCAGGACATGGTGCGGCCACCCTACAAGCGGCCCTCGAACGCGCGGGCGAGCGGGTAGGCCTAGCTGCGGCGGAGCTCCGCCAGCACCCGGGCGTCGACGCCACCGGGTACGAGCCGGTTCTCGAGGTTCACGACGCCCGCCCACGCGGCCAGCGAGGTCTCGACGTCGGGCTCCTCGTAGCCGAGGCGACGAAGGTGCCGGCCGACCTCCTCGTACAGCGCACCCTCCAGGGGACGGACGTCCTCGGGGCCGCCGAGGACGAGCGTGGCGATGTCGTGGACGCGGCCGAGCTCGCTGGGGGCATCGGGGTGGTCGTCGACGCGGACGTCTGCGACGATCCCGCACCCGTCGTACCCCGCGCCCGGCGACCGGACCAGGAGCGCCGCGCTCTGGCGACCTCGCGCGTCACCACCGGCCGCGTCGCCTGCGAGCAGGGCCGCGAGGAGTCGCCGGTCGAGTGACTGCCCAGCGGTCGCGAGGAAGGCACGCTCCATCTCCTCGACCACCCGGGGGCCGACGAGGATGTTGCCCTGGATCGCGTACGCCTCGTCCGCACCGCCTCGTGCGACACCGCCCGCCCAGTCCATGCACTCGGCACCCGTGTACGTGGCGGCGCCGTCCGCGCCCACCACGCCGAGCTGGCGCGTCTCGCGGCCCTCGTCAGCGGCCACCGCCGCGGCGAGAGCCGCCTGCGCCGTCGTACCCCCCGCCATCGCCTCGAGCACCTCCTCCCGGTAGGCGACGCGAGCGAACGACTGGGTCGCCACGGCTCCCACACCGAGCCGCACCTCGGGGACGATCGAGCCGACGCACACGAACTTGCTGGCGACGGCGACACCCCAGGCGGGACCGGAACGGGCGGCGATCGAGAAGGTCATGGGTGCACAGTAGACGCGGTGACGGGGTCGCGAGGACATGCACCGCGCACGTGCTGGTGTTGCGAGGGGAATATCCGGACGCCGTGATGTCATTTAGGTTTCAACAACATCCTAGGAGCGTTGAGTTGCAGTTCGGTATCTTCACCGTCGGTGACGTGACCACGGACCCGACCACCGGGTACACGCCCAGTGAGCACGAGCGGATCAAGAACACCGTGGCCATCGCCAAGAAGGCCGAGGAGGTCGGCCTGGACGTGGTCGCCTTCGGCCAGCACCACAACCCTCCGTTCGCCGCGAGCTCTCCCACCACGACGATGGCGTACGTCGCCGCGCAGACCTCGAAGATCCTGCTCTCCACCTCGACCACCCTCATCACGACGACGGACCCGGTACGGATCGCGGAGGACTACGCACAGCTTCAGCACCTCGCCGACGGCCGCGTTGACCTCATGCTCGGCCGCGGCAACACCGGGCCGGTCTACCCCTGGTTCGGGAAGGACATCCGCGAGGGCATCCCGCTGGCCGTCGAGAACTACGCGCTGCTCCGCCGCCTCTGGGACGAGGAGGTCGTGACGTGGGAGGGCAGGTTCCGGACGCCCCTGCAGGGGTTCACGGCGACCCCGAGGCCGCTCGACGGCGTGCCGCCGTTCGTGTGGCACGGCTCGATCCGGAGCCCTGAGATCGCCGAGCAGGCGGCCTACTACGGCGACGGCTTCTTCTCCAACCACATCTTCTGGCCTGCCTCGCACACCAAGCAGATGGTCGCGCTGTACCGCCGGCGCTTCGAGCACTACGGCCACGGCACCGCCGACCAGGCGATCGTGGGGCTCGGCGGCCAGGTGTACATGGCCAAGAACAGCCAGGACGCCGTACGGGAGTTCCGGCCGTACTTCGACGTCGCGCCGGTGTACGGGCACGGCCCGTCCCTCGAGGACTTCATGGAGGCGACCCCGTTGACGGTCGGCTCGCCGCAGCAGGTCATCGAGCGCACGCTCGGCTTCCGCGACTACGTCGGCGACTACCAGCGCCAGCTGTTCCTCATGGACCACGCCGGCCTCCCGCTGAGCACGGTCCTCAGGCAGCTCGACATGCTCGGCAGCGAGGTCGTCCCCGTGCTGCGCAAGGAGTTCGCCGCGCTTGCGAAGCCTGGGGTTCCCGACGCGCCGACACATGAGTCGCTCGTCGCCGCCCGCCAGGCCGAGGCGGTGGCCGTATGACCCGCTCCATCGTCGTCGTCAGCGCCGGCCTCGCAAACCCGTCCTCGACCAGGCTCCTCGCCGACCAGCTCGCCACCGCGACGGACGTCGCGCTCCGCAGCCACGGCGAGGCGGCCGACGTCGCCGTCATCGAGCTCCGCGAGCTCGCGCACCCGCTCGTGGACCACCTCCTCACGGGCTTCCCGACAGGCGATCTCGCGGAGGCCATCGAGACGGTACGGCACGCCGACGGGCTCATCGTCGTCACCCCGGTGTTCGCCGCGTCGTACTCGGGCCTGTTCAAGATGTTCTTCGAGGTCATCGAGAAGGACCTTCTCCGCCGCAAGCCGGTGCTGCTGGCCGCGACCGCAGGGACGGCTCGGCACTCCCTCGTGCTCGAGCACGCGATGCGCCCGCTGTTCTCGTACCTGCGGGCCGTCACCGTGCCGACCGCCGTGTTCGCCGCCACCGAGGACTTCGGCGGGGCCCGGTCGGGCGAGTTCGCCGCGCGTATGGAGACCGCAGCCGGCGAGCTGGCGGACCTCGTCGTGGGCGCTCCCCGGGCCGTACCCGCGGACCCGTTCGACAACGTGACCCCGTTCGACCAGCTGCTCAAGGGCTGACCCCGGCCGGCCACGCGGGCGATCCCGCCGGACGGCGGGGGCGGTCCACGTGAACCACGCTGACCCCGTCAGGACCTGCTGTGCGGCAGGCGCCGAACCGCCGCCCGGCGGACGAGCCGCGCGCCCGCGTGGCGGACGGTCCCCGAGGGGTGAAGACTGGTCCGCGATGAGCGAGCGGATCGATGACGTCACCAAGCCAGTACGCGGGGCCACCCAGCGGCCGACCCCGCGCTGGGTGGGCTGGTTCCTCATCGTGACGCCCAGCCTCGCTGCGGCCGGGCCCCTCTGGGGCGCGGGTCCGTGGACGTCGTTCCGCGTCGCCGCGGCCGTCCTCTTCCTCACCGCCGCCTGGGACTGGTGGCGCTTCCAGGACCGATCCCGTACCTTCTTCACCGCACTCGGGCTAGGTCTCGCGTTCCAGGTGTCGGGCCTCGTCGCGCTGGCCTGGTCGAAGCCTCCAGCGGGCTCCGCCTGGAACGAGCTGCTCGCGGTCGGGCTCATGTTCGCCCTGGCCGCCGCCCTCGTACAGCTTTACCGGACCGCCGAGACCGTGCTCACCATCGCCCGCGGCTGGCTGTACATGGCGGTGCTCGTCGAGGCGGTCGGGCTCTGGGAGCTCGTCACAGGCCGTCACCTCTCGAACTACCACCTCGCGGCCGACCGGCAGGGCACGCCGGGCTGGACCGACATCGCCGGTCTGTTCGGGACCCCGAGCCGGCTCGCGGGCGTCCTCGTCGCGGCCGCGCTCGTCATGGCTGTCGGCTGGTCCCTCGAGCACGACCGGAGACTGCGCTGGGCCTACCTCGCCGTGTGCGTCCCCATGCCGTACCTCCTGTGGCGCACAGGCTCGACGCTCGGGCTGCTGCTGTTCCTCGTCGTGTGCGTGTGCTGGCTGGCGGTGTACAGCTGGGGCCGCCGCGTCGGCATCGCCGCCCTGGCGGTCGTGGTCGTCGCCCTGCCCCAGGGCCGCGCGTTCCTCGTGGCGGTCGCCGAGCAGGTCGGGTCCCTGTTCGGCGGCACGACCAGCGCGTCGTTCACCGGCGGGGACGCGTTCAACCTGCTCCGCGACGGGGCCGTCCTGCTCGTACGCTCGACCTGGCTCGGGGTCGGTCCGGCGGGCTTCCCCCACGCGATGACGACCCGCTCTACCCCCTACTTCACCCACGGCGTCGTCACCCCCCACAGCGCGGTCGTCGAGGTCGCCAGCCAGTACGGCATCAGCATGTTCGTACTGGTCACCCTCGCCGGCATCGGCCTCGTCAAGTGGGCGGTGGACCGGCTGCGGCGAACCGCCCGGCAGCCGCTGCGTGGAGCGCCCCGCATCGTGGCGATGTGGACGCTCGTGGCCACGCTCATGTGGCCATGGCTCGGGATGCTCGGGCCCACCTACCTCGACCAGTCCGTCGCCGCCCTGTTCGTCGCGACCATCGCCATGTGGGCGCGTCACATCGAGCGCCCCCTCGGTAGACGGGTTCGCCCGTCCGAGGCCGAGCTCCGCAACCTCGCGACGGCACCGCCGACGCCACCTGACAAGGAGCGATGATGCTGATCCACGCCGAACGACTCGTGACGGCCGACGAGGTGTACGAGCCGGGGCTGCTCCGCACCGAGGGCAACCGCGTCGTCGACGTCGGGCCCTGGCACTCCTCCGGACTCGGGTCAGGAGGCTCTGGGAGGCCGGATGTCGAGGTCGGGACCCTGGCTCCTGGTCTCGTCGACGTGCACTGCCATGGCGGTGGGGGCGCGTCCTTCTCGACGGACCCTGTGACGGCGATCGAAGCCCACCGCCGTACGGGCACGACGACCCAGGTAGCGAGCCTCGTCACGGAGACGTACGACGACCTCGAGGCGCAGGTACGGATGCTGGCCCCGTACGTGGCGTCGGGTGAGCTCGCGGGGATCCACCTCGAAGGGCCGTGGCTCGCGGAGGAGTTCCACGGCGCCCACCCCGTTGCCCTGCTTCGCGACCCGAAGTGGCCCAAGGTCGAGAGGCTGCTCGACGCGGGACCCGTGAAGATGGTGACGATCGCGGTCGAACGTACGGGCGGCGTGGAGGCCTGTCGCCGGATCGCGGCGCGTGGGGTGGTCGCCGCGGTGGGCCACACCAACGCGGACTACGAGACCACGGTCGCCGCTCTTGCGGCGGGCGCCTCGGGGGCCACCCACCTGTTCAACGCGATGCGGCCGATCCACCACCGCCAGCCCGGACCGATCGTCGCCCTCCTGGCCGACCCCGATGCAGCTCTCGAGCTCATCGTCGACGGGACCCACACGCACCCCGCGCTCGTCGCGTACATCGCACGGACACACCCCGAGCGGGTCGTCCTCGTCACCGACGCGATGGCCGCCGCGGGTGCGGCTGACGGCGACTACATCCTCGGCACGCTGTCCGTGGCGGTCCGGGAAGGGGTGGCGCGCATCGCCGGGACGAACACGATCGCCGGGTCCACGCTCACGCTCTCGAAAGCCCTGGCCAACGCGGTGGCGTACGGGGTCGACCCGCTTGTCGCGGTGCGAGCCTCGACCGTCCGTCCCGCCCGGTGGCTCGGCCTCGACGCGGGCGACCTCCGGGTGGGAGGCCGCGCCGACGCCGTCGTCCTCGACGAGGACTGGGCCGTGACCCGCGTCATGCGCGCCGGGGAGTGGCTCGCCTGACGAGCGCTGCCTCGTCGGTTCACCATGTTATGTGGGTGAACTGGATGTTCTCACGGCAGATTTGCCGTGAGAACATCCAGTTCACCGGGTTAACGTGGTAAACCTCGCGGTTCTCCAGCGGTCAGCTCGCCCACTGCCCGGAGAAGAAGCGCGCCGCCCACCAGACCAGCAGCATCGTGCTGACCAGCCCCCACACGGCGATGACCGCGAGGCGCGCCGTCGGGCCTCGTCCCGCGCGGGTGGCGAAGGACCCGAGGAGAAGCCACAGCGGGAACCACAGGAGCACGGCCCGGTTGACGCTCATGTACCAGTAGGAGGTCGCGAAGGCTGCCACCTGGACGCCGACCCAGGTGGCTTCCGCCCACCGGCGGAGCACGAGGCAGGCGACCGTGACCGCGATGCCGACCGCGACCGAGACGACCTCGCCACGGAACACCCAGGCCCAGCCGGGGTGGTCGGCGTAGGCGCCGGGCACGACGGCGCGGAGGGTGTGGGCGAACGCGTCCCACGGCCACGTGAGCCGACGCCCCCACCCGTCCGCCTGGGCGGTGTACCAGGCGAGCCACGACCCCTTCGTCACCCGCAGGTACGTGGCGTACGCCGCGGGGACGGCCGCCGGCACGAGGAGCCAGGCCAGGGCGCGGACTCGTCCCGACCAGCGCCGGTCCCCCTCGTACGACCCGGTGAGGGCCAGCACCCCCAGCGCGACGAGGAGGAACAGCCCGGACACCCGGACGGAGCAGGCTCCTGCGGCCAGCACCGCGGCCCACGGCCACCGCCCCTCCCGGGCCCGCAGCCAGGCCCAGAACGCGAATGCCGCGAAGATGCTCTCGGTGTAAGGGACCACCGTGAACACGGCTGTCGGCGCGAACAGCCAGAGCACCGCGGCGACGACGCCGGTACGAGGGCCGCCGAGCCGCCACAGCGCCCAGGCGGCGAACGCCGACGCCACGACCGAGACCGCGATGCCGCCGCCCGTCATGTCCACACCGGCCGCACCCACAGCCCTCAGCAGCAGCGGCAGTCCGGGGAAGAACGCCGCCTCGTTCTCGGCCGCGTAGCCGTCACGGGCGATCCGCAGGAAGTGGGCGACGTCCCAGTTGCCCGCGGCGGCCTGCCAGGTCGCCCCGGTCGACCAGACCGTCCAGACGAGGACGAGGGCGAGCAGGACCCGGCTGCCCAGCCAAGCCTGTACGACGAGGCGCGGCCCATCTCCGAGACGTACCGCCCTCTCCCGCTCCCCGGGGACCACGACCTCCTCGACCCGCCTCACCTCGGCTGGTCGGACCCGTCGTCGAGCAGGTCGTCGACGAGGGCACGCCTGGGTCTCCCCGACTGCTTCCCGTCGGGGTCCTCGACAGGTCCGTACACGACGCTGCCCGAGGGTGACGGACGCAAAGCCGGCGACTCCGCACCGAACGACACGAGGCGCAGGCTCCAGGCGTCGGCCGCGCGGTCGAGCGGACCGCCGATCGGGTCGTCGACGCCGTCCTCGCGCACCGGGTCCTCACCCGGGTTCAGCATGTCGTTGACGACCACGACCATGAGCCAGATGCTCACACCCATCCGGAGGAAGACCGCCAGCCAGTACACGCGGTCCGGCCCGCCGTCTCCGGGGTGCAGCGTGCCGGCGAGATGTCCCCAGATCACGAAGTAGTACGCCACCTCGGCGACGTTGAAGACGGCCCATTCGCGCCACGTCGGGCGGGCCAATGCGAGAAGCGGCAGCATCCACAGCGCGTACTGCGGCGAGTACACCTTGTTGACTACCAAGAACAGCGCCACGACGAGGAAGGCCACCTGCCCGACCCGGGGGCGGCGTGGGGCGAGGAAGACCAGGGCGCCGATCCCCAGGCAGCCCAGGAGCATGAACAGCAGCGACCAGGTGCCGGGGCTCGGCAGCCGGAGGCCGGCGAGGCTCATCACGTACCAGATCGATCCCAGGTCCGCTCCCCGGTCGATGTTGAACTGCCAGAAGTACAGCCAGCCCGAGGGCGACGCGACGAACACGGGTGCGTTGACGAGTACCCACGTGACGACCGCGGCTGCGAGCTGCTGCCCGAAGGCGCGGAGCCGCCGCGAGCGCAGGCAGAGCAGGAGCAGCGGCCCCAGGATGAACAGCGGGTACAGCTTCGCGGCGACGGCGAGGCCGAAGAACAGTCCCGCGACGTACGGCCGTCTCCGTCCCCACGCGAACAAGGCGGCAGCCGTCAGGGTGACCGCGAAGATGTCCCAGTTGATGAGGCCCTCGGCGATGACGACGGGAGCGACCGCGACCATGAGGCTGGTGGCCCACCAGCGTCGGCCCCCCATGTGGAGCTGCAGCAGGACGAGCACGAGGAAGCAGCCGAAGAGCATCACGGCGCACACGGAGTAGAAGATGTCCGCGTTCGTCAGCACCTGCTGGCCGCTGAGGTCAGGCGAGGCGTGAACGCCCAGGACGTCCGTGATGCGCCGCGCAACCTCGACGAAGCCCCCTGTCAGGACGGGATACTCCCACTGAGCCGTGATGTAGGGGACGGCTCCTTGGCTGAGCCCCCGCGCCTGGTACAGGACAGGGATGTCCGTGTAGCACAGGCGGGCGATGGCGTTGATCGACGTCGTGGGGTCCGTCTGGCGACACGAGGTCTGGTGCGCCATGAGCAGCAGCCAGCTGAGCGTGGCGAGGACCATGACGACGGCCGGCCCGAGCACGAGCCGTGACCCCGCGTGACGACCCAGCGGGCCGCCGAGACGCCGCAGCATCACCTCCGACCAGCCGCCGCGCTCCGCGGGCTCCCCTGCGGGTACGGTCACGGTCGGGGCGGTCACGCCGCCATCGTACGGGCAGAGCCTGTCCGCGATCCGGCGCACGGCGCCCGCCGTGAAGAGTCCGAGCACCGAGTGCGAGGGACCCGAGTCACGGGCACCCACTCAGGACCCGGCCTGCCTCAGAGCGGCTACCCCGCTGATGCGGAGGGCTTGCCGCCGCCCAGGCTCGGGGACGAAGACGGCTTGCTCGACGGGCTCTGTGACGGCGTCGGCTTGGTCGACGGGGGCGGAGGCGGCGGCGGGGCCGACGACGGCGGGGCCGACGACGGCGCCGACGACGGCGTGGGCACCTGCGTCGGCGGCGAGGAGGTCACCGGGGCCGGGGTCGCCGTCGCGTTGACGTACACGGGCGGGTCGAACGTGAGCTTCGGCTGTCCCTCGGTCGCCACCTTCATGTAGTCGAGCCACGTCAGTGCCGGGTACGTACCGCCGAAGAACGTCGCGTCGCCCTTCTTCGCGTACACGTCGAGGTTCCCGTTGCCGCCGTCACCCGCCACGTACATGACGGCCGTCGACACCTGCTTGGTGTAGCCGATGAACCAGCTGGACACCACATGGCCGTTGACGTCGGCCGTACCCGTCTTGCCGGCGATGTCGCGGCCGAGGCTCGAGACCCTCGCCCCCGTACCCTCGTTGACCACGTTCTCGAGCGCGTACGTGGTGTCGATGGCGATCTTCGGGTCGATGTTCGGCTGTGCCTGGGGCTTGGCCGTGTAGAGCACCTTGCCCGTCGAGTCCTTGACCTCCTTGACGACGTGCGTCGGTACGTACGTGCCGCCGTTCGCCAGCGTCGCGTAGCCGGTCGCCTGGTCGAGCGGGCTCACCTCCGCGGTGCCGAGGGCGATGCGGTTGTTGGCGTCCCAGCCGGCGCCGGTCGTCACGCCGGCGTCGTTCGCGGCCTTGATCACCTGTGCCGGGCCGTTCGGGATCTGCTGGGTGAGGTCGACGAACGCGGTGTTGATGGAGTCGGCGGTCGCCTTGACGAGCGACACCGTCCCGTACTGGTTGTTGAACTCGTTGCGGATCGTGGTGGTGTCGCCCCTCGGCGTGAATGTGTTGCCGTTGAACGTGGAGCGCAGGCTGAAGCCGTTGCGAAGCCCGGCCACCACCGCGTACGCCTTGAACGTCGATGCGGCCGGCCTGTCCGTGGTCGCCCAGTTGCGGGAGCTCGTGAGGTAGTCGGGCCCCCCGTACAGCGCGAGCACCTCGCCGCTGCCCACCGCCACGGACGCGATCGCAGCGTGGAGCTGGGCGGGGTCCTGCTTCGTCCTGGCACCTGTCGCGGCGGCCTCGGTGTACTTCTGCGCCGACGCGACGGCCGCCGCCTGTGCCTTCTCGTCGAACGTCGTCGTGATCTGGAGACCGCCGCCCGAGATGGTCGCGGGGGCGAAGCCGTCGGCAGCGAGCTCCGCCTCGACCATCTTCAGGAGGAACCCCTTGGGCCCCCCGTAGCGGGAGCTCTTCGGCACGTCCGGGAAGACCGGCAGGGCCTTGGCGGCGTCGGCCTGAGCCTGCGTGACCGTGCCCATCTGGACCATGCCGTCGAGCACGTACGCGTACCGCTTCGTGAGCCGGGCCACGTTCTTCTCGCCGTCGGCGGGGTCGAACAGGCTCGGGGAGTTGAGGATCGCCGCCAGGGCGACGGACTGCTGCAGGGTGAGGTCCTTGGCGTCGACGTTGAAGTACGCCTTCGCGGCGGCCTGGATCCCGTACGCGCCTCGCCCGAAGTAGATGGTGTTGAGGTAGCCCTGGAGGATCTGCTCCTTGGGCATCGACCGGCCCATCTTGATCGCCAGCAAGATCTCCTTCGCCTTGCGGCTGACGGTCTGGTCGCTTGTCAGGTAGAGGATCTTGATGTACTCCTGCGTGATCGTCGACCCGCCGCCCAGGGCGCTCGTGCCGCGCAGGATCCCCCACACGGCCCGCGCGATGCCGGTCGGCGAGATGCCCTTGTCCGTCCAGAACGAGCGGTTCTCGGCGGCGACGACGGCGTCCTTGATGGTCTGCGGCATGTCGGAGTACGGGATCGACGTGCGGTTCTGGTCGGCGAACGAGCCGATGACCGTCGTCCCGTCCCGGTAGTAGACGTTCGACTTGTTTGTGAGGAACGCCGCGTTGGGGTCGGGCAGGCTCGTGCGCTGGTAGGCGATCGCGAGACCCCCCATGCCGAGCAGGGCGATGACGAGGACGGCGATCGTAGCCACCTTGAGGCCCGTGAGGAGCCTCCTCTGCCATCGCGGTCGGGGCGTCTTGGCAGTCTTTCCGGTCGTGCGCGAACCACCGGTTGTCGGTGATGCAGCGCGGGCGGGGCCGTTGTTGCCTCGACGGGCCCCGGTCGTGCGTTCAGCCATAGATGTCCTCGACGGTCCTCTGTCGGCGCGGTGGCCGGCGCTTCACGCCGTCGCCGAGCAAGTAGGAGGTGATCATGTGGTTCCAGCCGCACTCCGTGCACACCTCGACGACACAGACGCGGAACTCGCCGACCTCATTCTCCATCTCCTCAAGCTCATGCACCGACTTGATGCGACCGCTGTACTGGCCGAGCTGCTCGCCGAACGTGTAGTTCAACGTGACGAGCCGCCCGCAGTTGCCGACCGGGCACCGTACGGAGCTGAGCTCTCCGTGATGGAGCGCCGCCCTGATGAGCATCGGGTCGGCGTCGCAGAGATCCTCACGCCTCAGCGTACGCACTCGACTGCGCAGCCTCTCCAGCGCATGGCGGCGCTGCAAGGCGTAGTCGACCGTCTGCCGCTTGGACCACATGGCGTCCAGGGTAGGCGCTCGGTCTGTACGGGCTCCAGGGCAGCACCTCAGGGATCTCCCCGGCTTCTCGCCGCGCCCCTCGCGTCAAGGTCGTCGGTTGGTCGCCTGTCGGTCCACGAGGTCGCCTGTCGGTTCACGAGGTCGCCTGTCGGTCCACGAGGTGGTGTGTCGGTTCACGAGGTCGTGTGTCGGTTCACGAGGTGGTGTGTCGGTTCACGAGGTGGTGTGTCGGTCCACGAGGTGGTGTGTCGGTTCACGAGGTCGTGTGTCGGTTCACCATGTTAAGTGGGCAAACCGGATGTTCTCATGGCAGATCTGCCATGAGAACATCCTGTTTACCGGGTTAACGTGGTGAACCGACGTGCCAGATAGGGCGCCGCGGGGGAGGTGGCAGGGCTCCTCGACGACCCGACCGGCCGCCTCGTCGTCGGCGACAGGCGCCCCGGGGCGCTCGGCAAGTATGCTTCTCCTGCTCGCCGCCGGGCGGGCCCGGGGAAGTGGCGCAATTGGTAGCGCACCGCCTTTGCAAGGCGGGGGTTGCGGGTTCGAGTCCCGTCTTCTCCACCAGGCCGCCGAGCGTCAGTCCGGCGTGGCCAAGTCCTTCCTCCTCCCCGCAACCTCGTGCAGGGGGCGCTGAGCCAGGTCCGCATGAGTCGTTCGCGCCGAGATCGGTGAGGCACCCCCACGAGTCGTTCGCGCCGAGGCCGGTGAGGCACCCCCACGAGTCGGTCGCGCCGAGGCCGGTGAGGCACCCCCACGAGTCGGTCGCGCCGAGGCCGGTGAGGCACCCCCACGAGTCGGTCGCGCCGAGGCCGATGAGGCACCCCCACGAGTCGGTCGCGCCGAGGCCGGTGAGTCAGTCCGCGTGATTCCGTCGCGCCGAAGGCGGTGAGACGATTGCCACCGAGCCCCTGCCGAGTCACTGCCTCGACCTACAGTGAGCGGGCGATCGGAAGGTCGCCGACGAGGAGGTACGCGACGCATGGGGCTGTTCCGGGACCGCGGGGTCTCCTCCCGCTGGTCGCTCTTCGGCAGCCCCAGGCCGCAGCCCCGGCGGGCGAAGGGCATGGACAGCCCCGACTCCCCGGCCCCACCCCCGGAGCCCCTCGACGACGAGGCCACCGAGGCAGGGGGCCTCGAGGGCGAGGAGACCCATGGGACGTCCCCGGCGTCACGGCCGGGCGGACAGAAGCCGTCGCAGCGGTACCCCGGGCTGCCGGCCCTGAGCGCGGCCGAGGCCCGCGCCCGCAACGGCCGTGGCTTTGCGGCCATCATCATGCGACGGCACCGAAGGGCACGCCGGCACGACCACTCCTCCGCGCATCGCACCCACGTGGACCTGCCCGCGGTGGAGAACGCGCTGGACGCAGCTGCCGACTCACTCGGTCAGGGCCTCGACCAGGCTGTCGTGTGGGACGCGGGCACGGGCCTGGCCCTCGTCGGCCGGGGCGACGCGTACGAGCGGCTCGCACCGGTCTGGCACCGTGCGCTGCGCGACGTACAGGCGGCCCTGCCCGAAGCGGGACTGCGCGACCCCGGGTCGCAGCACCTCGTCGGCCTCCGCGATGGCAGGATCGCGATCCTGCTGCACGGCTCGCCCACGCTCGGGGCCTGTCTGACGGTCCACCGCCACCTCGTCGACCTGGACGACGTGCTGGACTCCTCGGTACCGAGGCTCCGCAGCGCCCTCGTCTCGGCGAGCGGGGAGCACTGACCATGCCGGTCCCCGCCCTCGACGCCGCAGTGACCGGCCTGCAGGAGCGCCTCGGCTCGGCGATCGTCGCCGTCGACATCTGGGACTCGGCCTCGGCGCTCACGGTGTCGGGCCTCCACAGTCGGGCCGCCACCGGACCTTCGCTCGGCCGCCTCGCTGAGGACATGCGCGATGCGGCCGCCCTGGCCGGCTCGGAGCTGGGCGACCACCTCGTGCTGACCGTTCACGGCGGCAGCGTCGTCGTCGTCACGACCGGGACGGTGACCGCCGCGGTCCACCTCACGGACGAGGTCGGCCCCGGACAGCTGGTGACGGGCGTCGTCGAGACCGTGAGGGCCGCACTGGGAGCCTGCTGAACGCTCGCGCCAGGCGCTTCAGAGTGGTGGTGTGACCCGCTCGGAGAATGGTGTGGCCCGGTCGGAAAGGAGACTCCGACCGGGCCCAGCAGACCTGCCACATTGCCTTGGGGAACACCTGGCGGGGGACGTCTTGGGAAACATCCACGGGTCTGCTGCGCTGTCCAGTCTGTTGTTGACCCGCCAAGAACCTCGAACCGAACCGCGGTACATGAAACGGAAATGACGCAGATTTAACGTTGTTCTAGGTTTGCCGCTTCACGGCTCCGTGAACGCTCCAGGATCCTCCGCAGCGTCTGCAGGGCTGCTCAGGCCGTCGGGGCGCTCCGGGTCGAGCTTGTGGCCACCGTTCCCCCAGCCCCCGCCACCTGCTCCGCGTAATCCTCGTACGAGCGCCGGTACGTCGCCACCTCGTCCCACACCGGGCCCAGCCTCCGTAGGCCCCCGATCACGAACCTGGGCACCGCGTCGAGGACCGTGACCGGGTCGACGAGGCGGAGGTCGGCTCCGTGGACGGTGCCCTCCAGACCCGAGTAGCCGATCTGGATGCAGGGCAGCATGACCGAGAGGTCTCCCACGTCGCCGGCAGCCGCGGAGCCCCCGCGATGGTCGAGGAGCGCCTCCACGCCGGGCAGCCCAGCGAGGAACGCCTCACGGAACGGCTGCGAGAAGGGCCGATGCTGGCGGAACGGCAGGTAGCCGACCTCGGTCTCGACCTCGGCCACGCCGCCCAGCGCGAGTGCGGCCCCGTGCGCCATCGCGTCGAGCTTCGCGGACAGCTCCGACATGCACTCCACGTCGATCGCCCGTACGTCGGTGGAGACCCTCGCGGTGTCCGGGACCACGTTGGTCGTCATCGGCGCGGACGAGACCACCCATCGTGTGGGTGAGGACCGCCACGTCGGCGTCGTCGAAGGCCCCCAGCCGCATCCCCTCGGGCTTGCCTCCGAACCACACGATCTCCCCGGCGTCCCGCGGCCCGCGACGGGTCTCGAGGTCGCTGTACTCCTCGGCGCGCACGAACACGACGACGAGGTCGAACGGCAGGTCCCACGGGCGGCGCGCGAGCTCGGCGATGACGGCGCACGCGATCCCGACCTGCGTGTGGTGGCCGCACGCGTGCACCGCGCCCGTGACCGGGTCGGCATCCGGGTGCGCCGCTACGAGGAGCGCGTCCAGCTCGGCGACGAGGGCGACCGCACGGCTGTGCCCGGGACCGAGCCGGAGCCTCAGGCCTGTCCGGGCGAACGAGGCGACCTCGACTCCCGGTACGTGGCGGGCGAGGAAGTCGCGGATCCGGGCGGACGTGTACGTCTCCTGGTACCCGACCTCGGGATGTGCCCACAGGTCGGCGACGAGGTCCGCCACGTCGTCGTACGCGTCGAGCAGCGGCGCGCTCATCCCGGGTGCGGGTCGGTCGCCGCCGCCCAGCGCCTGGCCCTCTCGTCCCGCTCTCGCGCCTTGGCGCCCATCACGATCCCTACCGCGACGACCACGGCGAACACCACCAGTCGCTTCATGGCTCCTCCTCGGGGCCAGCCTAGGACCGCGTCACGACACGACTGCCGTCACGGCCGAGCATGAGCGTCCCGGTCTCGCCCCGCACGACGATCCGGTCCGCGTCGAAGGGGGTCCGCACCCAGCGGCAGTCGTACCGCCCGTGGTCGGTCGTGACGCGCCGACCGTCAAGGAAGAGCGCGCCGCGAGCCAGCCGGTACGTGGCGTCGGGGGTCGTCACGTCGAGCGTCGCGCCGCTCAGCGTGACGCTGCAGCGGGAGAGCCACGTGCTGAACGCCTCCAGGGAGCCGTGGGTTCCGAGCTCGGCGCACACGACGACCCACGCCGTGACGGGCCCGTCCTGACGCAGCGCCTCCTCCGACTCCGTGAACAGCTCAGAGGTGGCGAGGACGCCGACGAGCGCGTCCCCCTTTCGCACAGCCAGCCAATGGCTGCCCCGCGCCGAGTCGTCGAGCTGCGCGAACGGCACGTACAGGTGGCTCCCGTGGCGGCGCTTCGCCTCGCCGTAGCCGCGTCGTCCCCGGGTGTCGTGGACGGCGAGCAGTACCGGACCCGCTGCGGCCGCATCCGGGTTGACGCCGTTGCCGACCCATGCCGACGGTGTGCGCTGCCTCGTCGCGTCGTCGACGAGCGGGCCGCCGGGGTGCGTGGCGAAGACCGGTACGCCCCCGGGCAGCACCACGTGCCACAGGTGCTGCTGGTCGCCGAAGTGGCCCGGTCGGTAGTGCTGCGCGCAGCTGAGGCTGTACGAGGCGGCGCGCGTCGTCGTGACGTGGGCCCGCTCCAGGGCGGTTCCCGCCACGACCGGGCGCAGGAGCCGCATCGCGACGGGCAGGAGGCGCCGTGGCACCCACTCCAGCGACCTGAGGGCGGAGACGAAGGGGTTGGTCGCCATGTGCCAGGCCTCGAAGGCGGCCATCGTCGTCCGTACCGCCCCCGGGTTCACGAACGCCTCCATCGCCCACAGCAGGGCGCCGGTGGTCTCCGGGTCGCCGGGCGCACCGTACAGGGCGGCCGCGTCGGCGATGTCCAGGCCGTGGCCCGACCGTACGGTCCGCGGAGCCGGGTCGGCGGCGATCTCCACGAGGACGTCCGGCACCTCGTACATACGGCGCAGGCAGAACACCATCCCGATCCGGTCCCAGTCGGCGACGACGTCCCGGCCGGTGAACGCGTGGTCGACTATCGCCTGCATCTCGGATGACGCGGGATGCTTCTTCTGCATCTCGTACACGCGGCCTGCGCTCGCGACGAAGTGGGAGTCGAAGCGATGGAGCGCGCAGTCGAGGAGGAGCAGGTCGAGCACCCCGGCCGCCCGGTCGGCCACCTCCGGGTCGGGAGCGTGCTCGACGAGCAGGGTGAGCCCGGCCACGTCCTCCTCGTAGTAGACGGGGGACAGCCACTCGGAGAAGCCGAACCGGAACCGCAGGTCGAGCCAGCGCTCGAGCCGGCGCCGGCCGTCGTCGCGGTGCTCGGCCCCCGTGCGCCGGTCGTTGGAGAAGACGTCGCCGGCGAAGGCGGCGCCCGCGAGGTACTCCGCCGTCGCGAACAGCAGCTGGTGGTTCTCCGACCAGAAGCACATGGCGTCGTCGCCGGGCTCGGCCATCCAGTACTTGAAGCCCGTGAGGGAGCGCCGCACCTGGTCGAGGGACTCCTCGGGGACCTTCCCCGCCAGCAGGACGGCGAGGAGCGCGACGGCGCGGAAGTCGGAGCAGTCTCGGCGTGTGTCGACGAAGGCGCACAGGTCTGCGACCGCGGCTGCCAGGGTCTCCCCGTCGACGACAGGTTCGTCCCCGGGAAGCAGCGCGGCGAGCGCCGCGTACGAGCCGCTGACGGGCCCAGCCTGCACGACCCTCACGGGCGACGTCCGGTTCCTCATCCCACCTCCAGGGGTCTCATCCTTCCGTGAACCGCTGTGGGTCGAGCGCGCCGTCTCGGGGACGCGTCAGCCTCGGGGAAGCCAGGTACGGGCCTCAGGGCGCAGCGGGCCCCGGATCCCATGCCCCGCGCGGAGGGAAGAGCGGCCTTCGTGAGGGCATCCCCACGACCGCGCCCGCCGGCGCCGGTTCTGTTTAGGCTGGGCGCCGATGAGCGCGTTACGGGCATTGCGGGCCTACACGGACGCCAACGACGACTGGCGGGTCGATCTCCTCCTCGCCGGGGTCTTCGTGGCGCTCGGCCTCATCCCGTACGTGGTCCTCGACTCTCTCTTCAACCACCTGCAGAGGAACCTGACCGTCGCGGTCGTCACGTCGTTCATCGCGTTCCTGTCGATCTCGATCCGGCGCGCGTTCCCCATGGTGTTCCTGTCCGTCACGTCGGCCGCCCTGCTCGTACAGGTCGCGCTCACTCCCGTGCCCGGCGTGGGGATCGCGGTGGTGCCGCTCGTCGCGTACACGGTCGCCCGCTGGGTGCCCGGTCGCCGCGCCCGCCTCGTGGTGGTGCTCGGCGCGGTCGGTGCCGTCGTCGCGCCGCTGCGCTGGATCGTCGTGCCGTTCGGCTTCGGGCAGCCGGTCGTCACCGTCGCCGCAATCCTCGCGTCAGGCGTCTGCGTCGGCGTCGTCGTCACGCCGTACGCGCTCGGCCGTCGCCAGCGCGACGTCGTCCACGCCCGGGAGACACTGCTCGAGGCGGAGGCGGAGCACTCCCGTACCCTCATGTCGCAGCGTGAGCACGAGGCCCGCGCGATCGAGGCCCGCACCCGCAACCAGATCGCCCGCGAGCTCCACGACGTCGTCGCCCACTCGCTGTCCGTGATGGTGGTCCAGGCTGAAGGCGGGTACGCGCTGGCCACGAAGAAGCCCGAGGCGGCAGCGGCAGCCCTCGGCACCATCGCGGCCACCGGTCGCGAGGCGCTCACGGAGATGCGCCGCATCGTGGCGGTGCTCCGTGAGGGCGACGACGCCTCGGAGCCGTACACGCCGGTGCCGACACTCGCCGACATCCCGCCGATGGTTGACAAGACCGGTGCCGCGCTCACCGTCACCGGGGACATGCCCGACGTCCCCGCCGCCGTCGGCCTCACGGCCTACCGCGTGGTCCAGGAGGCGCTCACCAACGTGCTCAAGCACGCCGGCCCGCGTGCGAACCCCCACGTCCACGTCACGTACTCCCCGCGAGGCATCGACCTCGACGTCGTGGACTCGGGCCTCGGCGCGAGAGCCACGACAGACGGAGTCGGCCACGGCCAGCGCGGCATGGCCGAGCGTCTGGCGGCGCTCGGGGGCACGATCGAGGCGGGCCCCGAGAAGGACAAGGGCTACCGGGTCCACGCGTGGCTCCCGTCGCACGCCGGCGCATCAGGAAGGATCGACGCGTGACCATCCGCGTGCTGCTCGTCGACGACCAGGCTCTCGTCCGCAGCGGGTTCCGCATGCTCATCGAGTCGAGCGACGACATCGAGGTCGTGGGCGAGGCCGACAACGGCGCCCAGGCCCTCGACGTCCTCTCCCGGACGCCGGTGGACGTCGTGCTCATGGACATCCGGATGCCGGTCATGGACGGCGTGGAGGCCACGCGGCGCATCGTCGCGTCGGGGTCGGGCGCGCACGTCCTCGTGCTCACGACCTTCGACGCCGACGAGTACGTGTACGCGGCGCTGCGCGCCGGCGCCAGCGGCTTCATGCTCAAGGACAGCCATCCCGCCGAGCTCCTCCACGCGATCCACAGCGTCGCGAGCGGGGACGCCGTGATGGCGCCGAGCGCCACGCGCCGACTGCTCGACCACGTCGTGCCGCTGCTGCCCGCGCCGGGCGAAAGCAGCACGGACACCCGGCTCGACGTGCTCACGGACCGGGAGCGCGAGGTGCTCGTCGAGATCGCCAGGGGTGCGACGAACGCCGAGATCTCCAAGGGGCTGTACATGGCGGAGGGCACGGTGAAGACCCACATCGGCCGCCTGCTGGCCAAGCTCCAGGCCCGCGACCGCGTCCAGCTCGTCCTCATCGCCTACGAGACGGGCCTCGCCAGGCCCTGACGTCCGACGGGCCCTTTCCGTACGGCTACCCCAGTCGTACCGGCAGGCCGCGACCGAGCCGGACCCTGAGCACGGACGGCAGCAGCACCCGGCGCTCGCACTGCTCGACGTCGTCCTCGAGCTCGCTGATGAGCTGCGTGACGAGGAGCGACGCGACCTGCTCGACCGGCTGCGCGACGCTCGAGAAGCCGAGCGCGGAGGCGACGGGCGAGTCGTCGAACCCGACGATGGACTCTGCCGGCGCGAAGCCCTCGACCGGCGACTCGTACAGGACGCTGAGCGCTCCGAGAGCCAGAGAGTCCGTACCGCACACGGCCGCGGTGATGCCCCTCTCGCGCAGCACGCGCATGGCACGGAACCCGTTCTGGATGCCCTCCGCCACGCAGATGTCGAGCTCCGCGAGGTCCTCGTCCAGCCCTGCCATCCCACGAAGCCAGCCCTCATGGCGGTGACGGTCGATCATCGAGAAGTCGCTGGGCCCGATGAAGCCGATCTTGGTGTGCCCGCGCTCGCGCAGGAGCCGGGTGCCGTCCTCGACGCCCGTCGCGTTGTCGATGTCCACCCACGGGTGCGGCGCATCCTCGTCACCCCACGGCCGTCCGAACGAGACGAACGGCATCCCGATGCGTCGCAGCTCAGCGGGCCGGGTATCGAGCGGGGACGTGTAGGCGAGCATCGCCGCGTCGATCAGCCCCGTCTCGTACAGCCCGATGAGCGCCGCGAGCTCCTCCTGCTCACCGGACGCCGTGACGAGGACCGGGTGGTAGCCGCGCTCCTCGAGCGCCTCGGTGACCGCGTGGATGTAGCGGTCCATCACGGACCCGTTGATCCCGTCGAGGACGGGCGACATCCGCATCCCGACGATGCGCGTCCGGTTCGTCCGCAGGGCTCTCGCCGCCGCTGAGGGCCTGTAGCCCGAGCGCTCGATGTGCTCCTGCACACGTTCGCGAGTCGACGGCTTGACCAGGTGTGGCGCGTTGATGACGTTCGAGACCGTCTGGCGGGAGACTCCGAGCTCCTTGGCCAGGCTGATCAGGGTGGGCCGCGCCATCAGTCTCCTTGCGAATGTGACCATCGGGAATGTACGCGCGAACTCGCGCGGTGTGGTAGCGCAGGTGCGTACAGGTAGCGCTGGCGCCTATTGTCGCGCGTCGACATCACGACGTCGGCGTTATGCCTGAAGTTCTTGCCTACGCCATCGACTCCGCCACCGGATCCTTCGCGCCCCCATCATCGTCCGGCGCGAGCCGGGTCCCACCCGAGATCGATCCAGAGGCTCATACCTGCATGAGCGGCAGCCGCCCGATTGGGAATCAGATACCCCCTGGGGTATATTGATGTCACCATCCACCGACGAGGAGTCGCCACTATGTGCCATCGCACCACCTGCAGGACCTGCAACAAGCCGACCTGGGCCGGTTGCGGCAACCACATCGAGACCGCGCTCGCGGGTGTGCCGAAGTCCCAGCGCTGCAGCTGCTCGCCCGCGCAGAAGGCGCAGTCCTCGAGCGGTGGGTTCTTCAGCCGCCTGCTCGGCTGAGACGACGGCCCGGAGGGGTCTCCGTCGAGCCTGCTCCCCGACGGGACCCGGCTAGATGAGGACCGGCCAGCCCGTCTGCTGCGACGCGTAGCCGTCCCACTCGGGACGGCTCGCGGCGCTGAGGGCGATGGCTCGGAGCGTGCTGCGTACCGACGGGAAGAGGTCCCGGTGCGCGTTGAGGCTCCAGACGGCCGCGCCGAAGCGCACCTCCTGCACGAGGCCGCCCGTCGGCGGCAGCTGGTAGCGCAGCACGACGAGCTCGTCGGCCCAGGGGACCCCGCCCCTGTCGTACTCGAGCCAGGCGAGGTAGCCCTGTCCCATGAGACGCGGGTCCACGCGCTGGCTCACGTAGAGCGCCGGGTCGACCGCGTCGATGGACACCACGAACGCACCAGGGCGCAGCCTCGGCACGAGCGTGGTCGCGATGACGTCCTGCATGAGGCCGCCCGACGCTGTCTCACGGCCCGGTTCGGGGGTCGTGATGAGCCCCCCGCTGATGAAGTCCGTACGAGGGAAGCGCTCCGCGACGCACGAGCCGTCGACCGGGCTCGACCCGATCGCGTACTTCACCGGGAGCCCCGGCCCCGCCGGCCACATGACCTGGCCGCCGGCCTGCCAGTCGGCGGGATGGCGGAACGTCACGGCCACCTGCTGCGACCGCGGGTCGACGAGCTCGTACGTCGCCCACTCCGTCGTGTCGGCCGCCTGCGTGGGCGCGGCCCAGGTGGGCGAGCTCGCGCGCACCCAGCGGCGCTGCTGCTCGGCCTGTCGCTGCGCCTCGGACTGGTGCTGCTGCTCGGCGACGTAGCCACGCGCCTTCTCGATGTCGCTCTTGAGCAGCTTCCCCGTGTCCTTCAGCCCCGCGGCGAGGTCGTTGCCGAACCTCGAGAGCTTGCGTCCCCAGTCATCACTCATCACGGCCTCCTCAGGCGCGAGAGAACCTCAGTTGTGCGTCATGTCCAGCGGGACGACCCACTGGGCGAACTCGTCGGAGGTGACATAGCCGAGAGCGAGCGCAGCCTCGCGCAGGCTGAGTCCCTCCTTGTGGGCCTTCTTCGCAATCTTCGCAGCCTTGTCGTAGCCGATGTGGCGGTTGAGAGCGGTGACCTGCATGAGGTTCTTGTCGAGGTTCTCGGTGATCTTCGCCATGTTCGGCTCGATGCCCACCGCGCAGTTGTCGTTGAACGCGAGGCAGGCGTCGGCGATGAGGCGGATGCTCTCGAGGACGGCGTGCACCATGACCGGCTTGAACACGTTGAGCTGGAAGTTGCCCTGGCTGCCGGCGAAGCCGACCGTCGCGTCGTTGCCGAACACGCGCGTCACGACCATCGTCATGGCCTCGGACTGCGTGGGGTTGACCTTGCCCGGCATGATGCTCGACCCGGGCTCGTTCTCCGGAATCGTGATCTCTCCGATGCCGTTGCGCGGGCCCGAGGCGAGCCAGCGGACGTCGTTGGCCATCTTCATGAGGGCACCCGCGAGGGTGCGCAGCGACGACGAGGTCTGGACGAGGGCGTCGTGGGCGCTGAGGGCCGCGAACTTGTTCGTGGCGCTGCGGAACGCGTAGCCCGTCTCCTCGGAGTACTTCTTCGCGGCCAGGTCTCCGAACTTGGGGTGGGCGTTGAGGCCTGTGCCGACAGCAGTCCCGCCGATCGCCAGCTCGAGCAGGCCCTCACCGGCGTGCTTCACCTCCGCCAGCGCGTAGTCGAGCTGGGCGACCCACCCGCTGATCTCCTGGCCGAGCGTGATCGGCGTGGCGTCCTGCAGGTGCGTGCGGCCGACCTTCACGATGCCCGCGTACTGCTCCGACTTGGCGGCCAGCGTGTCGCGGAGTGTCGACACCGCCCCGTACAGGCGCTCGTTGAGCTCGAGGACCACGGCGATGTGCATGGCGGTCGGGAACGTGTCGTTGCTCGACTGGCCGCGGTTCACGTGGTCGTTCGGGTGTACGGGCGTCTTGCTGCCCATGACGCCGCCCGCGAGCTCGATGGCGCGGTTGGAGATGACCTCGTTCGCGTTCATGTTCGACTGCGTGCCGCTGCCGGTCTGGAAGACGACGAGCGGGAAGTGCTCGTCCAGGGTGCCCGCGATGACCTCGTCGGCTGCCTTGACGATGAGGTCGGCAATGTCGGCGGGCAGCTCGCCCAGCTCGGCGTTCGCCTGCGCGGCCCCCTTCTTGAGGATCCCCAGCGCTCGGATGATGGGCCGGCCCCACACGAAGGTGTCACGGCCGATCGGGAAGTTGTGGACGCTGCGCTCGGTCTGCGCGCCCCAGTACTTGCTGGCGTCGACCTCCAGCGTGCCCATCGTGTCTGACTCTTGGCGGTACGTGGTCATGGCGGCAGTCTATTGCCGCCCCACCCGGTCGTTCCGGGTGGGGGAACCGGCATCCGAAGGCAGTCCCGATGACCGGTTCACAAGGGGAGGAACTGCGCCGCCCAGCCTCCGGGGCATGGGGTGGACAGGCTGGTCGCAACCCGGACGCCGGCGAGGAGCACGGCGGTTCCCGGGGACGACCACATGGCCCACATAACGGGAGCCGGTCGTGCGAGGCACCGGCCGCTACGGCACCATGGGCACATGACTGGCTACGACACTCCTGCCGCTGCGCCCGAACAGGGGTCGCACCGGGCCCTGCGACTCGCGGTCGGTGCGGCCGCCGTCGTGGTGCTCCTGCTCGGGCTGTCGCAGCTGTCGCGGATCGTCGGCCCGTTCTTCCTCGCGCTCAACCTCATGGTCGTCGTCTGGCCCGTCCAGCGCTTCCTCTCTCGCCGCGTCCCTCGCGTGCTCGCGGCGATCCTGTCGGGGCTGCTGGCGATCATCATCATCGGGCTCCTGTTCTGGGCGATCGGCTGGGCGGCGTCGCTGTTCGTCCAGGAGATCCCTCAGTACAAGGGCCAGTTCCAGACCATGTACGACCAGGCCCTCACCATCGCGTCGCAGTTCGGGATCACGAGCAGCCAGATCATCGACCAGCTCAAGACGATCAACCCGGGCAGTGTCGTGAGCGTCGTCTCGTCGCTCATCTCGAACGTCGGCAGCGCCCTGTCGCTGTTCGTCATCGTCATCACGGTCCTGCTGTTCATGGTCGTGGACTCGGTCGACTTCGAGTCACGCATGGAGCGGCTCGGGCGCCGTCACGACCCCGTGATGGTCCGCGCACTGGAGTCGTTCGCGCTGGGCGTCCGCCGGTACTGGGTCACCTCCACCGCGTTCGGCCTCGTCGTGTCGGTCCTCACGTGGATGGGACTCGCCGCGTACGGGATCCCGCTCGCCGTCGTGTGGGCCGTGCTCGCCTTCGTCACGAACTACATCCCGAACGTCGGCTTCATCCTCGGCCTCGTCCCGGCCGCCGTCATGGGTCTGCTCGCCAAGGGCCCCTGGGGCGCCGTCTTCGTCATCGTGCTGTACGCCGTGCTCAACTTCGTCATCCAGGGCGTCATCCAGCCGAAGGTGACCGGGGAGGCCGTGGGGGTGACGAGTACGGTCTCGTTCCTGTCCCTGCTCGTCTGGGCCGTCGTCCTCGGCCCCCTCGGCGCTCTCCTGGCCCTGCCCGCCACGCTCTTCGTCAAGGCGCTCGTCGTCGACGCCGACCCCCGGGCACGTTGGCTCAACGCCCTCATCGCGTCGAACCCGCGCACCAGTGCCGAGGAGCCCGTGCTCGCCGACGCGACGCAGGACGACGTCGAGCCCGCGGCGGATGCGGTGGGCTCGGTCTCTGAGCCGGGCGCCTCGCTCTACTCGTTCGACGCCTCAGCACCGGTCGCCGACCAGCCGCGCCGCTCGGTCACGGGCGTCGAGGGGGACGCCCTTGGCGGGACGACGACCCGGGAGACTCGCGCCGAGGCGACGGCTCATGAGGAGCCGGCTCCGGACGCGACTCAGGAGACGGCGACCCAGGAGCAGGTGGCCGACGAGAAGGAGGTGCCGGCCTCGGACGGGACCGTCTCGGGAGAGCCCGTCGTCGACGAGGAGGCCGCC